>NZ_JBEYJA010000026.1:0-103900 GCF_040703815.1 Streptomyces sp. NPDC006743 | reverse complement strand
CTTCTTACGCCCCTGCGGAATCCGGTCCGCTCGGATCTCGAAGTCCATCGCACCCCTTGAACTGGGGTGTTGCAACGACTCCTAGAACCCAAGGGACCTCGTCGGCCCCATTGACGGGCCCTCGCCCCCTGCCTATCTTGCCGTTCGAAGTGCTGACCATTGTCCGATATTTCGAACGACCAACTGAGCCGCGGAGTATCCATGTCACGCACCGTCCGCACCCGCTGGAGACTCGGTCTCACGGCGAGCGCCCTCCTGGTGGCTGCAGCCACCGTCGCCCCGGCCCCGGCCCACGCCGAGGACGTCACCGACTACACGATCACCGTCGACCCGGCCGCCCGGGGCGCGAAGATCGGCAAGACCATGTACGGCGTCTTCTTCGAGGACATCAACCGCGCCGCCGACGGCGGCCTGTACGCGGAACTCGTGCAGAACCGGTCCTTCGAGTACTCCGCCGACGACAACAGCTCCTACACCCCGCTCACCGGCTGGACGGCCGACGGCACCGCCCAGGTGGCCGACGACTCCGGCCGGCTCAACGACCGCAACCGCAACTACCTGTCCCTCGCGGCGGGTTCCTCCGTCACCAACTCCGGCTACAACACCGGCATCGCGCTCCGCGACGGGCAGAAGTACGACTTCTCCGTCTGGGCCCGCGCCGGCCGCGGCACCACCCTCACCGTCACCCTCCAGGACGCCTCCGGCCCCCTCGCCACCGCGCGCCGGGTGGCCGTGCGCGGCGGTGGCTGGGCGCAGTACCGGGCCGCCTTCACCGCGACCCGCACCAGCACCACCGGCCGCCTCACCGTCGCCGCCTCGGGCGCCGCGGCCCTCGACATGGTCTCGCTCTTCCCCCGCGACACCTACCGGCACGAGCCCAACGGCCTGCGCAAGGACCTCGCCGAGAAGGTCGCCGCCCTGCACCCGGGCTTCGTCCGCTTCCCCGGCGGCTGCCTGGTCAACACCGGCTCCATGCAGGACTACAGCGAGGCCTCCGGCTGGCAGCGCAAGCGCTCCTACCAGTGGAAGGACACCGTCGGCCCGGTCGAGCAGCGGGCGGTGAACGCCAACTTCTGGGGCTACAACCAGAGTTACGGACT
Source organism: Streptomyces sp. NPDC006743 (assembly GCF_040703815.1). Lineage (NCBI taxonomy): Bacteria > Bacillati > Actinomycetota > Actinomycetes > Kitasatosporales > Streptomycetaceae > Streptomyces > Streptomyces sp. NPDC006743. Next base: position 102,800 of record NZ_JBEYJA010000026.1, on the reverse strand, counting down.
CGGCTACTACGAGTACTTCCGCTTCGCCGAGGACATCGGCGCCATGCCCCTGCCCGTCGTCCCCGCCCTGGTCACCGGCTGCGGCCAGAACCGGGCCGTGGACGACGAAGCCCTCCTGGAACGGCACATCCAGGACACCCTGGACCTCGTCGAGTTCGCCAACGGTCCGGTCATCTCCCGGTGGGGCGGTCTGCGGGCGCGGATGGGCCACCCCAAGCCCTTCCACCTCACCCACATCGAGGTCGGCAACGAGGAGAACCTGCCCAAGGAGTTCTTCGCCCGCTTCACCCGCTTCCGCGCCGCGATCCAGGCGGCGTACCCGTACATGAGCGTGATCTCCAACTCGGGGCCCGACGACAGCGGCACCACGTTCGACACCGCCTGGCAGCTCAACCGGGACGCCCGGGTCGGCCTGGTCGACGAGCACTACTACAACAGCCCCCAGTGGTTCCTGCAGCACAACGACCGCTACGACTCCTACGACCGCTCCGGGCCCAAGGTCTTCCTCGGCGAGTACGCATCCCAGGGCAACGCCTGGAAGAACGGCCTCGCCGAGGCCGCCTACATGACCGGCCTGGAACGCAACGCGGACGTCGTCGAACTCGCCTCCTACGCCCCGCTGTTCGCCGACGAGGACTATGTGCAGTGGCGTCCGGACCTGGTGTGGTTCAACAACCACGCCTCCTGGGGCTCGGCCAACTACGAGGTCCAGAAGCTGTTCATGAACAACACCGGGGACCGGGTGGTCCCGAGCACGGCGACCACCACCCCGGACGTCAGCGGCCCCCTCACCGGTGCCGTCGGCCTGTCCACCTGGGCCACCAGCGCCGCCTACGACGACGTCCGGGTCACCGCCGCCGACGGGACACCGCTGTTCGGCGACGACTTCTCCGGCGACGCCGCCCGCTGGACGCACACCGGAGGCGGCAGCTGGAGCGTCCAGGACGGCGCCTACGTGCAGAGCGACACCACCGCCGAGAACACCATGGTCTCGGCCGGCGACCCCGCCTGGCACGACTACGACCTGCACGTGAAGGCCACCAAGAAGGCCGGCAAGGAGGGCTTCCTCGTCGCCTTCGGCGTCAAGGACACCGGGAACTACTACTGGTGGAACCTGGGCGGCTGGAACAACACCCAGAGCGCCGTCGAGCAGGCCGTGGACGGCGGCAAGTCCACTCTGCTGGCCAAGCCCGGCACCATCGAGACCGGCCGCGCCTACGACATCGACGTCAAGGTACGTGGCCGCCAGGTGACCCTCCTGCTGGACGGCGAGGAATGGGGCACCTTCACCGACGACAGGCCGGCCGAGCCGTTCCGCCAGGTCGTCACCCGCGACGCGGCCACCGGCGAGCTGATCGTCAAGGTCGTCAACGCGCGTTCGTCCGCGGCCCGCACCGCGATCGACCTGGGCGGGGCGAAGGTCGCGTCCCGGGCGAAGGCCACCACCCTGGCCGCCGCGCCCGACGCCGTGAACACCGAGACCTCGGCGGCCGTCGTGCCCCGCACGTCCGTCTTCACCGGGGCCGCCGGCCGGTTCACCTACACCTTCCCGCCGAACTCCGTCACGTTCCTCAGAATCAGGCAGCAGTAGGCGGCCGGGCCGGCCCCTACGCCGTGGGCTGCTGTCCGAGCGGCAGCAGCCCACGCTCGGCGAAGACCTTCTTGGCCACGAAGGTGGCGTTCAGGGCCTTCGGGAAACCGCAGTACCCAGCCGCGTGCAGCATCGCCTCGACGATCTGCTCGGGCGTCAGACCGACGTTGAGGGCCGCGTTCACGTGCACCTCCAGCTGGGGCTCGCAGCCGCCGAGCGCCGTCAGCATCCCCAGGGTCACCAGCTGGCGGTCGCGCGGGACGAGCTGGGGGCGCGCGTAGATCTCGCCGAAGCCCCAGGAGACGACCTGGTGCCCCAGCTCGGGGCTGATGTCGGCGAGCGAGTCGATGACCCGCTGCCCCGCCTCGCCGTCCACGCTCCGCAGGACCTCCAGGCCGCGCGCGAAGCGCTCTTCACGGGTGGTGCTCTCGCTCATGTCGGGTCGTCCGTCCTCGTCCGCCGGCCGTGCAGCAGTCGTTCGTAGTGATCGATCTTCTCGTCCAGCGCGCCCGCGCCGCGGCGCAGCGCCCGCATCCGCGCGGCCAGTGCGGCCCGGTGCTCACGGAGCATCGTCAGCCGGTCGCCGACCGTCGCCTCGCCCTCGGCCCGCAGCCGGGCGAAGCGCTGCATGCCGGCGATCGACATGCCCGTCTCGCGCAGCCGCAGCAGGAACTCCAGCCAGGCCAGGTCCGCCGCCTCGTAGCGCCGCTGGTTGCCGGTGGTGCGGCCGACCCGTTCGATCAGGCCGGCCCGCTCGTAGTAGCGCAGGGTGTCGTGCGTGAGGCCGGTGCGCTCGGCGACCTGGGCGATGGTCAGAGTCGTTCCCCGGCCTCGCGGGAGGGGCTGTCCGCTGGTCATGACAAGACCGTAGAACCTGGAGCGCGCTCCAGGTCAAGGGCGGTCCCTCCGGGCACCTCCCGGCAGCCCCGCGCAGGCTCCGGCCCGCGAGCCGCGCGCCACCCCGTGAGCCGCCGCGTGCGTCGTCGCTTGCGCCGCGGCCCGCCCCCGGGGCCCGCGGCGTCACCGCTCCGACACCCGGCGGCAATTCAATTAACCGCCGGATCATTTACGCGACGGTTCGAGTTTCCCTGACGGAAACAGGGTGCCGGAGAATACTGCTGCGCATTCGAATTCGCGGCACCAATTCTGGGCGACGGCAACGGCCAACGGGAACTCCGGCCGTCCAGGCCGGCGAATCAGCAACGCGCGGGGAGTGATCTCCCCTCCCCCCGACGAGACGCCGTACGTCCCGAATTCCCTGGGAGCCTGCCGAGAATGGATCGCCCAAGCCTGCCGAGGACCGTTTTCGGAGCCGCGCGGCGACGAGCGGACGGGGGCGCCGGCGCCCCGGACGGCGGCCCGCCCGCCCCGCCCTGGTGGCGGCGGCCGGGACAGTCGGCCGCCCTGCTGGCCGCGCTGCTCACCGCCACCGCCTTCTGTGCCGCCGACGCCGTGGCCGGCAGCTACCCCTTCGGCCCCCGCACCCGCAGCGTCAACGACCTGGGCAACCAGTACGTGCCCTTCCACGCCCACCTGTGGGACCTGCTGCACGGGCGCGCCGACGGCGGACTCCTCGTCAACTGGCAGTCCGGTTACGGATCCAGCTTCCTGCCCGACCTGGGGACCTACCTCAGCAGCCCGTTCGCCCTGCTGGTCGCACTCTTCCCGCGGGACGAGATCGACCTCGCGGTCTACTTCGTGACCGTACTGAAGACCGCGTCGGCCGGCGCCGCCATGGCCTGGCTGCTGCTGCGCCTGCGCCCCGGCCGCTGGTGGGCGGCGGGACTGCTCGGCTCCGCCTACGCCCTGTGCGGATGGTCCCTCGCGGACGCCTCGTACAACCCCATGTGGCTGGACGGCCTCGTCGCGCTGCCCCTGCTGTGCCTGGTCGGCGAATGGGCGCTCACCGGCCGGCGCCCGCTGCTGGGCGTGGTGATCGTGGCGCTCGCCTGGACCGCCAACTTCTACACCGCCTACATGGCCACGCTCGGCGCCGCACTGGTGCTGCTGCTGCGGCTCTGGCTCGGCCGCCTGCCGCTTCGGCGCGCCCTGGCCGCCGCCGGGCGGGCCACGGTCACCGTCGTCCTCGGCGTGGGTCTGGCCGCACCGCTGGTGACGGTGATCTACCTCGGTACCAAGCACGCCTATCCGGGCCGGGTCACGCACTTCACGCCGGTGCCCGCCGAGGACCTGCTGGCCCGTCTGCTGCCCACCACGTACGGCTTCGGCAGCCCCGCCCTCTTCGTGGGCACCACGGCCCTGCTGCTCGCCCTCGCGCTGCCCTTCCACCGGGCAGCCCCGAAGCGGGTGCGCGCCGGATGGCCCCTGCTGGTGGCCGCCGTGACGCTGTCCCTGCAGTGGACGCCGACCCACCTGGCCTGGCACGCCTTCGCCACGCCGAACGGCAGCCCGTACCGGCAGGCCTTCGTCCTGTGCGCGCTGCTCGTCATCGCCGCCTGGCACACCCTCTCCTACGGCGCGCCGAGCCCGCGCGCGCTGGGCGCGGCGGCCACGCTCCTCGCCCTGATCGCCGCCGCGGCGAGCGGCAGCGGCCTGGTGCGCTCCTTCGCCTGGCCGGTGCTGCTCGCGGCCGCCGCGGCCGCCGTCGGCGGCCTGCTCCTCCTCGGCCGCGCGGAGCGCGGGAAGACGAGGGGGACCGGGGAGCCGGCGGGGGACGCGGCGCCCGCGGCCGCCGCCGGGGAACCGGTCCGGCCCGCGGACGAGGACGCGCGGCCCGCCGCCGGCGACGCCCGGCCGTCCCCCGACGCCGGCGGCCCGCCGGCCGCCGGGGCACACCCGGCCGGTGTTCCGCGCCCTCGGCCCGCCGTCGCGAAGCGGCGCCGTGCCGGGCTGCTCGCTCTCGCGGCCGTGCTGCTCGTCGGGGCCCAGCTGGGCGAGGCGACCGCCACCTCCGCCGTGGCGACCCGGCTGCGGCTGGCCCACCTGGACGACTACGCGCCCTGGGGAGGGCGGCAGCAGCGGCAGGCGCACGCCATAGCGCGGGCCGAGGACTGGCCCCGCTACCGCACCGACCCGGGCCGTGAGCAGACCGTGGGCAACGACCCGATGATGGTGGGCGGCCAGGGCGCCCAGTACTACAGCAGCCTCACCGCCGACGTCCTCAGCCGCATGCTCACCGCCCTGGGCGACGGCTGGACCTCCCGCGGCCGGAACCTGCAGAGCCTGGACAACGCCGTCACGGACGCGATCTTCTCCGTGGGCGCCCGCGTGCACTCCCCGCCGGACCAGCACCAGCACTGGAACCCGCGCGACCGCAGCCCGCTGACCGTGTCCCGCCAGGACGTGCCCGCACTGGTGACCGTACGCCCGTCCGGCGCCGCCGCGCCCGGCACGGCCGGTGTCTCCGCTCTGGGTCCGTCGCCGTACCGCAACCAGGAACTCGTGCTCGGCGCCCGCGTCTACACCGTGCCGTCCCTCACCGTGCGCACCTGGGGCGGGGAGCGGCCGGAACGCGACGGCGGCGCGGCCCGTCCCGGCCTGCGCATCGGCACCGCCCCCCGCACCGCCGGGGAGGCCCCCGCGCGCAAGCCGTCGGTCACCGCCCGGTGCCCCGCCGGCAGCGAGGTCTACCTGTGGGCGCCGCACTTCTCCGGCACCGCCCGCCTGACCGACGCCCCGGCGGGCGGCACCGGGGCGGGCGCCGGCCACGGCCCGACCGGGCGGTTCACCTCCGACGCCGCCAAGATCGCCGCCATGCAGCGGCTCGGCCGGGTCCCGGCCTCCGGGCGGCTGCGGATCGAGCTGGCCCCGACCAGGGCGGGGACCGTCCCGGACGGCGCCGTCGGCTGCCTGGACACCGCCCGGCTGCACACCGCCGTCGAACACCTCAAGGCCACCGGCGCGAGCGAGGTGACCGTCTCGGACGGCACGCTGCACGCCCGCCTCCCGGCCGGCAGCACCGGCACCGCCGTCGTCGCCGCGCCCCGGATCGCCGGCTGGCGGTGTGCGGCGGGCGGCGGCCCCGAGACTCCCGCCGAGCAGTACTACGGCCTGATCGCCGTCCCCCTGGACGGCTCCGCGACCAGCGTCACCTGCACCTTCCACCCGCCGGGCCTGCGCCTGGGCACCGCCGCCGGCGGTGCCTCGCTCCTGGTCCTGGCCCTGCTCGGCGTCCTCGGCGCCGTCCGCCGCCGGCGGGCCGCCGACCGTCCCGCCCCGCACCGCACACCCACACGCCCGCGCGAGCGCACGCCCAGCGCTCTCTGACCGCGCCCCCCGGGGAGAACCATGCTCATCTCGATCGTCGCCCCCTGCTACAACGAGGAAGACGTCATCGAACGCTTCCACGAAGCCGTACAGAAGATCGCCGAGGACCTGCTGCCGCTCGGCCACGACATGGAGTTCGTGTACGTCGACGACGGCAGCCGCGACCGGACGCTCACGCTGCTCCAGTCACTGGCCGCCGCCGACGCGCGGGTGCGGTACGTTTCCTTCAGCCGCAACTTCGGCAAGGAGGCCGCCCTGCTCGCCGGCCTGCGCCACGCCTCGGGGGACTCCGTGGTCGTCATGGACGCCGATCTCCAGCACCCGCCGGAGCTGATCCGGCGCATGGTCGAGCTGCGCGAGAAGGGCTACGACCAGGTGCTGGCCCGCCGCAGCCGCAGCGGCGACCGCCTCACCCGCACCCTCACCGCCCGCCTGTACTACCGCCTCGTCAACCGCCTGGTCGACGTGGAACTCAAGGACGGCGTGGGCGACTTCCGGCTGCTGTCGCGGCGAGTGGTCGACGCGGTGCTGGCGCTGACCGAGTACAACCGCTTCTCCAAGGGCCTGTTCGCCTGGGTGGGCTTCCCCACCACCACCTTCGAGTACGAGAACGCCGTCCGCGAGCACGGCAGCAGCTCCTGGACCCTGAAGTCCCTGCTCAACTACGGTCTCGACGGACTGCTCTCGTTCAACAACCGGCCCCTGCGCGCCGCCCTCCACCTGGGCATGTGGCTGCTGCTGTGCGCCGGGGTGTACACGGCGTGGATCGTGGGGGCCGCACTCGTCAACGGCGTGCAGACCCCCGGTTATGTCACGATCATCACGGCCGTCACCGCGCTCGCCGGCGTGCAGATGGTCATGCTCGGCGTCATCGGGGAGTACACCGGCCGGATCTACTACGAGGTGAAGGGACGCCCGCACTTCCTGGTGAAGGAGAGCAACGTGGAGCGAACGAAGGATCTCATTCCCTGATGCGTAACCCGATGACGAGGCAGATCGTCACCTTCGCCGTCGTAGGCGTTCTCAACACGGCGACGTACTACGTTCTTTACCTGTTGTTCCTCACGCGTTTGCCGTATCTCCTGGCGCATGTGCTCGCCTTCTTCCTCAGCATGATCGGCTCTTTCTTCCTGAACGCGCGGTTCACCTACCGGACCCGGCCGACCTGGCGGAAATTCCTGCTCTTCCCGCTGACGAACGCGGCCAATTTCCTGATCACCACGGCGGGGGTCTACCTCATCGTCGACGTGCTGCACGCGGGGAGCCGGTTCGCGCCGCTGCTCGCGTCCGCGGCGGCGATCCCGGTGACCTTCGTCGTCTCCCGCTGGATCATGCTGCCCAAGGCGGACCTCGCCTAGGATTGCATAAACGTGCGCCCATACGTATAGTCATGCCATCGAGGAGGAGGGTTCATGGCTGTACGTGTGGCGGTCGCCGGTGCCAGCGGATACGCGGGCGGAGAGGCGCTGCGTCTGCTGCTGGCGCACCCCGAGGTCGAGATCGGTGCCCTGACCGGCAACTCCAACGCCGGTCAGCGGCTCGGCGCGCTCCAGCCGCACCTGCTGCCGCTGGCCGGCCGGGTGCTCGCCGAGACCACGCCCGAGACGCTCGCCGGGCACGACGTCGTCTTCCTCGCGCTGCCGCACGGCCAGTCCGCGGCCGTCGCCGAGCAGCTCGGCCCCGACGTCCTCGTCATCGACATGGGCGCCGACTTCCGGCTGAAGGACCCGGCCGACTGGGAGAGGTTCTACGGCTCCCCGCACGCCGGCACCTGGCCCTACGGCCTGCCCGAACTTCCGGGTGGCCGCGCCGCGCTGGAGGGGTCCAAGCGCATCGCGGTGCCCGGTTGCTACCCGACCGCCGTCTCCCTCGCCCTGGTCCCCGCCTACGCGGCCGCGCTCGTCGAGAACGAGGCGGTGATCGTCGCCGCCTCCGGCACCTCCGGCGCGGGCAAGGCGGCCAAGCCGCACCTGCTGGGCTCCGAGGTCATGGGCTCCATGTCCCCGTACGGCGTCGGCGGCGGACACCGGCACACCCCCGAGATGATGCAGAACCTCCGCGCGGCGGCGGGCGAGCCGGTCACCGTCTCCTTCACGCCCACCCTCGCGCCGATGCCCCGCGGCATCCTCGCCACCTGCAGCGCCCGGGCCCGCGCGGGCGTCGGTGCCGAGGCCGTCCGCGCCGCCTACGAGAAGGCGTACGCCGACGAACCCTTCGTCCACCTGCTGCCCGAGGGGCAGTGGCCCGCCACCGCCGCCGTGTACGGCTCCAACGCCGTCCAGCTCCAGGTGGCGTACGACCCCGCCGCGCACCGCCTCATCGTGATCAGCGCCATCGACAACCTGACCAAGGGCACCGCGGGCGGTGCCGTGCAGAGCATGAACATCGCCCTCGGACTCGACGAGACCACCGGGCTTACGACGATCGGAGTCGCACCGTGAGCGTCACGGCAGCCAAGGGATTCCAGGCGGCGGGCATCGCCGCCGGGATCAAGGAGAACGGCAACCCCGACCTGGCCCTCGTGGTCAACACCGGGCCCCGCCGCGCCGCCGCGGGCGTCTTCACCTCCAACCGCGTCAAGGCCGCCCCGGTGCAGTGGTCCGAGCAGGTCCTGAAGACCGGCCGGGTCTCCGCCGTCGTCCTCAACTCCGGCGGCGCCAACGCCTGCACCGGCCCCAAGGGCTTCCAGGACACCCACGCCACCGCCGAGAAGGCCGCCGGCGTGCTCGGGGTCGGCGCCGTCGAGGTCGCCGTCTGCTCCACCGGCCTGATCGGCGTGCTGCTGCCGATGGACAAGGTGCTGCCGGGCGTCGAGACGGCCGCGGCGGCCCTGAGCGAGCACGGCGGGGAGAAGGCCGCCATCGCCATCAAGACCACCGACACCGTCCACAAGACCTCCGTCGTCACCGGGGACGGCTGGACCGTCGGCGGCATGGCCAAGGGAGCGGGCATGCTCGCCCCGGGCCTGGCCACCATGCTCGTCGTCCTCACCACGGACGCCGACCTGGAGGCGGACGCCCTGGACCAGGCGCTGCGCGTGGCCACCAGGGTCACCTTCGACCGCGTCGACTCCGACGGCTGCATGTCCACCAACGACACCGTGCTGCTGCTCGCCTCGGGCGCCTCCGGGGTGACGCCCGGCCAGGAGGAGTTCGCCGAGGCCGTACGGCAGGTCTGCGCCGACCTCGGCCGCCAGCTCATCGGGGACGCCGAGGGCGCCAGCAAGGACATCCAGGTCGAGGTGGTGGGCGCGGCGACCGAGGCCGACGCCGTCGAGGTGGGCCGCTCCATCGCCCGCAACAACCTCCTCAAGTGCGCCATCCACGGCGAGGACCCCAACTGGGGCCGCGTCCTGTCCGCGATCGGCACCACCGGGGCCGCCTTCGAGCCGGACCGGCTGAACGTCGCCATCAACGGCGTCTGGGTCTGCAAGAACGGCTCGGTCGGCGAGGACCGCGAGAAGGTCGACATGCGCTACCGCGAGGTGCACATCGTCGCCGACCTCGCGGCCGGCTCCGAGACCGCCACGATCTGGACCAACGACCTGACCGCCGACTACGTCCACGAGAACAGCGCGTACTCCTCATGACCCCGACGCGGAAACACACGGCACTGCCCAAGGCCAAGATCCTCATCGAGGCCCTGCCCTGGCTCACCCGCCACCACGGCAGGACCGTCGTCATCAAGTTCGGCGGCAACGCCATGGTCGACGAGGAACTGAAGGCCGCCTTCGCCCAGGACGTCGTCTTCCTGCGGCACGCCGGCCTCAAACCGGTCGTCGTGCACGGCGGCGGTCCGCAGATCAGCGCCGCCCTCGACAAGCACGGCATCGTCAGCGAGTTCAAGGCGGGCCTGCGCGTCACCACCGAGGAGGCCATGGACGTCGTACGGATGGTGCTGGCCGGGCAGGTGCAGCGCGAACTGGTCGGGCTGCTCAACCAGCACGGCCCGCTCGCCGTCGGCCTCACCGGCGAGGACGCGCACACCATCACCGCCACCAAGCACACCCCCGAGATCGACGGCGAGCCGGTCGACATCGGGCGCGTCGGCGAGATCACCGCGATCGACACCGGCGCGATCGAGGCCCTGCTCGCCGACGGCCGCATCCCGGTCGTCTCCTCGATCGCCCGCTCCCAGGACGACGGACATGTCTACAACGTCAATGCTGATACGGCGGCTGCGGCACTCGCTGCGGCACTGGGCGCCGAGACCCTCATGGTCCTCACCGACGTCGAGGGCCTCTACGAGGACTGGCCGAACTCCGACGAGGTGATCAGCCGCCTCACCGCGAGCCAGCTGGAGAAGCTGCTGCCGGACCTGTCCTCGGGCATGGTGCCGAAGATGCAGGGCTGCCTGCACGCCGTGCGCGGCGGGGTGAACACCGCCCGCGTCATCGACGGCCGGGTCCAGCACTCGATCCTGCTGGAGATCTTCACCGACGAAGGCATCGGCACGATGGTCGTGCCGGACGAAGAGGGGGAGTCGTGAGCAACGCGGAGCTGACCGCCCGGTGGCAGGGCGCGCTGATGAACAACTACGGCACACCGCGCCTGCCCCTGGTCCGCGGCGAGGGTACGAGGCTCTGGGACGCCGACGGAAAGCAGTACCTCGACTTCGTCGGCGGCATCGCGGTCAACGCCCTCGGCCACGCCCACCCGGCGGTCGTCGAGGCCGTCAGCCGGCAGATCGCCTCCCTGGGCCACGTCTCCAACCTGTTCGTCGCCGAACCGCCCGTCGCCCTCGCCGAACGACTGCTCCAGCGCTTCGGCCGCGACGGCAGGGTGTTCTTCTGCAACTCCGGCGCCGAGGCCAACGAGGGCGCCTTCAAGATCGGCCGGCTCACCGGGCGCACCCACATGGTCGCCACGCACGGCGGCTTCCACGGCCGCACCATGGGCGCCCTGGCCCTGACCGGCCAGCCCGGCAAGCAGGAGCCCTTCCGGCCGCTGCCCGGCGACGTCACGCACGTGCCGTACGGCGACGCGCAGGCGCTGGCCGCCGCCGTCACCGAGGACACCGCCCTGGTCGTCATCGAGCCCATCCAGGGCGAGAACGGCGTCGTCGTACCGCCCGCCGGCTACCTGAAGGCCGCCCGCGCCATCACCGCCGCGACCGGCGCGCTGCTCGTCCTGGACGAGGTGCAGACCGGCATCGGCCGCACCGGGCACTGGTTCGAGTACCAGGCCCACGACGGCGTCCTGCCCGACGTCGTCACCCTCGCCAAGGGCCTCGGCGGCGGCCTTCCGCTGGGCGCGACGGTCGCGTTCGGCCGCGCCGCCGACCTGCTGCAGCCCGGACAGCACGGCACCACCTTCGGCGGCAACCCGGTGGCCTGCGCCGCCGGACTCGCCGTCCTGGACACCATCGCGGGCGAGGGGCTGCTGGAGAACGTCAAGCGGCAGGGTGAACGGCTGCGCGAGGGGATCGAGGCCCTGGGCCACCCGCTGGTCGACCATGTCCGGGGCGCGGGGCTGCTCCTGGGTATCGTGCTCACCGGGCCGCACGCGCCACAGGTGCAACAGGCGGCCCAGGAGGCCGGCTTCCTCGTGAACGCGCCCGCTCCCGACGTCGTCCGGCTGATGCCGCCGCTGAACCTCGGCGACGACGACGTGGACGCGTTCCTCGGGGCACTGCCGGGCGTCCTGGACGTGGCCGACGGGGAGGGATGATCCGCAGAAATGGGACGACGATGAGTCAGGCACAGGACCACGAGCACAGTGACGGCTCAGCCGGGCCCGCCCTGCCGCAGACCCGCACCGCACGCCACCGCAGGATCGTGGACATCCTCAACCGGCAACCGGTGCGCTCGCAGAGCCAGTTGGCCAAGCTGCTGGCGGACGACGGGCTGAGCGTCACCCAGGCGACGCTCTCCCGCGACCTCGACGAGCTGAACGCCGTCAAGATCCGCAACAACGAGGGCGACCTCATCTACGCGGTCCCCAGCGAGGGCGGCTTCCGCACGCCCCGCGCACCGCTGGGTGAGTCCGCCAAGGAGGAGCGGATGCGGCGGCTCTCGCAGGAACTGCTGATCTCGGCGGAGGCGTCGGCGAACCTCGTGGTGCTGCGCACCCCGCCGGGCGCCGCGCAGTTCCTGGCCTCGGCCATCGACCAGGCCGAGCTGCACGACATCCTCGGTACCATCGCCGGCGACGACACCCTGCTCCTGATCAGCCGGGACCCGAGCGGCGGCCAGGCCCTCGCCGACCACCTGCTGAGACTGGCGCAGAACGGGCACTGACCCGCACCCCACCGGCTCGGACCCGGCCGCCCCGCCGACGGACGGCCGCCCCGCCGACGGACCGGCGCCGCGGCCGCGGGCCCCGGTCGGCCGAGGCGGGGCGCGGCGGGGCGGAGCCGGCCGGCCCGGTCGGCCGAAGTGGACCGGCAGGCTTGCCGGCCGAGGCCGGGCGGGTGGCCGGCTCGGTCGGCTGAGGTGAGGCGGGGCGGCAGACCCGGTCGGCTGAGCGGGCCGGAGGCGGCACGCCCGGTCGACCGAGGCGGGGCGCGGCGGGGGGGAGCCGGCCGGCCCGGTCGGCCGCAGCGGGACGGCAGGCTTGTCGGGCGGGGCCGGGACTGGGCCGGGGGCGCGGGGCGCAGGTCCGGTCAGTCCAGGTGGGCTGCCAGGCCGCTCGTGGACCGTGCCGCGCCGTCCGCCGTGATCATCAGCGCCTCCACGCCGGGGAGCGACTCCAGCCAGGCGAGTCCCGCCCGCGACCCCCTCGCGAACGCGGCCGTGGCCCAGCAGTCCGCCCAGGTCAGCTCGGGGGCCACCACCGTGACCGCCACCAGGTCGGTCACCGTGGGCCTGCCCGTGCGCGGGTCGGTGATGTGGGCGCCGCGCTCGGCCGTGCCGGAGGTGGCCACGGCCAGCCCCGCCCTCCCGGCCGACGAGACCACCGCGGCCAGGGCCCCAGGACGCAACGGGTCCGACACACCGACCCGCCACGGCCGCCGCGGTCCGGGGGCGCCCAGCACCTGCACGTCCCCGCCGCCGTTCACACTGACCGCGTCCGCTCCCGCCGCCGCGATCCGCCGCGCCGCCCGCTCGGCCGCCCAGCCCTTGACGATGCCCGTGGGGTCGAGGGACCCCCCGTGGCGCAGGCTGAACCAGCCCTCGCTGACCCGCTCCGCCTCGGCGCCCAGCGCGAGCACCGCGGCGACCTCGAAAGCGCACTCCCGCTCGGTGATCTCGCCGCGCGCCAGCCGGGAGACCTGGCTGTCCGCGCGGTAGGTGCTGAACAGCTCGTCGGCCCGGTGCAGCCCGGCCACCGCGTCGGCCAGCGCCGCCCGTACCGCGCCGGCCTCCCCGCCGCGGACGTCGAAGGAGAAGACCGTCCCCATGACCTCCTCGGCGTGCCGCACCACGGCCCGGGCCGCGCCCTCAGCCACGTGCCTGGTCCAGCGCGGACTGGAGCGAGCGCCGGTAGCCGTCACTGGTGTACGTGGCTCCTGAGACGGTGTCGATGTCCGCGCTCTGCGCGGTCAGCGCCTCCCTGCGCAGGGCGGGCAGGGCGTAGCTGTTGATCTCCTGGTCGCGGGGGTTGTCCGTGGGGTAGGCGACCGCGGTCACCTCCGTGATCCGGCCGCCGGCGACCGTGATCCGCACCTGGACGGGACCCCAGCGGGTCTGCACGCTCTCACCGGTGACGGTCCCGGTGCCGGTGGACCCGCCGGCGGCACCGCTGCCGCCCGACGCGGCCGGAGCCGGCGCGGGTGCCGCGACGATCGTCGCGGGTGTGTGCGGCTTGAGGGACAGCAGCATCACGAGACCGGAGACGGTCGCGGCGCTCGCCAGCACGATCCGGCGCAGCGGGCGGTTCTTCCTCAACGGGTGCACGGATGCCTCACAGTTCGAACGACTCGTGGTGGATACGCCGGTCCGGCACCCCGGCGGCCCGCAGCGCCGCGTACACGTCCTGGGCGAAGGCGTGCGGGCCGCACAGGTACACGTCGTGCCCGGACAGGCCGGGGACGGCGTCGCGCAGCGCCGCCGCGGTGAGGGCGGGGCGCCGGCCCTCCGCGTCGTTGAGCGCGTAGAGCACCCGGGCGTCGCGCCAGCGCGCGACGGCCTCCAGCTCGGCGCCCAGGGCCAGGTCCTCGGCGGTACGGGCCCGGTACAGCAGGGTGACCTCGCCGGGCAGCGTCTCGAACAGCGCCCGCAGCGGGGTGATGCCGACCCCGGCCGCGATCAGCAGCGACCGGACCGAGGTCTGCCGCTCGGCGGTCAGCGCGCCGTAGGGTCCCTCCGCCCACACCCGGGTGCCCGGCCGCAGCAGCGGCACGGCCGCGCTGTGGTCGCCGAGCGCCTTGACGGTGATGCGCAGCAGGCCGGGGCGGGGCGGCGCGGACAGGGAATAGGGCGTCGACGTCCGGCCCATCCCCTCGGCCAGGAACCGCCAGCGGAAGAACTGGCCGGGCCGGGCGCCGAGTTCGTCCAGGTGCCGGCCCCCGACGACCACCGAGTACACGCCGGGCGCCTCCCGGTGCACCGACTCGACCCGCATCCGGTGCCGCAGGTTGAGCCGCACCGGGACCAGCACGCGGAACCACAGCACCAGCGCGCTCACGCCCCCGTACAGCGTGTACCAGGCGGCGGTCGCGGCGGGCCTGCCGTTGAACTGCTCGCCCAGCGCGAGCTGGTGCCAGAAGGCGAGGAAGACGGCGGCGTAGGTGAGCAGGTGCGTGTAGTACCAGAACTCGTGGCTGGTCCGGCGGCGCACCGCACGCGCCGAGGTGACGCCGACGCCGAGGAGGACCACCGTGCCCGCGGTGGCCATCAGCATGTCCGGATAGTCCAGGACCACGGTGACCGCCTCGTGCAGCAGGGAGTCGTGGTCCTGGGCGGCGTACCCGGCCAGGACCAGCACGACGTGCGCGACCAGCAGGCACACCGTGTACCGGCCGGCCCGCGCGTGCCAGCGGGCCACCCGGTCCGACCCGACGCCGCGTTCCAGCAGCGGCACCCGGGCCATCAGGGCGACGAGCACCGCGCACGCGTAGCCGCACAGCAGTCCCGTGATCCGTCCGGCGCCGGTCAGCCAGCCCGCCGCGCCCACGACGGAGGCCGTGTCCGACCACCACAGGGCGAGCACCGCGACGGCCCCGGCCCACAGCAGCGCGGACACCGCGCCCGCCGGTGAGCGCCGGGGGACCGGCGGCACGGGCGGTGCCGCCCGCCGTTCGTACACCGTGGTCATGCCCGTCCGTCCTTTCACCGGTCCAGGACGCCACTGTGCGGGCCGAACCTCTGAGGGGGCTCTGAAACGGGACCCGGGCCGGCCCTTCACAGAGAACTCAGAGGCGCCCGCCGTCTCGCCAGCGCGGACGGTCGGCGATGCTGGTAGGGCCATGGACACACCCCGCCCGGCCCCCTCCGGCCTCCCCGCGCTCACCCGGCCCGACGGCACGCCCGTGCGCGTCCTCGTCGTCGACGACGACCCGGACCTCGCCGAGGTGCTCTGCGGAGCCCTGCGCTACCAGGGCTGGGAGGTGCGCGGCGCCGGGGACGGAGCCGCCGCGGTGGCCGGTGCCCGCGCCCTGCGGCCGGACGCCGTGGTGCTCGACGTGATGCTCCCGGACACCGACGGCTTCTCGGTGCTGCGGGAACTGCGCGCCGTGCGGCCGGACGTCTGTGTGCTCTTCCTCACCGCCCGGGACGCGGTCGAGGACCGCGTCGCGGGCATCACCGCAGGCGGTGACGACTACGTCACCAAACCGTTCAGCCTGGAGGAGGTGGTGGCACGGCTGCGCGGGCTGCTGCGCCGGGCCGGCATGGCCCGGCAGCAGGCGGACGGCCCGCGGCTGACCGTGGGCGACCTGGTCATGGACGAGGACGCCCGCGAGGTCACCCGGGCCGGGGAACTGATCGAGCTGTCCCCGACCGAGTACGAACTGCTCCGCCTCCTGATGCACAACCCGCGCCGGGTGCTCAGCAAGCCGCAGATCCTCGACCGGGTGTGGTCCTACGACTTCGGCGGCCAGGCCCACGTGGTCGAGCTGTACATCTCCTACCTGCGCAAGAAGGTGGACGCCGGCCGCGAGCCGATGATCCACACGGTGCGCGGGGCCGGTTACGTCCTGAAGCCGGCGCCGTGAGCGCCCCCGCGCGGGCCGCCGCTCGCGGGCCGGCACGGCGGCTGCCGTGGCCGCGGACGCTGCGCGCCCGGCTGACCGCCGGCCGGGTCGTGCTGCTCGCGGTGAGCTGCGCGGCCGTCGGGGTGGCGGCGGTGCTGGAACTGGACGGCTTCCTCACCGGCCGGCTCGACGAGCAGCTGCGGCAGACCGGCCCGGGTTTCGCCGAGAGCCTCGAACACGGGACTTACGGGCCCGACGGGGCAAAGGTGTCCAAGGGGTCCCAGGGCGCCGAGGCGGCCGAGGGATCCACGGGGGCCTCCGGGGCCGGGACCGAGGGGGCCGTCAAGCCGTCGGACCACGACGGCGACGAGCACGGCGACACCCGGCGCCAGGCCGCCGCGACCTTCGGCGCCCGGCTCGTCGCCGGCCGGGTCACCAACGCGGCCGTGGTCCCCTCCCGCTCCCATCCGGGCTTCGGCGTCACCCTCACCGCCGCCGACCGGGCCGCCCTGGCGGCCCTCCCGGCGGACCGCGCCGGCCGCACGGCGCACCTGTCGGCGCTCGGTGACTACCGGCTCGCGGCCTGCCCGGGACGCGACGGGGACGTCCTGGTCACCGGCCTGCCCATGGAGCCGGTGCGGGCCGCGGTCCACCGGCTGGAACTGGTCGCCGGGGGCGTCTTCGGACTCGGGCTCGCCGTCACGGGCGTCGCGGGCGCCCTGTGGGTGCGCTGGTCGCTGCGGCCGCTGAGCCGGGTGGCGGCCACCGCCACCCGCGTCAGCGAGCTCCCGCTGGCCAGCGGCGAGGTGGCGCTGCCGGCGCGCACCGGTGCCATCGATCCGCGCAGCGAGGTGGGCCGGGTCTGGGCCGCCTTCGACCGTATGCTGCACCACGTCGAGGACGCGCTGACCAAGCGGCACGCCAGCGAGGAACGGCTGCGCGGTTTCGCCGCCGACGCCAGCCACGAGCTGCGCACACCGGTCGCCTCGGTGCGCGGTCACGCGGAGCTGGCGCTGCTGCACCCGGGGCCGGTGTCGCCCGAGGTCACCCGCGCCCTGGAGCGCATCGCCGCGGAGTCCGCGCGGATGGGCGAACTGGTCGACGAGATGCTGCTGCTGGCCCGGCTGGACGCCGGCCGCCCGCTGGAGCGCCGGCCGGTCGACCTGACCCGCCTGGTCCTGGACGCCGTGACGGACGCGCGGGCGGCGGGTCCGGGGCACCACTGGGCGCTGGAGCTGCCCGAGGAGCCGGTGACGGTGACCGGCGACGCCCACCGGCTCCACCAGGTGCTGGCCAACCTGCTGGCCAACGCGCGGCTGCACACGCCCGCGGGCACGAAGGTGACGGTCTCCCTGGAGGTGGTCCGCGAGACCCGCGGCACCGGCGTGGTCCTGCGCGTCCACGACGACGGTCCGGGCGTCCCCGAGGAGGTCCGGCCGGGCGTCTTCGAACGCTTCACCCGCGCCGACCGCCGCCGCGCGGGTACGTCCGGCGGTGCCGGGGCGGGCCTGGGCCTGTCGATCGTGGCCGCGGTGGCCGAGGCGCACGGCGGCACGGTGGGCCTGGAGAGCCGCCCCGGCTCGACGGCCTTCACGGTGCGGCTGCCCGCCGGCGAGGACGGCGCCGCGGACGGCCGGCGCACGGCCGGAGGAAAGGGCGCCGCGGACGGCCCGCGCACGGCCGGAGGGCACGGCGTCACCGGATGACCCGCGCACGGCCGGAGGGCACGGCGTCACCGGATGACCCCCCGCCCGGGCGGCCGGCTCAGACCGGGGACGGCGGAAGGGGCAGCGGCAGCCCCGGCAGACCGTCCAGACTGGTCGCGACGTGCTCCTTCTTGGTGAAGTACTCGCTCAGCGAGGCGTCGTCCTCCCGGGCGAAACGCCTGCCGTGCAGGTCGCGGTCCTCCTCGTACGCCATGAAGGGCACCGCGTAGCCGCAGGTGTCGCGGATCAGTGAGGCGTGCACGACCACGACCGCGCGCAGTCCGTGCGCCGCCGGGTCGATGTCGGGGAACCGGGCGAGCAGGTCGGGGAAGCGCGGATCGTCGCGGAAGACCGGTTCGCCCCGGCCGTGGACGCGGACGATGTTGGGCGGGCCCTGGAAGGCGCACCACATCAGCGTGATCCGGCCGTTCTCGCGCAGGTGCGCGATGGTCTCCGCGGTGGACCCGGCGAAGTCCAGATAGGCCACGGTGTGCTCGTCGAGCACCGCGAGGCAGCCCTTGAGTCCCTTGGGGGAGAGGTTGACCGTGCCCTCGCCGGAGAGCGGTGCGGTCGCGGTGAAGAAGAGGGGCTGCTCCTCGATGAAGGCACGGAGCCTGCCGTCTATGCGCTCATAGGTCTTTCCCATGTCCACCGATTATCCGCGCAACTCGTTCGACTGTCTAAGGAATTGCGGGCTCCGGTGTGTCCCGGCCCGGCGACGCGCTGCCGGGCCGGGACACACCGGAGCCCGGCCGGAGCGTGGTGGAGGGCCGCAGCTCGATTGACGATCCATGCATACTTCTGCATACTCATGCATGCCAGCCTGTCGTGCGGCACGCGCCGCGGGCACGGCACGGCCGGCGCGGACCCGGCACGAGTACGGTTCGTACACCCACATCTCCCTAGGAGCTGAGCGAGTGAGCAGCAACAGCGGTGACGTACGGCTCTGGGGCGGCCGTTTCGCCGACGGACCCGCCGAGGCCCTGGCGAAACTGTCCGCGTCCGTCCACTTCGACTGGCGGCTCGCGCCCTACGACATCGCCGGATCGCGTGCCCACGCGCGCGTGCTGCACACGGCCGGCCTGCTCAGCGAGGACGAGCTGACCCGCATGATCGCCGGACTCGACCGGCTCGAGGCCGACGTGGCGGACGGCTCCTTCACCGGCACCCTCGCCGACGAGGACGTCCACACCGCCCTGGAACGCGGCCTGCTGGAGCGCGTCGGCCCCGACCTCGGCGGCAAGCTGCGCGCCGGCCGGTCCCGCAACGACCAGGTCGCCACCCTCTTCCGCATGTACCTGCGCGACCACGCCCGGATCATCGGCGGTCTGGTCGCCGACCTGCAGGACGCGCTGGTCGCCCTCGCCGAGGCGCACCCGGACGTGGCGATGCCCGGCCGCACCCACCTCCAGCACGCCCAGCCCGTCCTGTTCGCCCACCACGTCCTCGCGCACGTGCAGGCCCTGTCCCGGGACGCCGAGCGGCTGCGCCAGTGGGACGAACGGACCGCCGTGTCGCCCTACGGCTCGGGCGCCCTCGCCGGCTCCTCGCTGGGCCTCGACCCGGAGGCGGTCGCCCGCGACCTGGGCTTCGAGCGCGGCAGCGTCGGCAACTCCATCGACGGCACCGCCTCGCGCGACTTCGTCGCCGAGTTCGTCTTCATCACCGCGATGATCGGCGTCAACGTCTCCCGCATCGCCGAGGAGATCATCATCTGGAACACGAAGGAGTTCTCCTTCGTGACGCTGCACGACGCCTTCTCCACCGGCTCGTCGATCATGCCGCAGAAGAAGAACCCGGACATCGCCGAGCTGGCGCGCGGCAAGTCGGGCCGCCTCATCGGCAACCTGACGGGCCTGATGGCCACGCTGAAGGCCCTGCCGCTGGCGTACAACCGCGACCTGCAGGAGGACAAGGAGCCGGTCTTCGACTCCTGCGACCAGCTCGAACTCCTGCTGCCCGCCTTCACCGGCATGATGGCCACCCTCACCGTCCACCGCGAGCGCATGGAGGAACTGGCACCGGCCGGCTTCTCCCTGGCCACCGACGTCGCCGAGTGGCTGGTCAAGCAGGGCGTGCCGTTCCGGGTGGCGCACGAGGTGGCCGGCGAGTGCGTCAAGGCCGCCGAGGCCGAGGGCAAGGAGCTGGACGAGCTGACCGACGAGCAGTTCGCGAAGATCTCCGCCCACCTGACACCCGAGGTGCGCACGGTGCTCAACGTGCCCGGCGCCCTCGCCTCCCGCAGCGGGCGCGGCGGCACCGCCCCCGGCGCGGTCGCCGTCCAGCTCGCCGAGGTCAAGGCGGACCTGGCCGTCCAGCACGCATGGGCGAACGCCAGGAAGTAGCGGGTGAGGGACGCGTGGGGCGTCGCGGGTACGTTGGTCGCAGCACGGAGCCGACCGGAACGGAGCCCGCGATGCCCTTCACACGACTGGCCGCAGCCACCACCCCCACCTGTCACCTCGGCCTCGGCCTCGCCGCCGTCGGGCGCCCCGGGTACATCAATCTCGGCCGTGACCGCGACCTCGGTGCCGACCGCTCCGCCGACGCCCTGCGCGCCCGTACCCACGAACTCCTGGACGCCGCCTACGCCCAGGGCGTGCGCTATGTCGACGCCGCCCGCTCCTACGGCCGCTCGGAGGAGTTCCTCGCCGACTGGCTGCGCACCCGTCCGCACACCGGCGACGTGGTCGTCGGCAGCAAGTGGGGGTACACCTACACGGCCGGCTGGCGCACCGACGCCGAGCGGCACGAGGTCAAGGACCACGGCCTCGCCACCTACGAGCGGCAGCGCGCGGAGAGCGCCGCACTGCTCGGCGACCGCATCGACCTCTACCAGATCCACTCGGTGACCCCGGACAGCCCGGCCCTGACCGACAAGGAACTGCACGCCCGCCTCGCCGAGGCCGCCGCGTCCGGCACGACCGTCGGCTTCTCCACCAGCGGCCCCGCCCAGGCCGACGCGATCCGGGCCGCCCTGGCCGTGACCGTCGACGGCGAGCCCCTCTTCCGCACGGTCCAGTCGACGTACAACGCCCTGGAGACCTCCGCCGGGCCCGCCCTCGCCGAGGCGCATGACGCCGGGCTCACCGTGATCGTCAAGGAGGGCATGGCCAACGGGCGGCTGGCCGGTCCGCAGGCACCCGAGGCGCTGCGGGAGGTGGCCCGGCAGACCGGCTACGGCTGCGACGCGGTGGCCCTCGCCCTGGTGCTGCGCCGGCCGTGGGCGGGCGTCGTCCTCTCCGGCGCGGCCACCCTCGACCAGCTCGCCTCCAACCTGCACGCCCCGGCCGTGGACCTCGACGAGGAGCAGGTGGCCCGCCTCGACGCCCTGGCCGAGGACCCGCGCGCCTACTGGGACCGGCGCGCCGGACTGCCCTGGCACTGAGCCCCCGCCGTCCCGCACCTGTCTCTCCCCCCGGCCGCCCCACCTCCCCCTGCCGCCCCACATCCGTCTCTTCCCCCGCCGCCGCACCCCTCTCTCCGGCCCGCCCCGCTCCTGCGCGCGGCGGGCTGCTGAGACGCGTACGCCGCTGGTGAGACATTCATGTCTCATTCGGTGTATGTTTGTCTCATGGCTGTCGATCGTGACCACGTGCTGCGCACCGCCGCGGCCCTGCTGACCCGCAAGTCCACCGCGACGATGGACGAGGTCGCCCGGGCGGCCGGGATCAGCCGCGCCACGCTGCACCGGCACTTCGCCGGGCGGGACGCGCTCGTGCGGGCGCTGGAGGCGCTCGGCATCCAGGAGTGCGAGGCCGCGCTCGACGCGGCCAGGACCCACGAGGGCCCGGCGCGCGAGGCCGTGCACCGGCTGGTGCGCGAGACGGAGTCCGCGGCCGGTCTGCTGGCCTTCCTCTACTCCGAGAACCAGCTGTTCGAGGGCGAGGAGCAGAACGCGGGCTGGGCGCGGATCGACGAACGGATCGAGGCCCTGTTCCGGCGCGGCCAGCGCAGCGGTGAGTTCCGCATCGACCTCACCCCCGCCTGGCTCACCGAGGCGCTGTACGGCCTGCTGGCCTCCGGCGCCTGGGCCGTGGCCGAGGGCCGGGTGGCCCCCAAGGACTACACCTACATGATCGTGGAGCTGCTGCTCGGCGGCGCCCTGCGTACGGACGAACCACGGAGAGAGGAACCATGACCAGCACCCTGCAGCCGGCCGCGGCGGCGGAGACGGAGAAGCGCCCGGGCCGCTGGCTCGCGCTCGGCGTCCTCGTCCTGGCCGTGCTGCTGGTGGCCGTCGACGCGACCGTCCTCGGTCTCGCGACCCCCTACATCAGTGAGGACCTCGAGCCCTCCGGCACCCAGCTGCTCTGGATAGGCGACGTCTACTCGTTCGTCATCGCCGGTCTGCTCGTCTCCATGGGCAGCCTCGGCGACCGCATCGGGCGCAAGCGCATCCTGCTCGGCGGTGCCACCGCGTTCGGCCTGATCTCCGTGCTCAACGCCTACGCGGCCACGCCGGAGATGATGATCCTGGCCCGGGCGCTGCTCGGTGTCGCCGGTGCCACCCTGATGCCGGCCACGCTCGCCCTGATCCGCAACCTCTTCCACGACGCGCGCGAGCGCAGCCTCGCCGTCGGCGTCTGGGGCGCGGCCGCCTCCGCCGGCATGGCCGTGGGGCCGATCGTCGGCGGGTTCCTGCTCGAACACTTCTGGTGGGGCTCGGTCTTCCTGATCAACCTGCCCGTGATGGCCGTGCTCGTCCTGGTCGGCATCCGCCTGCTGCCCGAGTCCCGCAACCCCCACCCGGGCCCGTGGGACCTCGCCGGCGTCCTGCTGTCCCTGGTCGGCATGATCGCCACCGTGTACGCGGTCAAGGAGGCCGCCGCGCACGGGTTCACCTGGGCGGTCCTCGGCACGGGCCTGCTGGGCGTGGCCGCGCTGTACGGCTTCGTCCGCCGCCAGCTCACGATGCCCGTGCCCCTGCTGGACATGCGGCTCTTCTGCAGCCGCGGCTTCAGCGGTGCCGTCCTCGCCGACCTGCTGACCGTGCTCGGCATGTCCGGACTGGTCTTCTTCCTCTCCCAGTACCTGCAACTGGTGCAGGGCAGGCGGCCGTTCGAGGCGGGCCTGGCCGAGCTGCCGGCCGCCGTCGGTGCCGTGGCGGCCGGTCTGGTGGCCGGCCGCGCGGCCCGGCGCTTCTCGGTGCGGGCGGTGGTCTCCGGCGGACTCGCCGCGGTGGGCCTGGCCCTGGCGGCGCTGACGGCGCTCAGCGGTGCCACCGGCTACCCGCTGCTCGGCACCGCCCTGCTGGTGGTCGGCGTCGGCGCCGGCCTCTCCTTCACGGTGACCGCCGACGTGATCCTCTCCAGCGTGCCCAAGGACCAGGCGGGCGCCGCCTCAGCGGTCTCGGAGACGGCGTACGAACTGGGCGCGGCCCTGGGCATCGCCCTGCTCGGTTCCATCGTGACCGCCGCCTACCGCGGCTTCAGCGGCCCGAGCGGCACACCGGCGCGGGCCCACGAGTCCCTGGGCGGCGCGGTGGAGGCGGCGGCCGGCCTGCCGGCCCCCACCGCCGAATCCCTGCTCTCCGCGGCCCGCGAAGCCTTCGTCCACGGCCTTCACCTGGCCTCGGGCGCCGGCGCGGTGGTCCTCCTGGCGGCAGCGGCGGCGGCCTGGGTGCTGCTGAAGAACGAGAAGCTGTGAAGCCGGAGGCCCGGGAACCCCGGGGAGGCGGCCCCCGCAAGGGGGCCGTTTCCGTGAGCGGCTGACGCCGTGTGGACGCGATCAACCACCGCGGTGCCGCACCCGGCGGAGCACGGGAACCCCCGCGGCGCCGAGCCGCCGGCGCGCCGCGGGTCTACGCCGCCTTCGCCTTGGTGGCGTACATGTCCACGTACTCCTGCCCCGACAGCCGCATGACCTCGGTCATCACCGAGTCCGTCACCGCCCGCAGCACGTACCGGTCGCGGTCCATGCCCTCGTAGCGGGAGAACTCCATCGGCTCACCGAAGCGCACGGTGACCTTGCCCGGACGGGGCAGCCCCGCCCCGCCCGGCTGGAGCTTGTCCGTGCCGATCATGGCGAACGGAACGACCGGCGCGCCCGTCATCAGCGTCAGCCGGGCGATGCCGGTGCGGCCCCGGTACAGCCGGCCGTCGGGGGAGCGGGTGCCCTCGGGGTAGATGCCGAAGATCCTGTTCTCCTCCAGGATCCGGCGCCCGGTCATCAGCGCCGCGACCCCGCCCCGGCCGCCGTCGCGGTCGACCGGGATCATGCCGACACCGGTGAAGAACCAGGCCATCAGGCGGCCCTTGAAGCCCTTGCCGGTGACGTACTCGTCCTTGCCGATGAAGAACACCTGACGGTCGCAGACCAGCGGGAGGATCATCGAGTCGATGAACGTCAGGTGGTTGCCGGCCAGGATGACCGGACCGTCGCCGGGAATGCGCTCCGCGCCCTCCACCTGTGGGCGGAACATCAGGCGCATGATCGGACCGAGCACTGCCTTGATGAGCGCGAAGCGGGACAACGGGCCCTCCGGTGTCAAGGGATTCTCTATGAAGTCTGTGCAGGTGAGGACGATACTCGCGGCGCGGCCCCGAATGCACATCGGGCTCACCACCTCTTACCTGCTGTTGACGTACGTTCACCTGCGCGGGAGCCCCGTCACGCCTCGGTGAACGGCACGCAACGGTGTGACGCAGGTTACGGGGCGTCACCCGCCGGTCCCGGCCCGTCTCCTCCCGACGTTCCCTTGCTTCCCCTCCGTCCCTCCTGTCCCGCCGGCGCGTCATCCGGCGTCACCCCCGTGTTCCGTCCGGGGCCTCCCGGCCGTCACCCCGGCCCCCCTACGATCGGCGCGCACCGACGACACGAGACCAGGAGGCGCACATGGGGACGCAGGAGCCGCAGCGGCAGGGGCAGGCGCGCGAGTCCGAGGGGCGCACGGGCCGGACCGCGCGCCGGACGCTGCTCGGCGCCGCGGTGCTCGGCGCCGGGGGAGCGGTCCTCGGAGCACCCGGCACGGCCGGCGCCGCACCGGCGGGGCCCGCGCAGGCCCCGGCCGCGGCCACCGCGGCCGGGCACGGCCGGGGCGGCGGTCTCGCAAGCCTGCCCGTGCCGACGGTCATCGGCCACCGGGGCGCCAGCGGATACCGTCCCGAGCACACCTTCGGCTCCTACGAGCTGGCCCTCGACCTCGGCGCGCACGTCGTCGAGGCCGGAGACCTGGTGCCCACCCGGGACGGCCACCTCGTGTGCCGGCACGAGCCGGAGATCGGCGGCACCACGGACGTCGCCGACCACCCCGAGTTCGCCGGCCGCCGGACCACCAAGGTCCTCGACGGGGTGCCCACCACCGGCTGGTTCACGGAGGACTTCACGCTCGCCGAGCTGAAGACGCTGCGCGCCGTCGAACGCATCCCGGCCAACCGCCCGCACAACACCCTCTACAACGGCCGCTGGGAGATCCCCACCTTCGAAGAGGTCCTGAAGTGGCAGGACGAGCAGACCCGCCGCCGCGGCAGGCAGGTGTGGATCTACCCCGAGACCAAGCACCCCACCTACTTCCGCAAGCTGGGCCTCGGCCTGGAGGAGCGGGTGGCGAAGCTGCTGCGCAGGCACGGCAAGGACCGCAGGAACTCGCCGGTGATCCTCCAGTCCTTCGAGCCGACCAGCATCCAGCGGCTGCGCCGCCTCGTGGACAACCCCCTGGCCGTGCTCCTGTCCGGCGCCGACAGCCGCCCGTACGACTTCGTCGAGGCCGGCGACCCGCGCACGGTGGCCGACCTCATCACCCCCGAGGGCCTGAAGCAGATCGCCTCCTACGCGCAGGGCATCGGCCCGACCGTGGACCTGGTCATCCCCAAGGAGGCGGACGGCAACCTCGGCAGGCCCAGCACGCTGGTGCGGGACGCGCACGCGGCGGGACTGGTCCTGCACCCCTACACCATGCGCAACGAGAACCCGTTCCTGCCGCCGAAGTTCCGCAAGGGCACCGCCAAGGACGCCTACGGTGACGTCTTCGGCCTCTTCCAGGCCTACTTCGCCACCGGCATCGACGGCATCTTCACCGACAACGCCGACACCGGCCTGCTCGCCCGGGAGGACTTCCTGAGCCGCCGGTCCGTCAACCGCTGAACCGTCCCGACCCGTCGGTGTGAACCGCGGGCCGCCCCGGCAACCCCGTGCCGGGGCGGTCGCGTCGTGCCGCATATGACACCCGACATGCTCACCGCCCTGCGCCCGCTGCTCGCCGCCGAGGCCTCGGCCGAGGCACATGCCGCCGGAACGGAACCGGGCGACCTGGAACAGGCGGTCTGGCTGCGGCTGCTGGAGCGACTGGAGACGGACGGGCCGCCGCACGACCCCCAGGGCTGGCTGCGCAGGGCCGTCCGCTCCGAGGCGCGCCGGACCCGACGCACCGTCACCATCGAGCGTCCCTACGGCCTCGAACCCGCCGACGACAGCGAGCGCGGTCCCGAGTCCATGGCGCTGGCCGCCGCGCGGGGGCGCGCGCTGCACGACGCGGTGGGCCGGCTGCCGGGCCGCTGCCCCCGGCTGCTGGAGGCGCTGCTGTCACCGAGGGACCTCACCTACCGGGAGATCGCGGGGGAGTTGGGTATCTCACAGGGCAGCCTCGGCCCGGAACGCTCCAGATGTCTGGGATGTCTACGGCGTTTGCTCGCACCGGAGGTTGCGGCGCGCGAAGCCCGGGGATAGGAGTGGGGGACGACAGGTGATCAGGTGAGCGGGAGGCGTGCGCACATGGGCATGAGCGTGACCATCTCGGCGGCGACCGAGCAGGACGCGGAGCAGATCTTCAAGCTTCAGTACCTGTGCTTCCAGAGCGAGGCGGCGCTGTACGGCAACTACCGCATCGACCCGCTCGTGCAGAGCCTCGACTCCCTCCGCCAGGAGGTCGTCGCCGACTGCGTCTTCGTGGCCCGGCTCGGCGACGAGGTGGTGGGCTCGGTGCGCGGCAGCACGACCCAGGACGGCGCGGCCGCCATCGGCAAACTCTGCGTCCACCCCCGCCTGCAGGGCCACGGCATCGGCGCCCGGCTGCTGCGCGCGGTCGAGGCGGCCCTGGCCGAGGAGCGCGGCGCCACCCGCTTCCGTCTGCACACCGGCCACCGCAGCGAGGGCAACCTGCGTCTGTACCGCCGCGTCGGCTACCAGACGGTGGGCACCTTCGACAGCCCCGACGGCGTCCCGATGATCCTGCTGGAGAAGCCGGCCGGCACGTACGTGGCGACCGCCTAGGGCCCTCCGTCCGGTCGGGCCGGGTCCCGGCGGCGGCTCAGGAGGCCGCCGGGACCTGCCTGCGGGCCTTGCGCAGCCAGTACAGCGCGGACAGCGGGAGCAGTACGGGGATGAAGACGTACCCCATGCCGTAGTCGGACCACACGGTCGCGTCCGGGAACGCGGACGGTTCGACGAGCGTCCAGGTCCCGACCGTCAGCACGCCCACCAGCTCGGCGGCGCAGCACACCAGCGCCGCCCGGCGGGCCTTCTCCCCGCCGCGCACCAGCGAGTAGGTGATGAAGCCGTAGACCACGCCCGCCACCGCCGAGAGCGAGTAGGCGAGCGGGGCCCGGCCGAAGTCGGTCGCGATCTGGTAGACGGAGCGGGACACCGCGCCGACCACCATCACGCCGTACAGCCAGACGAGCAGGATGCCCGGTCCGCTGATGAGCCGGGCCTTCGCCGCCTTGGCCGGCTTCTGGTCGACAGTGGCCATCTCAGCCTCCCCAGATGTCGTAGAGCCGCACTTCGAGGACGGCGAGGACGACCCCGCCGGCCGCGACCGTCACCGAGCCCCAGCGCGTGCGCTCCGCCAGCGACATGAAGGCGGCCGCCGGGACGCAGGCGAAGGCGCCCAGCAGGTACGCCACGAAGATCGTCGCCCCCTGGTCCGGCTTCTCGCCCCGCGCGAGCTGCACGATCCCGATCACCAGCTGGACCAGGGCCAGCACGGTGACCACGGCCATCCCGATGAAGTGCCAGTCCTTCGTCGGCTGGTCACGGTAGGCGGCCCAGCCGCACCAGGCGGCGAGCAGCAACGCGGCGACGCCGGTCACCAGCGTCAGGGCATCAAGCATGCCTGTGACCCTATTACGGGGCGAAGACCCCACCGCGCCCGCCCCGGCGCCGGCCCCCCGCGGGCCGGGGTGCGGCCGTGGCGTTGGCCACAGCCCGGCCGGCGACCGGCTCCGGGTGCCCCCGCGGGCGGACCCCCGCCGGACCTGTCACCGCTGGTCAGCGACGTGGGCGAGGCCGTACCCGGCCGCCGCCCGGGGGCGTCCCATGAACGTCCACGATGCGGACAGCGGTGCCGTGTCAGCACCATGGGTCTGGTTTACTGATCGCATGACCACGACGAGCTGCCGCATCCCTGCGACCGAGGCGACGATGACGCCCGGTGCTCGTTGTATGTGTCCTGTGCGTCGAATGTGCGCCTTCTAGAGGGCCCCTGCACCACCTGAGCCTCGCGCCCCGAAGCGAGTGCCCGCTCATGTCCGCGCCCGCGTCCGGCCCGTCCGCCGCAGGCGACTGAGCCCGTGCCCCCGCGCGCGTCCCTTCCTTCCGCTTGGGGACGTGCCGCGTTCCGGCCGCACCCGACCATGAACGCCGTGCCCGGCGCCCACGACGCGCCGCGCACTCGACAGTGACGGAAACCCACGTGATCACCACATCGGGCCTCACCAAGGTCTACCGCTCGCGCGGACGCGAGGTCACCGCCCTCGACGGCGTCGACCTGCACGTCCGCGAAGGCGAGGTGTACGGCGTCATCGGCCAGTCCGGCGCCGGCAAGTCCTCGCTGATCCGCTGCATCAACCTGCTGGAGCGGCCCACCTCGGGCACGGTCACCGTCGCCGGGCAGGACCTCACGGCCCTCGCCGGGCGCGGCCCGCGGGCCGGCCGGGAGCTGCGGCAGGCGCGCAGCCGGATCGGCATGGTCTTCCAGCACTTCAACCTGCTGTCCACGCGCACCGTCCGGGACAACGTCGAACTGCCCCTGGAGATCCTCGGCAGGTCAGGGAAGGAACGTTCCCGCAGGGCGCTCGAACTGCTCGACCTGGTCGGTCTGGCCGACAAGGCCGGCGCCTACCCCGCCCAGCTCTCCGGCGGTCAGAAGCAGCGCGTCGGCATCGCCCGCGCCCTGGCCGGCGACCCCAAGGTGCTCCTGTCCGACGAGGCCACCAGCGCGCTCGACCCGGAGACCACCCGTTCCATCCTCCAGCTGCTGCGCGACCTCAACCGGCAGCTCGGCCTGACCGTCCTGCTCATCACGCACGAGATGGACGTCGTCAAGTCGATCTGCGACTCCGCCGCGCTCATGGAGCGGGGTCGGATCACCGAGTCCGGCACCGTGAGCGAACTGCTCGCCACCCCGGGCTCCCAGCTGGCCTCGGCGCTGTTCCCGGTCGGCGGCGAGGCCGGCGGCGAGGACCGGACCGTCCTGGACGTCACCTTCCACGGCGAGGCCGCCACCCAGCCCGTCATCTCCCAGCTGTCCCGCACCTACAACATCGACATATCGATCCTCGGCGCCGCCATCGACACCGTCGGCGGCCTCCAGGTCGGCCGGATGCGCATCGAACTGCCCGGCCGCTACGAGGACAACGTCGTACCCGTCGGCTTCCTGCGCGAGCAGGGCCTGCAGATCGACGTCGTCGGCCAGGACGGCCCGCTGGTGAAGGAAGGCGCCCGATGAGCTGGTCCGAGATGCACCCGCTGCTGTCCCAGGCCTGTTGGGACACCCTCTACATGGTCGGCTGGTCCACGCTGATCGCCGTCGCCGGCGGACTGCCGCTCGGCGTCCTGCTGGTCCTCACCGACCGGGGCGGCCTGCTCCAGAACGTCCTCGCCAACAAGGTCATCGGCCAGACGGTCAACATCGCCCGCTCGATGCCGTTCATCATCCTCATGGTCGCCCTGATGAACTTCACCCGCTGGGTGACCGGGACCACCATCGGGCGCGAGGCCGCCATCGTGCCGCTCGCCATCGGCGCCATCCCGTACTTCGCACGGCTGGTGGAGACCTCCGTGCGCGAGGTGGACGGCGGCCTCGTCGAGGCCGTGCAGTCCATGGGCGGCAACACCTGGACGGTCGTGCGCAAGGTCCTCGTGCCCGAGGCCCTGCCGTCCCTGATCGCCGGCACCACCACGACCGTCGTCGCCCTCATCGGCTACTCCGCGATGGCCGGCACGGTCGGCGCGGGCGGCCTCGGCGACATCGCCATCCGCTACGGCTACCAGCGCTTCGAGACCCAGCTGATGTGGGTCACCGTGGCGATCCTCGCCGTGGTCATCTCGCTCATCCAGTTCGCCGGCGACCTCGCCGCCCGCTCCCTGCACCGGCGCGGCGGCCGCTCCGGACCGGCGCCCAGGCTGCGGCTGCTCAAGGCCGGCGCGGCCGGCGGCGCCGGCGAAGGCGGCGATCCCGCCACGGCCGGCGTGAGCAAGGCGGCCTGACCCGCCACCGGGGCCCGCCCCGCCCGTACCAGACTCCCCGTTCCCCCCCCTACGGGGCCGCACCACCCAAGGAAAGGCACTTTTCGTGCGTAACACCGCCAAGATCACCTCTGCCGTCCTGGCCGCCGGAGCCCTCACCTTCGGGCTCACCGCCTGCGGCGGCTCGGACTCCGGCTCCAAGAGCGACGCGAACGCCACGCTGACCGTCGCCGCCACCCCCACCCCGCAGGGCGAGATCCTCTCCTACGTCAAGGACCACCTGGCGCAGAAGGCCGGCCTCAAGCTGGAGGTCAAGGAGTTCACCGACTACGTGACCCCCAACACGGCCGTCCAGCAGGGCCAGGTCGACGCCAACTACTTCCAGCACAAGCCCTACCTGGACGACTTCAACAAGAAGAACGGCACCGACATCGTGCCGGTCCCCGGCGGCACCGTGCACCTGGAACCGCTCGGCGTCTACTCCAAGAGCGTCAAGAAGCTCACGGACCTCAAGCAGGGCGCCACCGTCGCCCTCCCCAACGACACCACCAACGAGGCCCGGGCGCTCAAGCTGCTGGAGGCCAACGGCCTGCTCGAGCTGAAGGCCGGTGCCGGCTACGAGGCCACCCCCAAGGACGTCACCGCCAACCCCAAGGGCCTGAAGTTCAAGGAGCTGGAGGCGGCCCAGCTGCCGCGCTCGCTCGGCGACGTCGACGCCGCGGTGATCAACGGCAACTACGCTCTGGAGGCCAAGCTCAGCCCGGCCAAGGACGCGCTCGCCGCCGAGTCCGCCAAGGGCAACCCGTACGCCAACTTCCTCGCCGTGAAGAAGGGCGACGAGAGCGACCCGCGCGTGAAGAAGCTCGCCAAGCTGCTCACCTCGCCCGAGGTCAAGAAGTTCATCGAGGACAAGTACGACGGAGCCGTCGTCCCGGCGTTCTGATCCGCCCGGCGCCGCCGCACCCGGGGTCCGCTTCCGCACGGGGGCGGACCCCGTGGTGCCGCGCGGTGCGCCGATGCTGCATGCTGGACAGTTCAGCAGGCCCTGACGGTATTTCCGAAGGTTACGGAGCGGCGCCATGACTAGCACCTTCCCCAACATCTCCATCAGCACGGAGCGGTTGGTGCTGCGCCCCCTCGACGAGGACGACGTCCCCGCCCTGGCCGCGATGATGAACGACGAACAGGTCGCCGCCTGGACCGACGTCCCCCAGCCCTTCACCGAGGAGGCCGCCCTGCGCTGGATCGGCGGCCACGCCCCCGCCGAACGCACCGCGGGCCGCGGCCTCGACCTCGCGGTCACCGAGTTCCTCACCCAGCGCCTGGTCGGCATCGTCCAGCTGAGCAAGACCAACTGGCACGTCCGCGCCACCGAACTGTCGTACATCATCGCCCCCTGGGCCCGCGGCGAGGGGTACGCCTCCGAGGCCGCCCTGGCCACCGCCCAGTGGTTGTTCGGCGACCAGGAGTTCGAACGCATCGAACTGCGTACCGCCGCCGGCAACACCGCCTCCCAGCAGGTCGCCCAGAAGATCGGCTGCATCAGCGAGGGCGTGCTCCGCAACGCCTGCATAGCCCACGTGCGCGCCGAGGACGGCACCTGGACCGACGTGCGCACCGACTTCATCGTGTGGAGCCTGCTCCCGGAGGACCTGGACGGCGCCGAGGAGGAACTCGCCGACTCCGGCGGTTACCGCTCCTTCCCCGACTGGAACTGACCGGACGCGGCCCCGCCGCCCCACCGCGCGCGCCGCCGCTCCACCAGGTAATCTCACGGAGCCCGCACTCGGGCGTCGCCCCTGACGACCTGCATCATCCCCCTGGAGACTGACAACGATGGCCGACCGGGTCACGGTGATCGGCTGGGACGGTTCGCCGCTGACCGACGCGGCGCGCGGCGCCCTCGGCGCCGCCACCCTCGTGGCGGGCGCGGCGCACCACCTCGCGCTGCCCGAGGTGCCCCCCGGCGCCGAGCGCATCCGCCTCGGCAGCGTCGCCCTCGCCGCCCGCCGCATCGCCGGCCACCGCGGCACCGCCGTCGTCCTCGCCGACGGGGACCCCGGCTTCTTCGGCGTCGTACGGACCCTGCGCGCACCCGAGTTCGGCCTGGAGGTCGAGGTCGTCCCCGCCGTCTCCTCGGTCGCCGCCGCCTTCGCCCGCGCCGGCATGCCCTGGGACGACGCCCAGGTGGTCGTCGCCCACAAACGCACCCTGCGCCGCGCCGTGAACGTCTGCCGCGCCCACACCAAGGTCGCCGTACTGACCGCGCCCGGCGCCGGCCCCGCGGAACTGG
Organism: Streptomyces sp. NPDC006743; assembly: GCF_040703815.1. Taxonomy (NCBI): domain Bacteria; kingdom Bacillati; phylum Actinomycetota; class Actinomycetes; order Kitasatosporales; family Streptomycetaceae; genus Streptomyces; species Streptomyces sp. NPDC006743. Next base: position 70,504 of record NZ_JBEYJA010000026.1, on the reverse strand, counting down.
GCCTGCTCCTCGACAAGGTCCACCGCACCTTCGTCATCTGCGAGGAACTCGGCACCGCGCGCGAACAGGTCACCGTCGTCACCTCCGACAAGGCCGCCGACCACACCTGGCGCGACCCGAACGTCGTCATCGTCATCGGCGGCAACGGCGGGCGGACCCCCGCCGGCCCCGGCTCCGCCTCCGGCGAGAGCGGCGGCTGGATCGCCGGGCGCGACCCGGCGGACGGGCCGCGCGGCTGGACCCGGCCCGCCGACGCCTACGACGGACCCCTGGGCGAGGGGGAGACCGACCTCCTGCGGGCCGCCCAACTCGCCCGGCTGGGACCGCGCGTCGGTGACCTGGTCTGGGACATCGGCTGCGGCAGCGGCGCCTTCGCCACCGAGGCCGCCCGCGGCGGCGCCGCCGTCATCGCCGTCGACCGCGACCCGCGGGCCTGCGCCCGCACCGAGACCGCCGCGCGCCGCTTCGGCCTCCAGGTCCAGGTGGTGCACGGCATCGCCCCGCACGTCCTGGAGGACCTGCCCGAACCGGACGTCGTCCGGGTCGGCGGCGGGGGAGCGGCCGTCGTCGAAGCGGTGGCCGACCGGCGCCCGCAGCGCATCGTCGCCCACGCCGCGACCCGCGACGACGCCGAACGCGTCGGCCGCGGCCTCACCGAGCACGGCTACCGCGTCGAGTGCGCCCTGCTCCAGTCCGTCCAACTCGACACCCGGGTCTGGACGGAGACCGAGCGGAGCGTCGCGTTCCTGCTCAGCGGGGAGATGCCGCCGAGCGGAGCGACGCGCTGACGGCAGGCCGGCGGCCGGCCGGCGCGGCCCCGAGGACCGCGCCCCGTGATCGGGTTGTCGTACCGCGCGCGGTAGGCTGGCCGATCGTTGTACCGCACTGGGGGGTTCCGGAACTTCGTTCGTCAATGTCCGGAAAACCCGCCCGTTTTGCGGGGGGTGTGGTACGGCAGAACCGGAGGACGCGCAACGTGGCGCAGTCCACAGCGGACCGTGACGGATGACGCTGTCGCGGCGGGCGGCCGACCGCGACAATGCCACTCAATGGCTTTGTCGCCTTTTTTGGGCGGGTCGCTCGTGCCGCTGGGCACGGACGCTCGTTCTTCACCGGGGGCGGTCGGTGCGCCGTTCCCGGTGAGCTGGTCGTAGGAGCACTAACCGATGGGCGAGGGGTACGCATGACCGACACCGGCCAGGTCCCGGGCGAGGGGCTGCCGGAGAGCGCAGGCATGGTGGAACAGCCGGGCGTCCCCGCGCACGGCGCGTACACCTACCTCTCCGAGTCTCCCGCCGAGGACGAAGACCTCCTGCTGCCGGGCTCCCAGGGCGCCTGGGGCAACGAAGTGCCGCCGCCCGCCCCGGAGCCGGTCGTCGAGGCCGTCCACGAGCCGGGCCCGCACGAGACGGGCGGCCGCGACAGCGGCTCCGTCGACCTGAGCGGCGTCCTGCACCCCGACCCGACGGCGGTGCCGCCCGTGACGCCGCCGCGCCGGCCGCTGCACCTCGGCCCGCCCACCCCCGACGCCTCCGCCAGCCCGGTGCGCTCGCTGGCCGACCGCGGCCCGGCCGACGCGCCGGTACGGCAGCCCGGACCGGCCGCCACCGCCGCGGGGCCCGAGCACCCCGACGCCCAGCAGGCGGGCGTGCCGCAGCCGCTCGGGGCGCCGCAGGGCGCGGCTCCCTGGGGCGCGCAGGACACGCGGACCGCGCACGCGCCGGTGGCCGCGCCCGCTCCCGCCGCCCCGCAGGCGGACGCGCGGGCCACGGCTGCGGAAACGGTTGTTCCGGATGCCGGGGCCGTCACGGAGGCCGAGCCGGCCGGGGCGGCCCAGGCCGCCGTCGCCCGGCTCGCGGCCCAGGCGGGGGCAGCGGCTCCCGAGACTCCGGCCGCGGCGCACGCCCCCCAGCCCGCGCACGAGGCGGAAGGCACCCCGCGGGCCGCGGACGTGCAGGTGCCGGAAGGCGCGGAGCCCGCGGAGAGCACGGACGGTGCGCAGGACCCGGCGGCGGTCGCGGCGGCTCCGGGCACGGCTTCCGGGAGCGGTTCCGCGCCCGGTGAGGTGACCGGCGCCGCGGACCCGGCGGCCGGGCAGGTGCCCGAAGGGGCCGACGCCGTCGCCGCGCAGGAGCCCGAGGGCGGCCCCGGGGCAGTACCGGCCGGTGACGCCGTCGAGGCCGCCCCCGGCGCGGAGGCGGAGGACGTCTCCACAGCGGTCCCGGCGGCCGAGGCCACGTCCGTCCCCGCGCCCGCGTCCATGCCCGCGCCCACGCCGCAGGCTTCCGCCCCGCAGGCAGTTCCCGCTGCCCAGCAGGGCCAGGCCGGCCAGGCGGACTCCGTGGACCAGGGCGCGCAGACCATCCCCGTTCCGGACCCGGCGGCGCCCGCTGCGGGCGAGGCTTCCGGGACCGAGGCATCCGCGGAGCACGGGCCCACGGTCGAGGCCGCCCAGATCCCGCAGGCCGCCCAGGCCCCGGAGGACGTCCAGACCCCGCAGGCCGCCCAGGCGCCCGGGGCGGACGGTCCCGCTGACGCCGCGCAGCCGGCCGACGCCGCCGAGCAGGCCGCCCCTCAGGCCCCTGTCGCTGAGGAGACCGCCGCGCCCGCCGCAGAGGCCGCCGCCCCCGGCGATCAAGCCACCGCCACAGAGGCTGCCGCCCCTGGCGATCAGACCGCCGCCGAAGAGGCCGCCGCCCCCGGCGATCAGACCGCCGCCGAGGAGACTGCCGCGCCCCAGCAGAGCGCCCCCGCCGAGGAGACCGCTCCCCAGATCGTCCCCGCCGAGCAGGCTCCCGCGCCTCAGCAGACCGCCGCGGACCCGCAGGCACCGCAGGAGACCCCGTCCGTGCCGGTGGCCCCGCAGGACGCTGTCCAGCCGCAGCCGCAGCCGCAGCCGCAGCCGCAGCTGCAGGCCCCCGGCGCCCCCGGGGCGGCCGTGTCCGCCGAGCCCGAGGCGGCGGCTTCCCCGCCCGACGCGCCCGCCCAGGGTGAGGCCCCGACCGGTGGCGTACCGGCCGCCCAGCAGGAAGAGTCCGTGCCGACCCCCGTACCGCCCCTCGCCGAGCAGGCCGCCCCGACGGCCGGACCCGGCGTCCCGGACCCCGCCCCGGCCGCCGAAACTCCCGCCGCTCAGGAAGCCTCCGGCGCACCGGCCGCCGGCGCACCCGAAACCGCCGGCGTGCCCGCGGCGCCCGCCCCGGCCGAGGCCCCGCACACATCTGCGGCTCCGCAGAGCGCGGACGCCTCCACGGCCCCGGGGACGCAGGCCGCCCCCCAGGCGCCCGAGGCCGGCGCGGCTCCGGCCGAAGCCGCGGACCCGGCCGGGACCCCCGCCCCCGCCGAAGCCCCGCTCGCCGCCCCGGCGTCCGCCCCCCTCCCCGCACCGGCCCTGCCCGCCGAGACCCCCGAAGCGACCACGCCCGCCGGACCGGCGGCCGACGCGCCGGTCGGCGAGTTCGTACCGGTCGACGGAACGGTGCCGACCACCCCGCACCTGTCGCCGACCCCGCCGCACCCGATCGTCGTGCCGCAGCACCGGCCCGGGGCCCAGCAGCCCCAGCCCGCCGCCGCGGCCGCCCAGCAGCCCCAGGAGCCCGTGGCCGCCGTCCCGGCGCCCCGCGCGGGTGACGCGGTCCCCGCCGCCGACGAGCCGGACCCCGACGTGGTCCAGCGGGCGGAGGACCTGGAGACCCGTGGCGCCGGCCAGGAGGACTCCGGGGAGGAGCCGCGGGAGGAGGACGTGTCCGCCGCCGAGGCACCGCGGCCGGCGGGCCCGGCCGCGCCCGGCTACGACGAGGCCGAGCGCGAGGCCGTGCTCAAGGTGATGCGCGAGCGCCGCGACATCCGCAACGGCTTCCGCGGCGATCCCATCCCGCACGAGGTGCTGCTGCGCGTCCTGGAGGCCGCGCACCACGCACCGTCGGTCGGCCACTCCCAGCCCTGGGACTTCGTCGTCATCCGCTCCGCCGACACCCGCCGGGCGATGCACGAACTGGCCATGCGGCAGCGCGACGCCTACGCCAAGTCGCTGCCGAAGGGCCGCGCCAAGCAGTTCAGGGAACTGAAGATCGAGGCCATCCTCGAGACCCCGGTGAACATCGTCGTCACCGCCGACCCCACGCGCGGCGGCCGGCACACCCTCGGCCGGCACACCCAGCCGCAGATGGCTCCGTACTCCGCGGCGCTCGCCGTCGAGAACCTGTGGCTCGCCGCCCGGGCCGAAGGGCTCGGCGTCGGCTGGGTCAGCTTCTTCGACGAGCGGGAGATGGTCCGCGCCCTCGGCCTGCCCGAGCACCTGGAGGTCATCGCCTACCTGTGCGTCGGGTACGTCGACGAGTTCCCGGACGAGCCCGAACTGATGCAGGCCGGGTGGTCCAAGCGCCGCCCGCTGTCCTGGGTGGTGCACGAGGAGACGTACGGTCGCCGCGCCCTGCCCGGCGAGGACCCGCACGACCTGCTCGCCGAGACCGTCGCCCAGATCCGCCCGCTGGACGCCAAGGCGCTCGGCGAGGCCTGGGAGCGGCAGAAGCGCATGACCAAGCCGGCCGGTGCGCTGGGCATGCTGGAGATCATCTCCGCGCAGCTGTCGGGCCTGTCCCGGCAGTGCCCGCCCCCGATCCCGGAGCCCGCGGCCGTCGCGATCTTCGCCGGGGACCACGGGGTGCACGCCCAGGGCGTCACCCCCTGGCCGCAGGAGGTCACCGCCCAGATGGTGGCCAACTTCCTCGGCGGGGGAGCGGTCTGCAACGCCTTCGCGAGCCAGGTGGGCGCCGAGGTCTGCGTCGTCGACGTGGGTGTCGCCGCCGACCTCCCGGCCACGCCGGGCCTGCTGCCCCGCAAGATCCGCGGCGGCACGTCCGACATGACCACCGGGCCCGCGATGACACGCGAGGAGGCCAGGAAGGCCATCGAGGTCGGCATCGAGACCGCCCGCGACCTGGTGGCGGCCGGCAACAAGGCGCTGCTCACCGGCGAGATGGGCATCGCCAACACCACCGCCTCCGCGGCCCTCATCTCCGTCTACACCGGCGCCGACCCCGCCGAGGTCACCGGCCGGGGCACCGGCATCAACGACGAGACGCTGGCCCGCAAGACCGAGGTGGTCCGGCGCGCCCTCGAAGTGCACCGGCCCGACCCGGCCGACCCCATCGGCGTGCTCGCCGCGATCGGCGGGTTCGAGCACGCGGCCATGGTCGGCCTGCTGCTCGGCGGCGCCTCGCTGCGCACGCCGGTGATCCTCGACGGCGTCAGCGCCGGTGCCGCCGCGCTGGTGGCCCGCGCGATCGCCCCGGAGGTCCTGGCCGCCTGCATCGCGGGCCACCGCAGCGCCGAACCCGGCCACGTCGCCGCCCTCAACAAACTGGGCCTGCGCCCCCTGGTCGACCTCGACCTGCGCCTGGGCGAGGGCACCGGCGCGCTGCTCGCCCTGCCGCTGGTGCAGAGCACGGCCCGCGCGATGCACGAGGTGGCGACGTTCGACTCGGCGGGCGTCACCGAGAAGTGACCCGGTATGCCGGGACCGGGCGGGTACGCACCCCCTGCGCACCCCCCGGCCCCGGCATACGCTGAACCCACGTCTAAAATCCGCACGTCAGGGCTGCTCCGGAGCCGTAGCGCCCCACCCCGTACCGCTTCGACTTCTTCCACACCGTCGCTCGGCGCACCGCCGCGACCGCCCGGACGAGGAGCCCCACCACCATGGCCGAACACCCCGTCTATCCCCTCGGTCTGCGTCTGAGCGGCCGTCGTGTGGTCGTCCTCGGCGGCGGCCAGGTCGCCCAGCGCCGCCTGCCCGCGCTCATCGCCGCCGGCGCGGACATCGTCCTCGTCTCGCCCGGGGCGACGGCCTCCGTGGAGGCCATGGCGGACGCCGGTGAGATCGCCTGGCAGCGGCGGCCCTACCAGGACGGTGACCTCGCGGACGCCTGGTACGCGCTGATCGCCACCAGTGACCACGACGCCAACACCCGGGCCTCAGCCGAGGGCGAGCGCCGGCGCGTGTGGTGCGTGCGCGCCGACGACGCCGAGGCGGCGACCGCCTGGACCCCGGCCACCGGCCACAGCGCGGGCGTCACCGTCGCCGTGCTCAGCGAGCACGCGAGCGACCGCGACCCCCGCCACACCGCCGCCGTCCGCGACGCGGTCGTCGAGGGCCTGCGCGACGGCACCCTGGGCGCCCCCCACCACCGCGTGCGCACCCCCGGAGTCGCCCTGGTCGGCGGCGGACCCGGCGACCCGGACCTGATCACGGTCCGGGGCCGCCGCCTGCTCGCCGAGGCGGACGTCGTCATCGCCGACCGGCTCGGCCCGCGCGACCTGCTCGCCGAACTCCCGCCGCACGTCGAGGTGATCGACGCCGCGAAGATCCCCTACGGCCGTTTCATGGCCCAGGAGGCCATCAACAACGCGCTCGTCGAGCACGCCAAGCAGGGCAAGTCGGTGGTGCGGCTCAAGGGCGGCGACCCCTACGTCTTCGGCCGGGGCATGGAGGAGGTCCAGGCGCTGGCCGAGGCCGGCATCCCGTGCACCGTGGTGCCCGGCATCTCCAGCTCCATCTCCGTGCCGAGCGCCGCGGGCATCCCGGTCACCCACCGCGGGGTCGCCCACGAGTTCACGGTGGTCAGCGGCCATGTGGCTCCCGACGACGAGCGGTCCCTGGTCGACTGGCCCAGCCTGGCGAAGCTGACCGGCACGCTCGTGATCCTCATGGGCGTCGACAAGATAGGCCGGATCGCACAGACGCTGGTGGCGCACGGCAAGGCACCGGACACCCCGGTCGCCCTGGTCCAGGAGGGCACGACCGCCGCCCAGCGCCGCGTCGACGCCACCCTCGCGACCGTCGCCGAGACCGTGCGCGCCCAGGACGTGAAGCCGCCGGCCGTCATCGTCGTCGGCCCGGTCGTCGCCGTGGGGCCCCGCCCGGCCTGACCGGGGCCGCCGGCGGCGGGCGTCCCGGCGGACGTCACGGCCCGCATCCCCCACGGCCCGCGTCGTGATCGCGGGCAGGGCACCCCGAGCACGACCCGCACCAGGACAACACCGCACCAGGACAAGGCAGTATCACCCCGTGGCCGATCTCATCACCGTCGAGGACCCCGACGACCCGCGTCTGCGCGACTACACGGACCTGACCGACGTGGAACTGCGCCGCAGGCGCGAACCCGCCGAGGGCCTGTTCATCGCCGAGGGGGAGAAGGTCATCCGCCGGGCGCGCGACGCCGGGTACGAGATGCGCTCCATGCTGCTGTCCGCCAAGTGGGCCGACGTCATGCGCGACGTCATCGACACCCTCGACGCGCCGGTCTACGTGGTCGCCCCCGAACTCGCCGAACAGGTCACCGGGTACCACGTGCACCGCGGCGCCCTCGCCTCCATGCGGCGCAAGCCGCTGCCCACGGCGGCCGGTCTGCTGAGCGGCGCCCGCAGGGTCGCGGTCATGGAGGCGGTCAACGACCACACCAACATCGGCGCGATCTTCCGCTCCGCGGCCGCCCTCGGCATGGACGCGGTCCTGCTCTCACCGGACTGCGCCGACCCGCTCTACCGCAGGAGTGTCAAGGTCTCCATGGGCGCGGTCTTCTCCGTGCCCTACGCCCGCCTCGACACCTGGCCGCAGGGTCTGGAGGCGGTCCGCGAGGCGGGCTTCACCCTGCTCGCCCTCACGCCCGACGAGAAGGCCAGGACCCTGGACGAGGCCGCCCCGCACCGGATGGACCGGGTGGCGCTGATGCTCGGCGCGGAGGGCGACGGCCTGTCCCGCCGGGCGCTCGACGCGGCCGACGCGTGGGTGCGCATCCCCATGTCCCACGGCGTCGACTCGCTCAACGTCGGGGCCGCCGCGGCGGTCGCCTTCTACGCCGTCGCCACCGGCCGCCCGGGGGCGTGACCCGGGCCGGGCCGGCCCGGAGGACGGAAGGTTCCCCCGGCGGTCAGAACCCGGATGCGGGAACGGGCCCCTGGGCGTGCTCCAGGACGTGCTCCTGGCCCACCCGCACGCCGCTCCCGTCGCCGCCGAGCCCGCGCGAGGGGCCCTGGCAGCCCTGTGCCGCCGCGATACCGAGCGCCACGAGCAGCGTCACCACCACGAACACGAACAGCCGCTGCCGCAGCAGCCTCGGGTTTGCGGGCCGCAGACCGGTGGAGGTCCCGCGGGGCCGCTGCCGTCCCGCGGCGCCGCGCGGGGCGGACCGGCCGCCGTCCGTGCGCGAACCGCTCCGGGAGGCCGGGATCGGCCGCCCGCCGCCCGCGCGGGAGGACGCGCCGGGCGCGCGCGGCGCGCCGCCGTCCCGGGGAGCGCCACCGGCGCGCGAGGGCGCGCCTCCCCGTGCGGACGGAGCGCTGCCGCGCGGAGCGGGCGTGCGCGGAGTGCCCTGCGAAGGGGCCTGCGGACGCCGCCGGCCGCGCGGTTCGGAGTGGCCGACGCGCTGCTGTTCGGCGCCGCGCCGCTGCTCGGGGTAGGGGGCGCGCTGCGGTTCGGGACGAGCGGCGCGCTGCCGGCCCGGGTAGGTGGCCCGCTGCTCCTCCGGGTAGGTGTCGGCCAGCCGGCCGGTCGGCCGGTCCGCCTCGGCGGCGCGCGGCGCCGGCGGCCGCAGCTCGCCCAGGCCCTGAGCCTCGCGGGCGGCGATCTCCTTCAGGCGGAGCGAGAGCTGCAGCGTGCTGGGCCGGTCCTCGGGATCCTTGGCCAGGCAGGCGCGCACCAGCGGGCCCAGCGCGTCCGGCACACCGCGCAGCTGGGGCTCCTCGTGCACCACGCGGTACAGCATCACCTCGGAGCTGCCGTGCCCGAAGGGTGAGTCGCCCGTCGAGGCGTACGCGAGCGTCGCCCCCAGCGAGAACACGTCGGTGGCCGGGGTGACGGCGGCGCCGCGCACCTGCTCCGGGGCGAGGAAGCCGGGAGAGCCCACCGCCGTGCCGACGTGGGTGAGGGTGGAGGCGCCGGTCGCCCAGGCGATGCCGAAGTCGATGATCCGCGGCCCCTTGGGGGACAGCAGGATGTTGGACGGCTTGAGGTCCCGGTGCACCACCCCGGCCTCGTGGACCGCGACCAGCCCCTCGGACAGGGCGGCCCCGATGGCGGCGGCCTCCGCCGCGGCCAGCGCCCCCTCGTCGGCGACCTTGTCGTGCAGGGAGGGGCCGGGCACGTACTGCGTGGCGAACCACGGGCGGTCCGCCTCCAGGTCCGCGGCCACCAGCCGTGCCGTGCAGCCGCCCCGGATCCGCCGGGCCGCCGAGACCTCGCGCGCGAACCGGGAGCGGAACTCCTGGTCCTCCGCCAGATCCGGCCGGATGACCTTCAGCGCGACGCGCTGGCCCTTCCGGTCGGAGCCCAGGTAGACCACGCCCATCCCGCCCGCGCCGAGCCGTCGGTGAAGCCTGAACGAGCCGACGACGCGCGGGTCCTCGCGCCTCAGGCGCATCATCGCCATGTTCATCCCCGCTGCCCGGTCCCTGTGACGAGCCACAGCTTACGTTTCCGGGGCCGCTCACGCGCAGAGGCCGCGCCCTCTCGAGTCGATCGATTGTCAGTGCCGTGCGCGAGAGTTGAGCGAGGGTCAGCGGAACCGGCGGCGGACCGGGCGGTTCCGGTACAAGATCCCAACCGGCCGTGACACAAGGGGGATTGGGTGCCGGGGGGACCGTCGCGGACGTAGGGCACGGGCGGTGCGGAACAGGGGAGCGGGGTGGAGGAAGGCGGCGGGAAGGACGGACGGCGAGCGGGGCGGGACGGCGCCCGGCCGCCGGGCGGAAGTGAGCGATGTCACCGACCGTGTCCGGAAAAGCCGGGCAGTTTGGGCACCCCTTCAGGGATGACCCCGAGACGCCGCAGGACGTCTCCACCCAGGGGAGTACGCCCCCGCCCGCGGCTCATCCTCCGGGAGGCCCGGCAATCGGTACGAGGGCATGACGCCCGGCACCCGCCGCGCGCCTAGATTTGAGGTCAAGCGGCGGGTGCAGCACTCGTCCCCCGAGGTCAGACACCCGCCGCTGCCGACGACAACCGAAACGGTCAGGAGAGGGACCATGGCCCACACGGCACCGCGGACACTCCTCCGCGCGCAGGGACGCCTCGTGCGCCCCCGCCGCACGGGCCGTCGCCACCCCGTGGTGGCGACCGTGATGGCCCTTCCCCTGGCGGCCCTGCTCCTGCTCGTCTTCGACGGCTGGGAGACGGTGGCCACACAAGCGTCGTCCGTGGGCGTGATGCTGGGGCGCTGAGCGGCGCCCCAGGCCCGGAAGAGCGGTCCGGGCGGGGACATCCACCCATGAAACCCCGTGGGGACGGGGGTGCGGCGGACGGCAGGATGCCGGCGCAGCTGGGGAGCTGCGCCGGCATTGCCGTGTCCGGACCACCTGAACCTGCCCCGCCCCGGCCACCCACCGCCGGCCCCTCCCGGTTCCCCCGCCCCGCCCGCCCCGTACGCTCGTACGCCCGCCGCCACGACGCCGTACGCACCACGCCAGGGGGAGCCCGTGACCGCCGCCGACGCCCCGCTGCTGCCCGAGCTGACCGCGCGGGTCACGGCGGTGGCCCACCCGGACGCGACCACCGGTTGCGGCTGCGCCACCACCGTCCTGGCCGACCGCCCCGACGCCACCGTCGTCCTCCACTCGGGCGCCGTCGGCAAGGTCCACGCGCCCGGCACGGATCCCGTCGCCCTCGGCCGCCGCCTCGCCGCGGCCGCCGCTCTCCCCGGCGTCCTGCTGCCCCCGCTCGGCCCGGTGCCGGCCACGCTCCACGACCGTCTCCTCACCTTCTGGCCGTACGGGACGCCCGTGGACCCCGGCATCCCCGAGGCCGCCCCCTGGGAAGCCGCGGCCACGCTCCTCGCCCGGCTGCACCGCGCCCCGGTGCCTCCGGGCCTGCCGCCCATGCGCGGTCCGCTCAAGGCCGCCCGGGCCGTCGCCCGGCTCCGCGCCGAGGCGCCCGGCCACCCGGCGGCCCGCCCGGTGCTGAGCGCCTGGGCCACGCTGCCCGCCTGGGCGCGCGCCGAGGCCCCTCAGCCCGGTGCCCGGACCGTCTGCCACGGAGACCTGCACCTGGGCCAGCTCGTGCGCCACCCGGCACCCGACGGCCCGTGGCTGCTGATCGACATCGACGACCTCGGCGCCGGCACACCCGCCTGGGACCTGGCCCGCCCCGCCGCCTGGTTCGCCTGCGGACTGCTGCCGCCCGGCGACTGGAGCCGGTTCCTGGACGCCTACCGGGCGGCGGGCGGCCCGGCCGTCCCGGCGGACGGCGACCCGTGGGCCGCGCTGGAGACCGCCGCCCGCGCCCTGACCGTGCAGACCGCCGCACGGGCCGTCGCGAAGGCGGCCGCGGCCGGGCGCGCGCCGGACGAGGTCGAACAGGCCGTCGTGGACGCCTGCGCCCGAATGACCTCCGTCCCCGCGCAGTTGTCCGGCGGCCTGCCGACGTAGGGTGCAACCGACCGCGGCCGGACGGAGTCTGTCCAGGCGGTACCCGAAGCAGGACCCACCGGTGAGGAGTTGAGCCGAGCATGCAGTGTCCGAAGTGCCACGCGCCGATGCACACCTACAACCGCAACGGCATCCAGATCGAGCAGTGCAGCGGCTGCCGCGGCATCTTCCTCGACTACGGCGAGCTGGAGGCGCTGACCCGGCTGGAGGCCCAGTGGTCGCAGCCCGCACCGCCCCCGCCCGCCCCGCAGGCCTACCCCGCGCCGCCCGCCCCCGCGTGGGGCGCACCGCACGGCGGTCACCACGGGCACTACGGCCACGGCCACCGGCACAAGAGCTTCGGCCACATGCTCTTCTCCAGCTGAGGCCGGCACCGGGCACCGGGCACGAGGCACCGCGTGGTGCGCCGGGCGGCACCACGGTGGCGTCGGGCCCGGAGCACCGGACGCACCGGCACGAAGAAGCCCCCGGCCGTACGAGACGGCCGGGGGCTTCTTGCGGTGTGGACGATACTGGGATTGAACCAGTGACCTCTTCCGTGTCAGGGAAGCGCTCTCCCGCTGAGCTAATCGTCCGCAGAACCGTGACCAGAAGGTCACAGACTGTGCGTGCGCGATACTGGGATTGAACCAGTGACCTCTTCCGTGTCAGGGAAGCGCTCTCCCGCTGAGCTAATCGCGCGGGTCTGGATCACACCGTACGGGACGGCGGATCCAGTGGACGATACTGGGATTGAACCAGTGACCTCTTCCGTGTCAGGGAAGCGCTCTCCCGCTGAGCTAATCGTCCTTGGAGGTGGAGACGGGATTTGAACCCGTGTAGACGGCTTTGCAGGCCGTTGCCTCGCCTCTCGGCCACTCCACCAGGAGTGCAGGGGACCGGGAGTCCCCTTCTTTCCTGCGAGCGGACGACGAGGCTCGAACTCGCGACCTCAACCTTGGCAAGGTTGCGCTCTACCAACTGAGCTACGTCCGCCTGTCGGTTCGGTCCGCTTGCGCGTCCCGGCGACGTGTTGAACTCTAGCGGATTCCCGGGCCAGCACAAAAACGCGTTTGCGCAGCGTGCTGCGGTACGTCGTCAGGAGGACCTGGTCAGGCCCCCGGCAGGTCACGCCGGGGCCACCCGCCGGACACCGGCCCTAGACTCGGACCCGTGCTCGACCTGCCCCCTCTCGCCCGTTTCGGCGACCGCGTCGCCACCGGCCTGACGGACGTCACCGACGATCCCGCGGCCCTGGACTCCACCGGCTTCTGGGCCGTCGCCGCCGACTACGAGGGGCGGCTGACCTGCGCCCGCTTCCGCGACGTACGGCACGAGCCCGTTCCCGCCCCGGCGCCCGGCGGATGGCGCGGACCGGGCGCCGGTGACTGGACGTCCTCCCTCGACCGCGCCGCGTACACCGCGGGCGTGCGCCGCATCCGCGAGCACATCGCGGCCGGCGAGGTCTACCAGGTGAACCTCTGCCGCGTGCTGTCCGCGCCGGTGGCCGCCGACGCCGACGTGGACGCGCTGAGCGCCGTCCTGGCCCGCGGCAACCCGGCCCCGTACGCGGGAACGATCCGCTTGCCGGAGCACGGCGTGGAGATCGCCACCGCCTCCCCGGAACTGTTCCTGCGCCGCCAGGCGCGGACGGTGGAGTCCGGGCCCATCAAGGGCACCGCCCGCACCGAGGCGGAACTCCTCGACAAGGACCACGCCGAGAACCTGATGATCGTGGACTTGGTCCGCAACGACCTCGGGCGCGTGTGCACCACCGGCAGCGTCACCGTCCCCGACCTGTGCGCCGTGGAGAAGCACCCCGGCCTGGTCCACCTCGTCTCCTCGGTCCGCGGCGAGCTGCGCCCCGGCGCCGGCTGGCCCGACCTGCTCGCCGCCGTCTTCCCGGCCGGCTCGATCACCGGCGCGCCCAAGTCGAGCGCCCGGCGGATCATCGACGCCCTGGAGACCGCTCCCCGCGGCCCCTACTGCGGCGGCCTCGGCTGGGTCGACGCCGACCGGGGCACGGGCGAGCTGGCCGTCGGCATCCGCACGTTCTGGATCGACCGGCCCGGCCGCGCCCCCGGCGCGCCCGCCGTGCTGCGCTTCGGCGCCGGAGCCGGCATCACCTGGGACTCCGACCCGGACGGCGAGTGGCAGGAGACCGAACTGAAGGCGGCCCGGCTGCTCGCGGTAGCGTCAGGGACGTACGAGCACGGCGGAGAGGACCTGCACGCATGAAGATCTGGCTCGACGGCGGACTGCGGGACACCGAGTCCGCGCGCGTCTCCGTCCTCGACCACGGGCTGACCGTGGGCGACGGCGTCTTCGAGACGGTGAAGGCGGCCGACGGGAGACCGTTCGCGCTCACCCGCCACCTGGACCGGCTGACCCGGTCGGCGCGCGGCCTCGGCCTGCCCGACCCCGACCACGACGAGGTGCGCCGCGCCTGCGCCGCCGTGCTGGCGGCCGACCCGGTCCCGCTCGGCCGTCTGCGCATCACCTACACCGGCGGCGACGGCCCCCTCGGCTCCGACCGGGGCGGGCACGGCACGACCCTCGTCGTCGCGGTGGGGGAGACCACCCGCCGCCCCGACTCCACCTCCGTCGTCACGGTCCCCTGGACCCGCAACGAACGCGGCGCGCTCACCGGCCTGAAGACCACCTCCTACGCGGAGAACGTCGTCGCCCTCGCCCGTGCCCGCGAACACGGCGCCTCCGAGGCGCTGTTCGGCAACACGGCCGGACGGCTCTGCGAGGGCACCGGCTCCAACGTCTTCGTCGTCCTCGACGGCGAGATCCACACCCCGCCGCTCGCCTCCGGCTGCCTGGCGGGCATCACCCGCGCGCTCGTGATCGAGTGGACCGGCGCCCAGGAGACCGACCTGCCGCTGGACGTCCTGGAGCGGGCCGACGAGGTCTTCCTCACCTCCACCCTGCGCGACGTCCAGGCCGTGCACCGCGTCGACGAGCGCACGCTGCCGGGAGCGGCGGGCCCGGTGACGGCGAAGGCCATGCGGATCTTCGCCGAACGCTCCGGCGACGACCTGGACCCCCAGTAGGCCCGGGCGTCGAATTCCCGCCCGCCCTCCGGGCCGACGACGGGAAGGTGCCGACAGGAGCCGGGCGGCGGCGAGCGGTCCGCCCGGGGGGTGCCGGACGTCCGGCCTCGACCGGCCCGGCGTCCGGTCTTGCACCGGTCCGGCGTCCCGGCCTGTACCGGCCCGGCGGGCCCGGCCGCGGAAAAGGGGCTGACGCGAGCGGTCGCGACGGGTAGAACTCCCCCTGATGACCACCACACTGCGGCCCACCGAGCCGATCCAGCAGAACGCCGACGGGACCCGTTCGCGCCGCTACCAGGTCTGCGTGAACAGCCGGCCCGTCGGCGTGACCCACCTGTCGACCCACCCCGTCTTCGGACCGGCCGTCGCCCGGATCCTCGAACTGCGCATCGACGCACCCGACCGCGGGCGGGGCCGCGGCACGGTGGCCGCGCTGGCCGCGGAGGAGGTGGCGCGCGGCTGGGGCTGCCGGCGCATGGAGATCAGCGTGCCCGCCACCCCCGAGGACGCGGCGCTCCGGTGGGTGACGGCCCTCGGCTACGTCCAGCGCAACCGCGGCATGGAGAAGCGACTTGGCGCGAGCGCGCCCCGACTGCCCGCGGGAAGCCGGGGCAGACCGATGACGGAGGCCGAGTACGGTCCCTGGCTCGACCACGGCAAGGCCACCTACACGCAGACCTGGATCGACCGAGGGGTGCCCGCCGACGAGGCGCACGCCAAGTCGGAGACCGACCACGCCAGGCTGCTCCCGCAGGGACCGGCGACCCCCGGCGTGCTGCTCAGCGTCCTGGAGCACGAGGGCACCCCGGTCGGCACGCTGTGGCTCTCGATCGACGAGGACAGGGCCTTCGTCTACGACGTCGAGGCCGACGCGCGCTTCCGCGGCCGGGGCCACGGCCGGTCCCTGATGCTGCTCGCCGAGGCGCAGGCGGTGGCCGCCGGCAAACGCGTCCTGGGCCTCAACGTCTTCGCGGGCAACACCCCCGCGGAGCGCCTGTACGACTCCCTCGGCTACCGCCCGGTCCTCTACGCCCTCTACAAGGAGCTGTCGTAAGGAACCACTGTCAGGAGCTGCGGTGGGGGCGCCGGTGGGGGACCGCCGTGCGGGGGCCTCAGTCTCCCGCCGGGCCGGACTCCGCCAGCAGCCGGTCGACGGTCTCCTCGATCCGCTCGCGCAGACCCTCCTGGCTCTTGCCGCCGTCCAGACGCTCGCCGCCCACCACGTACGTCGGCGTGCCCGTCACCCCGATCGCCTTGCCCTCGGCCTGGTCGGCGTCCACGGCCAGGATGTGCCGGCCGTCGATGAGCGCGGTGTCGAACTCCTCGGCGTCCAGGCCCAGTTCACGAGCCACCTCGACCAGCAGCGGCTCCCCCTTGCGTCCCAGCTCCTCGGTCCGGGCGAGCACCGCCTCCACGTACGGCCACAGCCGGCCCTGCTCGGCGGCCTCCTCCGCGGCCTGCGCGGCGGCGAAGGCGTGCTGGTGCTTGTCCAGCGGGAAGTGCCGCAGCCGCAGCTCCAGCCGGTCGCCGTAGCGCTCGCGCAGGGCGCGCAGGTCGTCCAGCGCGCTGCGGCAGTCCGGGCACTGCAGTTCGCACCAGACCTCGAGAACCGGGACCGTGCGTGCGGAGGAGGAGTCGTTCATGGCTCCAGTCTTCCAGGCCCGCCGCGCAGGACCCAATCACCGCCCGCGACGGCACCTGGGAAGGAGGCGACCCGGAGATGTCCCTGATCTCCCTCCCGGACATCGCCTCCCGGCCCCCGGAAGGGGCAGGATGGAAGGGACGAACCACCCCGACCGCCGAGCGCCCGCATGGAGGACCGGATGATTGCCGAGACCGTCTGTTCCGCCGTCTCCGCGGCCGGCCTGGGCATCGCCGCGGTCACCGCCTACCGCAGGCGGTTCCTCGCGGCCGCCCGCATCGCCGCCTACTCCCTCGTCCCGGTCGCCCTGGTGATGACCGGGATCGTCGGCTGGCTGACCCGCACCGCCTTCAGCCCGACCGCCTGGGCCGGCTTCGGTCTGCTCGGCTGTGCCTGGGTCCTCTTCGCGGCCACCCGCGCGGTCGAGCGGCGCCGGGGCGGCACGCGCAAGGAGCGCCGGGCGGCGGCTCGCGCCGCGGCCCAGGACGCGGTGGCTCCGGCGGTCCCGGCCCCCTCCCTCGGCGCGGCCGGACGGCCCGCGGGCTCCACCGCCCGCCCGTCCGCCACTCCCGCCTCACGCCCCGCGCCCGCGCCCCGAGCCGAGGAGGACTTCAGCGACATCGAGGCCATCCTCAAGAAGCACGGCATATGAACCGGCATGTGAGCGGCGCGTGAGCGCGGTCCGGGGCCCGCGCGGCAGCACGGTGCGAGGGCGCCTTCCGTAAGTGGTCCCGGAAACGATCAGGCCCGCACCCCATCCGAAGCGAAGATCATGGAAACCGGCGACGTCCCGGACATTCCGTGCGTCTTGATCGCGCCGCGGGTGCCGGCTGCGTCATCATCGCCGCGAGATGGTGGACACGACCCAGAGCGAGGCCGCGCCGCAGAAGGACAAGCCGCGCGGGTGCCTCTTCGCCCTTTCCCAGCCACCGCTGATGATCTTCCTAGCGGTGATCGGGAGTCTGCTGCTCATGGCTGCGTTGCACGACCTGCTGTTGCTGTGAGCCGTACGCGTGGCTCCTCGGCGTCACCCGCCGGGGACCACGACATGGCGGAGCGCGCCGGGGGAGGTCAGCCCGCCGCTTCCTTGCGCCGCGCCCGGTAGGCGGCCACGTGCAGCCGGTTGCCGCAGGTCCTGCTGTCGCAGTAGCGCCGCGAGCGGTTGCGGGAGAGGTCGACGAAGGCCCGCCGGCAGTCGGGCGCCTCACAGCGCCGCAGCCGTTCCTGCTCCCCGGCCACCACGAAGAACGCCAGCGCCATGCCGCAGTCCGCCGCCAGGTGGTCGGCGACCGACGCGCCGGGGGCGAAGTAGTGCACGTGCCAGTCGTACCCGTCGTGGTCCGTCAGCCGGGGAGTGGTGCCCGCCGCGGCCACCAGCTCGTTGATCATCCCCGCGGCCGTACGGGAGTCCGGGGCCGAGAAGATGCCGGCGAAGCGGCCGCGGATCCGGCGCACCGCCGAGAGATCGAACTCCGAGAGGAGCCCGACATCGCTCATGTCGTGTTTTCGTACGAAGTCCGCGAGCCCCGCGACATCGGCCAGCCCGTCCGGCGCCGCGTCGTCCTCCGGTGCGGTGTTCACCAGATCCACCACGGTGTCGAGCGCGCACCGGGTGTCGTGGGTGATCAGCACGTTTCGCTCCCTGGCCTGGGGATCGGGCACACGCCCGCCGATGCAGGCCGATGGTAGTGGCTGCGGTGCCGCCGCAGGCGCGGGCGCACGGGAGCGCACCGGTGTCGGCCCCCCGACGGGGAGGCCGGCACCGGTGCGCTCTGTGTGCGGTTGTCCTGGCCCGAGCCGTCTCCCCGAGTGGACGGCAACGGGCAGCTCGAAGGGCCTCGACGGCCTACCGCTAACTCTCCGCGAGGATGTGCGACAGCTCCTGATCCAGATCGAAGTGCCGGTGTTCCGTGCCGGGGGGCACGGCAGCGTCCGTCCGCTTCAGGAAGGACTCCAGGGCCCGCGCAGGGGCCTCGAGCAGGGCCTCGCCCTCCGGAGAGCTCAGGGCGATGCACACGACGCCCTGACCGTGACTGCGCGACGGCCAGACTCGGACGTCGCCGGTTCCCGTGGGACGGTGAAGCCCCTCGGCGAGGAGGTCGCGGGCGAACACCCACTCGACGGTCTCCTCGGCTCCGGTGTGGAAGGTGGCGTGCACGGCGTAGGGGTCGGCCGTGTCGTACCGCAGGCCTGCGGGGACAGGCAGGGAGGACTCGCTCGACACAACGAGGCGCAGGTGCAGCTCGCAGCTGACCGTGGTGTTCATAAGCGCCAGGGCCTTTCGCTCAGTGTGCGCTCGGGGATTCGCACGTCGGCGAAATCGACATGCCACCTACGGTGCCGTTGTAAACCCCTCTGAGTGTTTTGCCTGTCTTTACGTAACTCTTCCGGCCGAGAACCCGTTCGGGCGGTACGGCCATTCCGGTGACAGGTTTCTCTCCGGTAGGGTTCAGCCACATGAATACGGGGAGTGACCGTCCGGGCGAGGTTGCCGGAGCGCCGGACGGAGCGAAGACGGAGGCGGACGCGGACGGCGGGCGGGACCGGCGCGGCCTGGGATCACGCGCGCCGGAATTCATCCGGTCACGCCGCGTGCTCCACGTGAGCTGGCAGGTCGGTGTCTTCGTCGTCGGCCTGGCGGTCGTGGTGACCGGCGTCGTCCTGCTCCCGCTGCCCGGCCCGGGCTGGGTGGTGATCTTCGGGGGCATGGCCATCTGGGCGACCGAGTTCGTCTGGGCCCAGCTGGTGCTGCGCTGGACCAAGCGCAAGGTCACCGAGGCGGCCCAGCGGGCGCTCGACCCGAAGGTGCGCCGCCGCAACATCGTCCTGACGGTGATCGGGCTCGTGATCATCGGCGTGCTGGTCGGCGTCTACCTCTGGAAGTTCGGTTTCGTCATGCCCTGGAGCATCAAGAACCAGTGACCGGCTCCGACCGGCCCCTGACCGAATCCCCGGGGTGCGGGGCGGGCGGCCGGCGCGAGCCGCCGCCGCCCCGGCCGGACCGGTCCGCACCCCTCGCGCCCCCGTGGTGCCGGGCACACCCTGACATGCGGTAATGTTCTTCCTGCGCCCGGGCGATTAGCTCAGTGGGAGAGCGCTTCGTTCACACCGAAGAGGTCACTGGTTCGAACCCAGTATCGCCCACCCGGAACGGCGGCCCGTCTGCGATCACGCAGACGGGCCGTCGTCGTCTGCGCCCGCACCCGCCGGATCGCGCCGGGCTGCCCGATGAGGAACCCCGCACGATGATCCACGGCGCGGGCGGTGGCCTCCGCCGGTCCCGGCCCGGCCTTCCGCCCGTCCCGTCTCTCCCCGGCCCCGGCCGGTCGGCCTCCCGGTCGGGCGGGGGTGGTGCAGGATGGGCACGGGGAACCCCGGTCCGGCAGCCGTTCGGTGACGGTCCGTTATTTCAGAGGGAGTCAGGGAGCGCGCCGAGAAGGCCGCGCGGAGCCGGTGCGGCTCCATTGCCGCCTTGGAGAAGAAGTATCCGAAGATCGGTGAAGACGGACTTTCGGAACCGTCTCTTTTTCCGCCGGAAGTGCCGCGCACGGACCTCTCGCGGAAATCCCCGGCGGTTACCGCGCGGTTTTTCAATACCCCGTCACTTTTCCTCGCCGCGTACACCGCGTTACGCGGGTGCGGCGGGTGCGGCGAGGAAGAGGCCGTGCGGCGCGGCAGCGGCGGCGGCGGGGCAGACTGAGGCGCATGGACTGGACCCACTACCGCTTCCGCAGCCTGTGGCCCCTGCCCGCACCGCCCGCCGCCGTGTACGGCGCGCTGGAGCGGATCGAGGACTACCCCCGGTGGTGGCGCCAGGTGCGGGAGGTCCGGCGGACCGACGCGACCACCGGCGTCATCCGGATCCGCTCCCTCCTTCCGTACGACATGACCTTCACCGCCCGCGAGGTGCGCCGCGATCCGGCGGCCGGGGTCCTGGAGGTGGCGATGAGCGGGGATGTCGAGGGCTGGGCGCGCTGGACCCTGACCGCGCGGGGCACCGGCACCCTGGCCCGCTACGACCAGGTCGTCGACGTGAACAAGCCGCTGCTGCGGCGGTTCGCCGTGCCGGGCAGGCCGGTCTTCCGGCTCAACCACCGCCTCATGATGCGCTCCGGACGGCGCGGACTGGCCGCGCACCTCGGAGCGGTTTGAAGGAAGGGCACGGCGCCCTGTATTGTTCAGTGCGTTCCCGGGCGATTAGCTCAGTGGGAGAGCGCTTCGTTCACACCGAAGAGGTCACTGGTTCGAACCCAGTATCGCCCACCGGGAAAGGCCGGTCCGCATCGTCGGACCGGCCTTCTTCATGCCGTCGCGGGCGACTGCGGCCGCGGTGGTTCCTCACGCCGCCGCGGGCAGCTGGGGCCGCAGCGGCCAGGACGGGTCCACCGTCTCCTCCGCGCCGGTGCGCGCGAACCACGCCTGCAGCCCGCGCGCCTGGGCCGCGTGCCAGCCGGTCTGCAGGGTGTGCAGCTCGGTGGGGGACAAGCGCTCCAGCCGGGCCGCGAAGCGGCGGCCGAGCGCCCGGACCACCTCCAGCGCGGCCAGCGCGTCGGCCGCCGCGTCGTGCGCGTCCGCGAGCGTGACCTCGTAGTGCGCGCACAGATCGGTGAGGGTGCGCCGGCCCTTGCGGTACCGGTCGAGGTGCTTGTCCAGCACCCGCGGATCCAGCACGCACAGCGGCGACGCCTCCAGCCGGCGGCCCAGCGAGGAGGCGCGGTGCCGCCGCAACTCCCGGTCCAGCAGCGTCAGATCGAACGGCGCGTTCATCACCACGAGCGGGCGGCCCAGCGCGGCCTGTTCCGCCAGCTCCTCGGCTATCTCGTGCATCACCGGGGCCGGCCAGCGCCCGTTGCGGTGCAGATGGTCCTCCGTCAGCCCGTGCACCGCCGTCGCGGCCTCGGGCACGGGCACCCCGGGATTCACCAGCCAGCGCCTGGTGCGCGGGCGGGCGCCCGGGGCGTCCTGGACGACGACGGCGGCCGACACGATGCGGTCGGTCTCGACGTCGACGCCCGTGGTCTCCGTGTCGAAGGCGGCCAGCGGCCCCTCGTACCAGCAGCACGTCATGTCGACCACAACTCCTCGCTCCACCAAGGCGGCTGACGTGCCGTCCGCCGCCCGATCCGGTGATACCCGGGCCGTTTGCGCCGTACGCCGGAAGGAGACAACAGGAGTACGGGTCTTTGCAGTTCACGGCCCGCTCCGGGGACCGGGGCCGCGCACCCCGCCGGTCCGCCCGGCACGTCCTGCACGTCATTCGGCGCGCACCCGGCGATCCACCCGGCGATCGCTGCGTAATTCCCTCGGTCCGGAAGGCTGTCGGTCATGGTGATGGCGCAGCCCGAGCGGGGCGGGCTGCTGCCCGACCGCGCGGGCAGCAGGCGCGGCACACTCGCCACCACCGCCTGCATGGAGACACTGCAGGTGGGTTATCTGCACGCGGTCGCCGCCGCGGCGGGCTGCTCGCTGTCGCAGCCCTTCCCGGACAACGGCATCGACTGGCACGTCAGCCACAGCGCCCCCGGTCACACCGTCGACGACGAGGTGACCATCAAGGTGCAGCTGAAGTGCACCTACCAGATCCCGCCCCACCCGCCGGGCCCGTACTTCTCGTTCACCCTGGACAACGCCCACCTGGCGAAGCTCGCCCGCACCCCGGTCTCGGTCCACAAGATCCTGGTCGTGATGATCGTGCCGCGCTCCCAGGACCAGTGGCTGCGCGCCGGACACGACCGGCTCGATCTGAGGCACTGCTGCTACTGGGTCAACCTCGCCGGCCACCCCGTGACCGGCCGGCACCGGACCACCGTGCGCATACCGACCTCGCGCATCTTCGACGACCGGGCCCTGTGCGAGATCATGACGCGGGTCGGGACGGGAGGCAGACCATGACGCACCGCCCCCTCGACGAGCCGCGGCACCCGGCGCCGCCGCACCCTGTCGGCACCCCCCTGGACCGCGCCCCCCGCCCCGCCGACGTCGACCCGGCCGTGCTCGCCGCGCTGCTGCACCGGCACGGCTGGCAGCGCCGCGGCGGCGCCGCCGGGCACTACGGCCGCTGGACCCCGCCCGGGCCCGGCGGCGCCGCCACGAGCCTGCTGGTGCCGGTCAGCCGTGCCTTCCCCGACAGCGACGACCTGCTCGGCGAGGCGCTGGACGCCCTGGCCCGCAGCAGGACGCCGTCCGCGCGCGCCGTGCTGGCCGCCCTCGCCGTACCCAGCGACGAGATCCACTGGTGGCGGGACGTGCCCGGCGGCCCCGCGGGGACCGCGCCCTGGACCGTCGAGGAGCGGCTGCGCTCCGCCGCCCGGCAGACCCTGCTCGCCGCCGCGCTCGCCACCCGCGCGCGGACCGGCTACCACGGCGCACGGCACCGCCGCCCGGCCGCCGCCTGCCTCGGCCACGTCCTGGTCGGCTCCGCGGCCGGCGGCGCCGGCCTCACCGCGCTCGTCCCCGTCGACCCCGCCCGGCCGCTCGCCGTACGGCTCCACCAGGCGGTCTACGCCGTCCGCGAGGCCATCGACTACCGGCGGGCCACCGGCGCCATGGACGCCTTCGACGGCGCGGTGCGGGCCGGTGCCAGCCGCGAGCTGACCGAGGCGCTGGTCGCGCTGGTGCGCGGCACCGAGGGCGCGCGGATCGCGGTCGACTGGGCACCGGCCGCCGGCGTCCCGGCGGACTGCGCCGCCGCCGAGGCCGTCGAGTTCTCACCCGGCGACCTGCCCGTGCTGCGCGACGCCGGGGCCCGCTACCTGCGCGCCGAGCCGTCCGTGCCCGTGCGCGTCACCGGTGCGGTGGTCAGGATGCGCAGGACCCAGCCGCACGGCGAGGGCACCGTGCGGCTGCGGGTGCTCTCCGGGGCCGAGGTGCCCTACGTCCGCGTGACCCTGGACGAGGAGGACTACCGCACCGCCGGGCACGCCCACCTCGTGGGCCTGCCGGTGCGGGTGCTGGGACGGCTGGAGAGCAGGGGCGGCTTCCGCCGGATCACCGGCGCGTGCGAGGTCGTCCCCGTGCGGGTGGACGACGAGGAGCGGGACCGGCTGATGAAGTCGCTGAAGGAGGAGCCGGAGGACACCGACTTCTTCGCGGCGCCGGACGCCGGGCCGCAGCGGGCCCCGGGCGACTGAGAAAGAACCGTTTCGCGGAGGGCACCCCTGTCTCGGTACCATCCCAGTGCGCGCGCTCCCGGTATGGCGCCGCACCCCACCTGCAGTCAGGAGAGACCGGTGTCAGACGTCCGTGTGATCATCCAACGCGATTCCGAGCGGGAAGAGCGCACGGTGACGACGGGCACCACGGCCGCCGACCTCTTCGCCGGCGAGCGCTCCGTCATCGCCGCGCGCGTGGGCGGCGAGCTGAAGGACCTGGCGTACGAGGTCCGCGACGGCGAGACCGTCGAGGGCGTGGAGATCTCCTCCGAGGACGGCCTGAACATCCTGCGCCACTCCACCGCGCACGTCATGGCCCAGGCCGTGCAGGAGATCTTCCCCGAGGCCAAGCTGGGCATCGGCCCGCCGGTGCGGGACGGCTTCTACTACGACTTCGACGTCGAGCGGCCGTTCACGCCCGAGGATCTCAAGGCCATCGAGAAGAAGATGCAGGAGATCCAGAAGCGCGGCCAGAAGTTCTCCCGCCGCGTCGTCACCGACGAGGCCGCCCGCGAGGAACTGGCCGACGAGCCGTACAAGCTGGAGCTGATCGGCCTCAAGGGCTCCGCCTCGCACGACGACGGCGCGGACGTCGAGGTCGGTGCCGGTGAGCTGACGATCTACGACAACCTGGACGCCAAGACCGGCGAGCTGTGCTGGAAGGACCTCTGCCGCGGTCCCCACCTGCCCTCCACCCGGCTGATCCCGGCGTTCAAGCTGATGCGCAACGCCGCCGCCTACTGGCGCGGCAGCGAGAAGAACCCGATGCTCCAGCGCATCTACGGCACCGCCTGGCCGTCCAAGGACGAGCTGAAGCAGTACCTCGACTTCCTCGCCGAGGCCGAGAAGCGCGACCACCGCAAACTGGGCAACGAGCTGGACCTGTTCTCCATCTCCGACCAGATCGGCTCCGGTCTCGCCGTCTTCCACCCCAAGGGCGGCACGATCCGCCGGGTCATGGAGGACTACTCGCGCCGCCGCCACGAGGAGGAGGGCTACGAGTTCGTCTACACCCCGCACGCGACGAAGGGGAAGCTCTTCGAGACCTCGGGCCACCTGGACTGGTACGCCGACGGCATGTACCCGCCCATGCAGCTCGACGAGGGCGTGGACTACTACCTGAAGCCCATGAACTGCCCGATGCACAACCTGATCTTCGACGCGCGCGGCCGGTCCTACCGCGAACTGCCGCTGCGCCTGTTCGAGTTCGGGACCGTGTACCGGTACGAGAAGTCGGGCGTCGTGCACGGCCTGACCCGCTCGCGCGGCTTCACCCAGGACGACGCGCACATCTACTGCACGCGTGAGCAGATGGCCGAGGAGCTCGACAAGACCCTCACCTTCGTGCTCAACCTGCTGCGAGACTACGGCCTGACCGACTTCTACCTGGAGCTGTCCACCAAGGACCCGGAGAAGTTCGTCGGTTCGGACGAGGTCTGGGAGGAGGCCACCGAGACCCTGCGCCAGGTCGGCGAGAAGCAGGGACTCGAACTGGTCCCGGACCCGGGCGGCGCCGCCTTCTACGGCCCGAAGATCTCCGTCCAGGTCAAGGACGCGATCGGCCGGACCTGGCAGATGTCGACGGTCCAGCTCGACTTCAACCTGCCCGAGCGGTTCAACCTGGAGTACACGGCCGCCGACGGCTCCAAGCAGCGCCCGGTCATGATCCACCGCGCGCTCTTCGGTTCCATCGAGCGCTTCTTCGCCGTGCTCCTGGAGCACTACGCGGGCGCGTTCCCGGCCTGGCTGGCGCCGGTGCAGGCGCTCGGCATCCCGATCGGCGACGGGCACGTGGAGTACCTGGAGAAGTTCGCCGCCGCGGCGAAGAGGAAGGGTCTGCGGGTCGAGGTCGACTCGTCCTCGGACCGCATGCAGAAGAAGATCCGCAACGCCCAGAAGCAGAAGGTGCCCTTCATGGTCATCGCGGGCGACGAGGACATGGCGAACAACGCCGTCTCCTTCCGCTACCGCGACGGCTCCCAGGAGAACGGCATCCCCTTCGAGGACGCCATCGCGAAGATCGTGAAGGTCGTCGAGGAGCGGGCGCAGGTCTGATCCGGCACCGGTGACCGGGCGTCCGCGACCGGACGCCTGTGAACCGGCACCGGCGGACCGGCCTCGGCATCGGTGAACCGGCACCGGCGGACCGGCACCGGCACCGGTGAACCGGCCCGCGAAGGCTCCCGGGAAGCTCAGCTCCCCGGGAGCCTTCACTCCTCGCCCGGCTGCGCGAAGCGCTGCATCAGCCAGGACGAGAAGGACCCGGTCACCGCGCCCAGCAGCGCCAGCCCGCAGCCCATCAGGACGACCGCCACCAGCCGGCCCGCCGGGGTCACCGGCGTCACGTCCCCGTAGCCGACGGTGGCCAGCGTGGAGCACGTCCACCACACCGAGTCGCCGAACGTGCGGATGGTGGCGTGCGGGGCACGGTGCTCCAGGCCGTACACGGTCAGCGATCCGGCCAGGCCGAGCAGCAGCGCCGACAGGCCGGCGTACAGCATCACCCGCGCCTGCAACGGCCACCGCGGGCCCCCGCGCCGACGCTGAACGGCGTCGTACACCCGCAGGATCCGCACCGGCCGCAGCAGCGGCAGCAGGACGACCAGCGTGTCCAGCCAGTGCCGGCGCACGAAGCGCACGCCCTGGCCGCTCAGCCGCCAGCGCACCCCGTAGTCGCCGGCGAAGACGGCCCAGCTCGCGGCCAGCACCGCCCAGCAGCCGTCGACCAGTGTCCTCGGCAGGCCCTCGCCGAGGACCAGCACCGCGTACGCGGCGAGATAGAGCAGGGAGGCCACCGCGAGCGGGGCGTCCACCCGCCGCTCCCAGCGATTCACAGGGCTGTCGTCGTCCACCGGCCAAGCTTGGCCGCACATCCTGTTCCGGGCGCCCCGCCGACACGCCGTGAACCGCCGAAGCCATATGCTGCCTTGCATGACGAGTGAGCCGGAGCAGCAGATCGGAGTGGGGACGCAGGACGCGTTCCAGCGCCTGTGGACGCCCCACCGGATGGCCTACATCCAGGGCGAGAACAAGCCGACCGGTCCAGGGGCGAAGGACGGCTGCCCCTTCTGCGCCATCCCGGCCAAGTCCGACGAGGACGGACTGATCGTCCGGCGCGGCGAGCAGGTGTACGCGGTGCTCAACCTGTACCCGTACAACGGCGGCCACCTGATGACCGTGCCCTACCGGCACGTCGCCGACTACACCGACCTCACCGAGGCGGAGACCGCCGAGCTGGGGGAGCTGACCAAGCAGGCCATGCGGGCCCTGCGCGCCGCCTCCGGCGCCCACGGCTTCAACATCGGCATGAACCAGGGCTCGGTGGCCGGCGCGGGCATCGCCGCCCACCTCCACCAGCACATCGTGCCCCGCTGGGGCGGCGACACCAACTTCATGCCGGTGGTCGGGCACACCCGTGTCCTGCCGCAGCTGCTCGCCGACACCCGCAAGATGCTCGCGGAGGCCTGGCCCGCGTAGCCGCCGGCCCCGGCCCCGCCGCCTCCCCGGGCCGCCTACGCGTCGTACAGGTCGGCCTTCTTGGGCGACACGTCCTGGACGGCGCCGCTGAGCACCGACGAGCGGTTGCCGAACTTCTCCACGTCCACGCCGTTGTCCCGCAGGACCTTCAGCGCCGCCGCGTGGACCACCCGCAGCACGGGGGTGGCGGCGCGCAGGGCGTCGTCGGCCATGAAGCGGTGGCGCCAGGGCTGGTCGGCCCAGGCGTGCCGCAGGCCGAACGGCTCCGGGAGGACCAGGCTGCCGCCGAGCCAGTTCAGCAGCGGCGGGTACCAGGTCAGGGGGGCGCGGGCGGCGAGCCGTACCACCTCGTCGGTGTCCACCAGGGGCAGCTTGACCTTGCGGGTCTCCCAGAACCGGAGCGCCTTCGCCACCTCCTTCTCCTTGGCCGCGGGCTTGCCGTTGAAGAGCGGGTTGACCGGGCCGAGGGCATGCCCGGTGACCTCGATGCGCAGGGTGTTGTGCAGCACCGTGACGGTGATCATCATGGTGATCACCAGATGGCCGTCCCACAGGGTCCACTGCACACCGAGGTAGTGGCGGTCGCCGCTGCCGAACTGCTGCTTGTTGCAGATGTCCTGCACGGCGTGGCTGCGCACGGTGTACGCGTCGACGTCCGCGCCGCCGGGCCGGGCGACCTCCTTGGCGTTCTCCTCGATGGGCGTGACGATCCAGTGCGTGATCGTCGGCTTGGGGAAGCCGCCGGTGTTGATGGAGGTGCGCTCCAGCATGCCCAGGCCGCCCTGGATGGCGGTGATCACGTCCCAGCTGCGGAAGGGGTGGAACTCCTTGCCCGGGTCGGCCGACACCAGGTCCTCGGCCAGCTGCCAGCTGCCCCAGCGGGTGCCCATGCCGAGGATGCCCTTGGGACCGGCGTAGAAGACGGAGTTGGAGCGCTGTTCGGCGCTGAGCCGGGCGAGTTCCTTGCGGACCTGCTCGGCGGCGTCGCCCGGGTTGCCGGGGACCGCCTCGGGGATCTTGGCGCCGACCCCGCCGCCGGAGAGCAGACCCTCCCAGCGGTCCCGCAGGTCCCGCGCGGTGCGCTCGCAGATCCGCTTGGCCCAGAACCAGCCGACGACCGGCATGACCACGGCCGCGCGCGCGTACCACGCCCAGAAGCCGTGAAAGGGCATCTTGACCAGGAAGAGCACGGCGAGCGCGCCCATGGCGACCAGCAGGGTGGTGGCCAGCATCCCGGCGCGCTTGTCCTCCCGCCTGCTCATCGTGGTGCGCAGCACGAACACCAGCAGCCACACCACGAAGCCGGGCAGGAACAGCAGCCCGCACAGCACCGTCACCGCCGAGAGCCAGTTGTCGCGCTCGCGGCGGATGCGGTGGGCCGCCAGGCAGTGCTCCACGACGACCTGGGGTTCCAGACCGAAGGACTGGATCAGCGGCTTGCGGCCGGCGCCCAGCGTCCGGTCGATCACCGCGCGGGAGAACGCCTCGCCCAGGCGCGGGCGGAGGATCCTCGCCCACGGGCGCGGCGGCTTGACCGTGGACTGGTGCCACTCGTTGTCGGCTTCCTTGATCTTGTCCACTTCGTCGTCACGGTAGGCGGCGGCGGCCAGCGCGAAAGTCGCCGCCGTCTGCCCCGCCGCACCCGACAGGGGAATCTGAGCCCCTGGACTGAAATCGAATCCGTCCGTCACCGCCGCCCCCACTGCCGCCGCCTCTGCACCTGCGGCCTTCCCGACTTCCCTGCCCCGCACACCTGTTGATCAGGTCATCAGCGTATCGGCACCCGCCGGCACGCGGAGGTGGACGGCCGAAGCCGCCCACCTGTTCGCAGCGAAACGTCCCGTACTTCCTCACGGTGCCGCTCCGTTGTGCGCCCGGCGCACCGACTAGGAGGCTTCGCGCTCCTGTTGGCGCAGCCGGTCGGCGACCTGCGGCGGCATCGGTTCGTGCCGCGCGTAGCGGCGGTCGAAGCGGGCGGTGCCGTGCGACAGGGACCGCAGGTCGATCGCGTACCGGCCGATCTCGATCTCGGGCACCTCGGCCCGCACCAGCGTGCGCCCGCCGGTGACCTGCTCGGTGCCCAGCACCCGGCCGCGCCGCCCCGACAGGTCGCTCATCACGGCGCCCACGTAGTCGTCGCCGACCAGGACGCTCACCTCGGCCACCGGTTCGAGCAGATGGATCTTCGCGTCGGCCGCCGCCTCCCGCAGCGCCAGCGCGCCCGCCGTCTGGAACGCGGCGTCGGAGGAGTCCACCGAGTGCGCCTTGCCGTCCAGCAGCGTGACCCGGACGTCGATCAGCGGGTGGCCGGCCGCCACCCCCTTGGCCGCCTGCGCCCGTACGCCCTTCTCCACGGACGGGATGAACTGGCGCGGGACGGCCCCGCCGACGACCTTGTCCACGAACTCGATGCCCGAGCCGCCCGGCAGCGGCTCCACCTCGATCTCGCAGATCGCGTACTGCCCGTGCCCGCCGGACTGCTTGACGTGCCGGCCGCGGCCGGCGGCCCGGCTCGCGAAGGTCTCCCGCAGGCAGACGCGGTGCGGGACGACGTCGACCTGGACGCCGTAGCGGCTGCGCAGCCGCTCCAGGGCGACGTCCGCGTGGGCCTCGCCCAGGCACCACAGCACCACCTGGTGGGTGTCCTGGTTCTGCTCCAGGCGCATCGTCGGGTCCTCGGCGACCAGCCGGGCCAGGCCCTGGGAGAGCTTGTCCTCGTCCGCCTTGCTGTGCGCCTGGATGGCGAGCGGCAGCAGCGGGTCGGGCATCTCCCACGGGGCCATCAGCAGCGGGTCGTCCTTGGCGGAGAGCGTGTCGCCGGTCTCGGCCCGGGTCAGCTTGGCCACGGAGACCAGATCGCCGGCGACCGCGTGCGTCACGGGCCGCTGCTGCTTGCCGAACGGCGTCGCCAGGGCGCCGATCCGCTCGTCCACGTCGTGGTCCTCGTGGCCGCGGTCGGTCAGCCCGTGCCCGGAGACGTGCACCGTCTCGTCGGGGCGCAGGGTGCCGGAGAAGACGCGCACCAGGGAGACCCGGCCGACGTACGGGTCGGAGGAGGTCTTCACGACCTCCGCGGCCAACGGGCCGTCCGGGGCGCACGGCAGCGGCTCGCGCGGGCGGCCGTCGACCGTGGTCACCGAGGGCGCCTCGCGCTCCAGGGGCGTCGGGAAGCCGCGGACGATCAGCTCCAGCAGTTCCACCGTGCCGATGCCCTGCCGGGCGCCCTCGGCGGCGGGCGCGGCGGCCAGGACGGGGAAGAAGACCCCGCGCGCGACGGCCCGTTCGAGATCCTTGATCAGGGTCTCCACGTCGACCCGTTCCCCGCCGAGGTAGCGGTCCATGAGGGTCTCGTCCTCGCTCTCGGAGATGATCCCCTCGATGAGCCGGCCGCGCGCCTCGTCCATCCGCGGCAGCTCGTCCTCGCCCGGCTCGGACTCCTTGCGCTCCCCGGTCGAGTAGTCGAACAGCTTCTGCGTCAGCAGCCCGACCAGGCCGGTGACCGGCGCGTGGCCGTCGGGCCCTTCGGGGCCGTGCAGCGGCAGGTACAGGGGCAGCACCGCGTCGGGGTCGTCCGCGCCGAACGCCTCGGCGCACACCCGGGTCATCTCCTCGAAGTCGGCGCGGGCGGCCTCCAGGTGGGTGATCACGATGGCCCGCGGCATGCCCACGGCCGCGCACTCCTCCCACACCATGCGGGTCGAGCCGTCCACGCCGTCGGAGGCGGAGACGACGAAGAGCGCCGCGTCCGCGGCCCGCAGGCCGGCCCGCAGCTCACCGACGAAGTCCGCGTAGCCGGGTGTGTCCAGCAGATTGATCTTGATGCCGTCCCACTCGACGGGCACCAGGGAGAGCTGCACCGAGCGCTGCTGCCGGTGCTCGATGTCGTCGTAGTCCGAGACACAGCCGCCGTCCTCGACGCGGCCGGCCCGGTTCACCGCTCCCGCGGTCAGCGCGAGAGCTTCCACCAGGGTCGTCTTGCCCGCTCCGGAGTGGCCGACCAGCACCACGTTCCGTAGGGACGCGGGCCGGTCGGCCGCCATAGCCCTGCCGGCGGCTCCGGGATGTGTGTGCGCCTTGTCGCCCATGGTCCTGCCTCCCGTGCACGGTGAGGTCACTGTGGGCGCGGACACGCGGCACCGCGTCACCGGCGGCTCCTGCGACGCCCGCGGTCATTCGAGCTTTGCACTCCCGTCATGCCGCGTCCATACGAGGGACCCGATCCCGCCTCCCGCGCGTGCCCCGGTGCCCGGCCGGCAGGCGCCCGGCGGGGGCCCCCGGGTGCCCGGACGCCGCCCACGCGCGCGCGTGACTACGATGGGCCAGCCGGTGGCCAGCAGGGGCTGCCCGGCGACAGCGACCCTCGGGAAGGCCATGCTGAACAAGTACGCGCGTGCATTCTTCACGCGTGTCCTCACACCGTTCGCCGCGTTTCTCATCCGCCGGGGCGTGAGCCCGGACACGGTCACGCTCCTCGGCACCGCCGGGGTGATCGCGGGCGCGCTGGTCTTCTACCCCCGGGGCGAGTTCTTCTGGGGCACGGTCGTGATCACGCTCTTCGTCTTCTCCGACCTCGTCGACGGCAACATGGCCCGCCAGCTCGGCCGCTCCAGCCGCTGGGGCGCCTTCCTGGACTCCACCCTGGACCGGGTGGCCGACGGCGCCATCTTCGGCGGCTTCGCCCTCTGGTACGCCGGGCAGGGCGACGACAACACGCTGTGCGCGGTGTCGATCTTCTGCCTGGCCAGCGGCCAGGTGGTGTCGTACACCAAGGCGCGCGGCGAGTCGATCGGGCTGCCGGTCGCCGTCAACGGCCTGGTCGAGCGCGCCGAGCGGCTGGTGATCTCCCTGGTCGCGGCCGGTTTCGCGGGCCTGCACAAGTTCGGCGTACCCGGCATCCAGTACCTGCTCCCGGTCGCGCTGTGGATCGTCGCGGCCGGCAGCCTGGTCACCCTGGTGCAGCGGGTCGTCACCGTGCGCCGCGAGTCGGCCGAGGCGGACGCCGAGGCCGGCCGGCAGGAGAACCAGGGGAGCGGGGCGTCGGCATGAGCGTCCGCGAGCGGCTCACCGATTCCCTGTACGGCCTGGGCTGGAGCACCGTCAAGAAGCTCCCCGAGCCCGCCGCCGTCCGGCTCGGCCGCGGCATCGCCGACCTCGCCTGGAAACGGCGTGGCAAGGGCGTCCTGCGGCTGGAGGCCAACTACGCGCGCGTGGTGCCCGACGCGTCCCCCGAGCGGCTCGCGGAGCTGTCCCGCGCGGGCATGCGCTCCTACCTGCGCTACTGGATGGAGTCCTTCCGGCTGCCCGCCTGGAGCCCGCAGCGGGTGCGCGGCGGCTTCGCCCCCAAGGACGTGCACCACCTGACCGACGGCCTCGCCTCCGGACGGGGTGTCGTCCTCGCGCTGCCGCACCTGGCCAACTGGGACCTGGCGGGCGCCTGGGTCACCACCGAGCTGGACACGCCCTTCACCACCGTCGCCGAACGCCTCAAGCCCGAGACGCTCTACGACCGCTTCGTCGCCTACCGGCAGGGTCTTGGCATGGAGGTCCTGCCGCACAGCGGCGGCTCCGCCTTCGGCACGCTCGCCCGGCGGCTGCGCGAGGGCGGCCTGGTCTGCCTCGTCGCCGACCGCGACCTGTCCTCCTCCGGCGTCGAGGTCGAGTTCTTCGGCGAGACGGCCCGCATGCCCGCGGGACCCGCCCTGCTCGCCCAGCAGACGGGGGCCCTGCTGCTGCCCGTCACTCTCTGGTACGACGACTCGCCCGTCATGAAGGGCCGCGTGCATCCCCCGATCGAGGTACCCGGGACAGGTACCCGGGCCGAGAAGACGTCTGTCATGACACAGGCGCTGGCCGACGCCTTCGCCTCGGGGATCGCCGACCATCCGGAGGACTGGCACATGCTCCAGCGCTTGTGGCTCGCGGACCTGGAACCCCGCCGCGAGCGGACCCAGGGGGAAGCGGCGTGAGGATCGGCATCGTCTGCCCGTACTCCTGGGACGTCCCCGGGGGCGTGCAGTTCCACATCCGTGACCTCGCCGAGTACTTCATCCGCCTCGGCCACGAGGTGTCCGTCCTCGCCCCCGCCGACGACGACACCCCGCTGCCGCCCTACGTCGTCTCGGCCGGCCGCGCGGTCCCGGTGCCGTACAACGGGTCGGTGGCCCGGCTGAACTTCGGCTTCCTCTCGGCGGCCCGGGTACGGCGCTGGCTGCACGAGGGCCGGTTCGACGTGATCCACATCCACGAACCGACCTCGCCGTCCCTGGGCCTGCTGACCTGCTGGGCGGCGCAGGGGCCGATCGTGGCGACGTTCCACACCTCCAACCCGCGCTCCCGGGCGATGGTCGCCGCGTACGCCATCCTCCAGGCCGCCCTGGAGAAGATCAGCGCCCGCATCGCCGTGAGCGAGTACGCGCGGCGCACCCTCGTCGAACACCTGGGCGGGGACGCCGTCGTCATCCCCAACGGCGTCGACGTCGACTTCTTCGCACGCGCCGAACCCCGGCCCGAGTGGCAGGGAGAGACGATCGGCTTCATGGGCCGCATCGACGAGCCCCGCAAGGGCCTGCCCGTGCTGATGCGCGCCCTGCCGAAGATCTTCGCCGCCCACCCGGGGGCCCGGCTGCTGGTGGCCGGCCGGGGCGACGAGGAGGAGGCCGTGGCGAGCCTGCCGCGCGAGCTGCACGCGCGCGTGCGGTTCCTCGGCATGATCAGCGACGAGGACAAGGCGCGCTTCTTGCGCAGTGTGGACCTCTACGTGGCACCCAACACCGGCGGGGAGAGCTTCGGCATCATCCTCGTCGAGGCGATGTCCGCCGGTGCCCCGGTGCTCGCCTCCGACCTCGACGCCTTCGCGCAGGTCCTCGACCAGGGCAAGGCCGGCGAGCTGTTCGCCAACGAGGACGCGGACGCCCTGGCCGACGCGGCCGTGCGCCTGCTCGCCGATCCGGCCCGCCGGTCAGGACTGCGCGAGCGCGGCAGTGCCCACGTCCGCCGCTTCGACTGGTCCACGGTCGGTGCGGACATCCTCTCCGTCTACGAGACGGTCACCGCCGGTGCCGCGGCGGTGGCCGCCGACGACCGCGCCACGGGCCTGCGCGCCCGGCTGGGACTGGCCCGGGACTGACCGGGGCTGACCGAGGCCGGCCGGGGCGGGACCCGACCCGGCCAGGGGCTCCGGGCACGGAGGAGCGCCGGGGCAGCGGCGGGGTGCGGGCTGCGGGCGGTGGCTCCCGGCCCTCCCGGTAGCCTTGCCGCCCGTGACCGCAACGCTCATCTGGATCCTTGTCGCGCTCGTCGTCGTCGGGCTGTACCTGAGCTGGACGGCGGGGCGGCTGGACCGGCTGCACGCCCGGATCGACGCCGCCCGGGCCGCGCTCGACGCCCAGTTGCTGCGCCGCGCCTCCGTCGCCCAGGAACTGGCCACCTCCGGAGTGCTCGACCCGGCCGCCTCGATCGTGCTCTACGAGGCCGCGCACGCCGCCCGGCAGTCCGAGGAGGAGCACCGCGAGGTCGCCGAGAGCGAGCTGAGCCAGGCACTGCGGGCGGTGTTCGCCGAGACGCAGCAGGTGGAGGCGGTCCGTGCGGTGCCCGGCGGTGAGGCGGCGGCGCGTGAGCTGGCCGAGGCGGTGCGCCGGGTCCCGATGGCCCGCCGCTTCCACAACGACGCCGTGGGCGCGGCCCGCCGACTGCGCGAACACCGCAAGGTGCGCTGGTTCCGCCTCGCCGGGCATGCCCCGTTCCCGCTGGCCTTCGAGATGGACGACGAACCGCCGCGGGCACTGGTGGAACGCGTCGCCTAGGGCCTCTCGTCCGGATCGTGCCGGGCTCGCGGGGTCCGGCACGCGCATCCGCCGCGTCGCCGTCGGTCGCCGACGCCTCCACGCCCGGCTTCGCTCGCGCGGGGGCACCCCCATCGCGTCGGCTCCCTCCTCCGCCTTGCGTCTGCACGCACCGGACCCCGCTCCCTGATCCGGCCTGATCCGAGCGAAGGACCCCAGCGGCCCGTCCGCCCGGCGCGCCCGCTCCGGCCCCTGCCCGGCCCGCCGCCGAAGGGGAGCGGCGAAAAGGATCCACCCGCTCGCCATTGGCCCTTGCCGTGGACTGGTCCACTCGCGTTACCTCTGGGGTGCATCAACCCCCTCTTTCCACCCGAGTGAGGTCACCCGTGTCCACCACGATTCCCGATTCCGCCCAGACTCCCGAGACCGGCACCGCCCGCGTCAAGCGCGGCATGGCCGAGCAGCTCAAGGGCGGCGTGATCATGGACGTCGTCACGCCGGAGCAGGCGAAGATCGCCGAGGACGCGGGCGCCGTCGCCGTCATGGCCCTGGAGCGGGTCCCGGCCGACATCCGCAAGGACGGCGGTGTGGCCCGCATGTCCGACCCGGACATGATCGAGGGCATCATCGAGGCCGTCTCCATCCCGGTCATGGCCAAGTCCCGCATCGGCCACTTCGTCGAGGCGCAGGTCCTGCAGTCGCTCGGCGTGGACTACATCGACGAGTCCGAGGTCCTGACCCCGGCCGACGAGGTCAACCACTCCGACAAGTGGGCCTTCACCACCCCCTTCGTCTGCGGCGCCACCAACCTCGGCGAGGCCCTGCGCCGCATCGCCGAGGGTGCCGCGATGATCCGCTCCAAGGGCGAGGCCGGCACCGGCAACGTCGTCGAGGCGGTGCGCCACCTGCGTCAGATCAAGGGCGAGATCGCCAAGCTGCGCGGCTGCGACAACAACGAGCTGTACGCCGCCGCCAAGGAGCTGCGCGCCCCCTACGAGCTGGTCAAGGAGGTCGCCGAGCTGGGCAAGCTCCCGGTCGTGCTGTTCTCCGCCGGCGGTGTGGCCACCCCGGCCGACGCCGCGCTGATGCGCCAGCTCGGCGCCGAGGGCGTCTTCGTCGGCTCCGGCATCTTCAAGTCCGGCGACCCGGCCAAGCGCGCCGCCGCCATCGTGAAGGCCACCACCTTCTACGACGACCCGAAGATCATCGCGGACGCGTCCCGGAACCTGGGCGAGGCCATGGTCGGCATCAACTGCGACACCCTCCCCGAGACCGAGCGCTACGCCAACCGCGGCTGGTAACCACCCCATGAGCAGCGAAGCCCCTGTCATCGGCGTCCTGGCCCTCCAGGGCGACGTACGGGAGCACCTCATCGCCCTGGCCGCGGCCGACGCCGTGGCCAGGCCGGTCAGGCGCCCCGAAGAACTCGCCGAGGTCGACGGCCTGGTCCTGCCCGGCGGCGAGTCCACCACCATCTCCAAGCTGGCCATCCTCTTCGGCGTGATGGAACCCCTCCGCGCGCGCGTGCGCGCCGGCATGCCGGTCTACGGGACCTGCGCGGGCATGATCATGCTGGCCGACAAGATCCTCGACCCGCGCTCGGGCCAGGAGACCGTCGGCGGCATCGACATGATCGTGCGCCGCAACGCCTTCGGACGGCAGAACGAGTCCTTCGAGGCCGCCGTGGACGTCCGGGGCGTGGAGGGCGATCCTGTGGAGGGCGTCTTCATCCGCGCTCCCTGGGTCGAGTCCGTCGGCGCCGCGACCGAGGTGCTCGCCGAGCACGGCGGCCACATCGTCGCGGTCCGCCAGGGCAACGCGCTGGCCACGTCGTTCCACCCGGAGCTGACCGGCGACCACCGCGTGCACGCCCTGTTCGTCGACATGGTGCGCGCGATGCGGGCGGCGGAGTCCTTGTAGGATCTCCGGGGGTACCTCCCGGCTGCTTCAGGCCCGGAGGCGTTCGTACAGGATGGGTTTACGCGAAGGAGACAGGCAGATGTCCGGCCACTCTAAATGGGCCACGACGAAGCACAAGAAGGCCGTCATCGATGCCAAGCGCGGCAAGCTCTTCGCGAAGCTGATCAAGAACATCGAGGTCGCCGCGCGGATGGGCGGAGTCGACCTGGACGGCAACCCGACGCTCTACGACGCCGTGCAGAAGGCCAAGAAGCAGTCGGTCCCGAACAAGAACATCGACTCCGCGATCAAGCGCGGCGGCGGTCTCGAGGCCGGCGGTGCCGACTACGAGACCATCATGTACGAGGGCTACGGGCCGAACGGTGTCGCGGTGCTCATCGAGTGCCTCACCGACAACCGCAACCGCGCCGCCTCCGACGTCCGCGTCGCCATGACCCGCAACGGCGGCTCCATGGCCGACCCGGGCTCGGTGTCGTACCTGTTCAACCGCAAGGGCGTCGTGATCGTCCCCAAGGGCGAGCTGACCGAGGACGACGTCCTGGCGGCCGTCCTGGACGCGGGCGCCGAGGAGGTCAACGACCTCGGCGAGACCTTCGAGGTCCTCAGCGAGGCCACCGACCTGGTCGCGGTCCGCACCGCCCTCCAGGACGCCGGCATCGACTACGACTCCGCCGACGCCAACTTCGTCCCGACCATGCAGGTCGAGCTGGACGAGGAGGGCGCCAAGAAGATCTTCAAGCTGATCGACGCGCTCGAGGACAGCGACGACGTGCAGAACGTCTTCGCCAACTTCGACGTCAGCGACGAGGTCATGGAGAAGGTCGACGCCTGACACCCCGCACGCACGGCGGTCCCGGCGGGCCGGAGGGACACGTCCCCCGGCCCGCCGCCGTTGTCAGTGGCACCCGATAGCCTGCGCGGACAGGAGATCGAAGGGAAAGATCGCGTGCGCGTACTGGGGGTGGACCCGGGGCTGACCCGCTGCGGGGTCGGTGTCGTGGAGGGCGTCGCGGGCCGGCCGCTGACCATGGTCGGCGTCGGGGTCGTCCGCACACCCGCGGACGCCGACCTCGGCCACCGCCTGGTCGCCGTCGAGCAGGGCATCGAGCAGTGGCTGGACGAGCACCGCCCCGAGTACGTGGCGGTGGAGCGCGTCTTCAGCCAGCACAACGTGCGTACGGTCATGGGCACCGCCCAGGCCAGCGCCGTCGCCATCCTGTGCGCCTCGCGCCGCGGCATCCCGGTCGCCCTGCACACCCCCAGCGAGGTCAAGGCCGCCGTCACCGGCAGCGGACGGGCCGACAAGGCCCAGGTGGGTGCCATGGTCACCCGCCTGCTGCGGCTCGCCGCGCCCCCCAGGCCCGCCGACGCCGCGGACGCGCTCGCCCTCGCCATCTGCCACATCTGGCGCGCCCCCGCGCAGAACCGGCTCCAGCGGGCCGTCGCCCTGCACACCGCCGCGGCACCGAGGACGGCCGCGCCCCCGACCACCCCCCGGTCCCCGGCGGCACCCCCGTCCCGGAGGACAGCCCCGCACTCGAAAGGCAGCACGGCATGATCGCCTTCGTCAGCGGCACGGTCGCCGCACTCGCCCCCGACACCGCGGTGATCGAGGTCGGCGGCGTCGGGATGGCCGTTCTGTGCACCCCGAACACCCTCTCCACGCTCCGCACGGGACAGCCCGCCAAGCTGCACACCTCCCTGGTCGTCCGCGAGGACTCGCTGACCCTGTACGGCTTCGCGGACGACGACGAGCGTCAGGTCTTCGAACTGCTCCAGACCGCCAGCGGCGTCGGCCCCCGCCTCGCCCAGGCCATGCTCGCCGTGCACGCCCCCGACGCCCTGCGCCGCGCCGTCGCCACCGGCGACGAGAAGGCCCTCACGGCCGTCCCCGGCATCGGCAGGAAGGGTGCCCAGAAGCTGCTCCTGGAGCTGAAGGACCGCCTCGGCGAACCGGTCGGCGCCCCCGCGGTCGGCGCACCCGTCACCCAGGGCTGGCGCGACCAGCTGCACGCCGCGCTGATCGGCCTCGGCTACGCCACCCGCGAGGCCGACGAGGCCGTCACCGCCGTGGCCCCGCAGGCCGAGGCCGCCGGCGGCACGCCCCAGGTGGGCGCCCTGCTCAAGGCCGCCCTGCAGACCCTGAACCGAGCCCGCTGACCGAGACCGTCGTAAGGCACACACATGAACTGGGACGACACGGCCGACACCGCCGCCGGCGAGCGGCTGGTGGGCTCCGCCGCCGACCGCGAGGACCAGGCCGTCGAGGCCGCCCTGCGCCCCAAGGACCTCGGCGAGTTCATCGGCCAGGAGAAGGTCCGCGAACAGCTCGACCTGGTGCTGCGCGCCGCCCGCGCGCGCGGCGCCACCGCCGACCACGTCCTGCTCTCCGGCGCCCCCGGCCTCGGCAAGACCACCCTGTCGATGATCATCGCGGCCGAGATGGGCGCCCCCATCCGCATCACCTCGGGCCCCGCCATCCAGCACGCGGGCGACCTCGCCGCCATCCTGTCCTCGCTCCAGGAGGGCGAGGTCCTCTTCCTCGACGAGATCCACCGCATGTCCCGGCCCGCCGAGGAGATGCTGTACATGGCGATGGAGGACTTCCGCGTCGACGTCATCGTCGGCAAGGGCCCCGGCGCCACCGCCATCCCGCTGGAGCTGCCGCCGTTCACCCTGGTCGGCGCCACCACCCGCGCGGGACTGCTGCCGCCCCCGCTGCGCGACCGCTTCGGCTTCACCGCCCACATGGAGTTCTACGAGCCCGCCGAGCTGGAGCGCGTCGTGCACCGGTCGGCGAGCCTGCTCGACGTGGAGATCGAGACCGAGGGCGCCGCCGAGATCGCCGGCCGCTCCCGCGGCACCCCCCGCATCGCCAACCGCCTGCTGCGCCGGGTGCGGGACTACGCGCAGGTCAAGGCCGACGGCATCATCACCCGCGAGATCGCCGCGGCGGCCCTCGCCGTCTACGAGGTCGACACCCGCGGCCTGGACCGGCTGGACCGGGCGGTCCTGCAGGCGCTGCTGAAACTGTTCGGCGGCGGCCCCGTCGGCCTGTCGACGCTGGCGGTCGCGGTGGGGGAGGAGCGCGAGACCGTCGAGGAGGTCGCCGAGCCCTTCCTCGTCCGCGAGGGCCTGCTCGCCCGCACCCCGCGCGGCCGGGTGGCCACCCCCGCGGCATGGGCGCACCTCGGCCTCACCCCGCCCGGCGCGCCGGGCGGGGGAAACGGACAACAAGACCTGTTCGGGGCGTGACGGCGATCCATTGGCCCGGGGAGGAACCCAGGTGCCATGCTGAGCGTTGTTCCCTGCGCGCGGACTCCCTTAGACTCCGCCGATGCCGCCCTTGCAGGCAGCATGCACACCCCCAACCATCAGGCCGCTCCCCATCGCGGTCGTGTGAAGGAAGTTCCGACCCGTGAGTCTCGTGACCCTCCTCCCGTTCATCGTGCTCATCGGGGCCATGTTCCTGATGACCCGGTCGGCCAAGCGCAAGCAGCAGCAGGCCGCCACCATGCGGAACCAGATGCAGCCCGGTAGCGGAATCCGCACCATCGGCGGCATGTACGCGACGGTCAAGGAGGTCAACGACGACACGGTCCTCCTCGACGCCGGACCGGGCGTGGAGCTTCTCTTCGCCAAGAACGCGATCGCGACCGTCCTGTCCGACGACGAGTACAACCGCCTCGTCCACGGCATCGAACACGACCTGAAGTCCGACGCCGACATCGTCCCCGACGACGCCTCCTCCCTCACCGAGACCGACGAGCCCGCCGCCGACGCTTCCGCCGCCTCCGACGACAAGCCCATCGACCTCGGCAAGAAGGACGCGGCCGAGGCGGAGGAGCCCGCCGACGCCCCCACCGAGGCGAAGACGGACGCAGAGCCGAAGAAGACCGACGGCGACTCCGAGGCGAAGTAGTCACCACCCAGGGCGCGCGGCACCGCCCGCGCGCCCTGGGACGTGTTCACTTCGCGCGGGATCCCGACACCATGTCATGGCCGCCGACCGGGCCCACCCGGCGCGGAGCGGCCCGAGAGGGAGTACGAGAAGGTGGCAGCACCTAAGAAGGGCCGGAGCGCGAGCGCCCAGAGCAAGCCATGGCGCTCGCTGGCCCTCATCCTGATCGCCATCGTGGCGCTCACCGGAGGCATGTTCGCCTCGGGGCACACCACCCCGCGCCTCGGCATCGACCTGGCCGGCGGTACGAGCATCACCCTGCGGGCGGTCCCCGAGCGCGGTCAGGAATCCGCGATCAACAAGACCAACATGGACACCGCGGTCGACATCATGAACCGCCGTGTCAACGGTCTCGGTGTCTCGGAGGCCGAGGTCCAGACCCAGGGCGATCGCAACATCATCGTCAACATCCCCAAGGGCACGAACTCCAAGCAGGCCCGCGAGCAGGTCGGCACCACCGCGAAGCTGTACTTCCGTCCGGTGCTCGCCACCGAGGTCTCCGGCGCCGCCCCTCCCGCCAGCCCGACGCCGGCCCCCTCCTCCAGCGCCTCCGGCAAGGCCGGTGACAAGGCCACGGACAAGACCGGCGGCAAGGACAAGGCCACCTCCGGTTCCACCGGCCCGTCCTCGACCGCGTCCCCGCAGGGCCGCGCCGTCACCGACGGCCTGAAGGCCGACGCCACCCCGTCCACCGGCGCAACGGGCAGCGCGGACCCGAAGAAGTCCTCCACCCCGAAGGGCTCCGCCTCCCCTTCGGCGAGCGGCGGCACCTCCGGCGACGCCAACGCCAAGCTCCAGGCCCAGTACGCCGCCCTCGACTGCTCCAAGGAGTCGGCCCGCGCCACCGCCGGCAAGGGCGTCAAGCCCACCGAGCCGACCGTCGCCTG
The DNA here is from genome assembly GCF_040703815.1 of Streptomyces sp. NPDC006743. Taxonomy (NCBI): domain Bacteria; kingdom Bacillati; phylum Actinomycetota; class Actinomycetes; order Kitasatosporales; family Streptomycetaceae; genus Streptomyces; species Streptomyces sp. NPDC006743. The sequence continues at coordinate 29,226 of NZ_JBEYJA010000026.1, read as the reverse complement.
CGGCAAGGACTCGCAGGGCCAGTGGGCCAAGTACCTCCTCGGCCCGGCCGCCGTGGACGGCACCGACGTCAAGAAGGCCCAGGCCGTCTTCAACACGCAGAACGCGTCGGGCTGGACCGTCACCATGGAGTTCACCTCCAAGGGCGCCAAGAAGTTCGCGGACATCACCGGCCAGCTGGCCAAGAACCAGACGCCGCAGAACGAGTTCGCCATCGTCCTGGACGGCAACGTCGTCTCCAACCCGTACGTCCAGCAGGCGCTGACCGGCGGCAACGCGGAGATCTCGGGCCGCTTCACGCAGACCGAGGCCGAGGGCCTGTCCAACATGCTGTCCTACGGTGCGCTGCCGCTGACCTTCAAGGAGGACAGCGTCACCACCGTCACCGCCGCGCTCGGCGGCGACCAGCTGCACGCGGGCCTCATCGCGGGCGCCATCGGCCTCGCCCTGGTCGTCCTCTACCTGCTGATCTTCTACCGCGGCCTGTCGGTCATCGCGATCCCCTCGCTGCTGGTCTCGGCGATCCTCACCTACGTGATCATGGCGCTGCTCGGCCCGGCCATCGGCTTCGCGCTGAATCTCCCGGCCGTCTGCGGCGCCATCGTCGCGATCGGCATCACGGCGGACTCGTTCATCGTGTTCTTCGAACGCATCCGGGACGAGATCCGCGAGGGCCGCTCGCTGCGGCCCGCCGTGGAGCGTGCCTGGCCGCGCGCCCGCCGCACCATCCTCGTCTCCGACTTCGTGTCCTTCCTCGCCGCCGCGGTGCTCTTCATCGTCACCGTCGGCAAGGTGCAGGGCTTCGCGTTCACCCTCGGGCTCACCACCCTGCTCGACGTGGTCGTCGTGTTCCTGTTCACCAAGCCGCTCATGACGATCCTCGCCCGCAGGAAGTTCTTCGCGAACGGCCACAAGTGGTCCGGCCTCGACCCCAAGGCCCTGGGTGCGAAGGCGCCGCTGCGCCGCACCCGCCGCCCCAACCGTCCCACCGGCCCCGTCGACCCGAAGGAGGCGTGAGATGTCGAAGATCGGCAGCCTCGGCGCCCGACTCCACCGTGGCGAGGTCGGCTACGACTTCGTCAAGAACCGCAAGATCTGGTACGGCATCTCCATCCTGATCACCATCACGGCCATCCTCGGCCTGGCGGTGCGCGGCCTGAACATGGGCATCGAGTTCCAGGGCGGAGCGGTCTTCACCACCCCGAAGCACATGAGCGCCTCGGTCAGCCAGGCCGAGACGTACGCGGAGGACGCCTCCGGGCACGACGCGATCGTCCAGAAGCTCGGTGACGGCAGCCTGCGCATCCAGATCGCCGGCATCGACACCGGCAAGTCCGACGAGATCAAGGACGCGCTCTCCAAGGATTTGAAGGTCAACTCCGAGCAGATCAACGCCGACCTGGTCGGCCCCAGCTGGGGTGAGCAGATCGCCAACAAGGCCTGGGAGGGCCTGGCGATCTTCATGGTGCTGGTCGTGATCTACCTGGCCATCGCCTTCGAGTGGCGCATGGCCGTGGCCGCGCTGGTCGCCCTGGTCCACGACATCACGATCACCACCGGCATCTACGCCCTCGTGGGCTTCGAGGTCACGCCCGGTACGGTGATCGGTCTGCTGACGATCCTCGGTTACTCGCTCTACGACACGGTCGTCGTCTTCGACAGCCTCAAGGAGCAGACGAAGGACATCACCAAGCAGAGCCGCTGGACCTACAGCGACCTCGCCAACCGCTCCATCAACGGCACGCTGATGCGGTCCATCAACACCACCGTGGTCGCGCTGCTGCCGGTGGCGGGCCTGCTGTTCATCGGCGGCGGCGCGCTCGGCGCGGGCATGCTCAACGACATCTCGCTGTCGCTGTTCGTCGGTCTGGCCGCCGGCGCGTACTCCTCGATCTTCATCGCCACGCCGCTCGTCGCCGACCTCAAGGAGCGCGAGCCGCAGATGAAGGCCCTCAGGAAGCGCGTACTGGCCAAGCGGGCGCAGGCCGGCACCGAGGGCGCCCCGGTGGCGGACGCCTCCGACGACGCCGCGGACTTCGACGACGAGCCCGAGGACGCCGCACCCGCCGTGGTCGGCCCCCGCGACCAGTCCGCGTCCCGCAGCCGCGGCCGCGGCCGGCCCTCGGGGAAGCGCCGATGACCGACATCAGGGAACTGCTGCTCAGCCGCATCCGTGACGTGGCCGACTACCCCGAGCCCGGGGTGATGTTCAAGGACATCACCCCGCTCCTGGCGGACCCGGCGGCCTTCTCGGCGCTGACCGAGGCGCTCGCGGAGATCGGCACCAGGCAGGGCGCCACCAAGGTCGTCGGCCTGGAGGCCCGCGGCTTCATCCTCGGCGCCCCGGCCGCGCTCCGCGCCGGCCTCGGCTTCATCCCCGTGCGCAAGGCGGGCAAGCTCCCCGGGGCGACCCTGCGCCAGGCCTACGACCTGGAGTACGGCTCGGCCGAGATCGAGGTGCACGCCGAGGACCTGAGCGCGGGCGACCGGGTCCTGGTCGTCGACGACGTCCTCGCCACCGGCGGCACCGCCGAGGCCTCCGTCCAGCTCATCCGCAGCGCGGGCGCCGAGGTCGCCGGCGTGGCGGTCCTGATGGAACTGGGCTTCCTCGGCGGCCGCACCCGCCTGGAGGACGTCCTGGCCGGAGCCCCGCTGGAAGCGCTGCTGCGAGTCTGACCACCTCGTGCACCCCCTCCCGCGGCGCCGTCACGGCGCCGCGGGAGGCCGGTGGAGACGGGCCCGGAGGAATCCGGTGCCCGTCTCGTGCGTTCCTCCAGTGAACGGCCCCCGCACGGACTGGAGGCGATCCGCAGGCCCGGGATCGCTACCATGGGATCTCCGGAGCCTGACCGGGGGACCCGGATCGCGCACGAGGAGTCCTCTTGCCAGACGAGGCCCAGCCACTGACCGCCGCCAAGCCCGAGTCCGCCTCGGCAGCCGCGGCGAAGCCCGCGCCGAACGCGAAGAACGCGAAGAACGACACGCGCGGGCCGGTCGAGCGCGCCCAGTCCGCGCCCGTGGAGAAGAGCGCCGAGTCCGTGCGTCCCAAGCCCGCCCCCGTGCGCCCGGCCGCCGGCCAGAGCGCCCGCTCCGGCTCCTCCAACCGTGTCCGCGCCCGCCTCGCCCGGCTCGGCGTCCAGCGCGCCAACCCGTACAACCCGGTGCTGGAGCCGCTGCTGCGGATAGTGCGCAGCAACGACCCGAAGATCGAGACGGCCACGCTGCGCCAGATCGAGCGCGCCTACCAGGTCGCCGAGCGCTGGCACCGCGGCCAGAAGCGCAAGAGCGGCGACCCGTACATCACGCACCCGCTGGCCGTCACCACCATCCTCGCCGAGCTGGGCATGGACCCGGCCACGCTGATGGCCGGCCTGCTGCACGACACCGTCGAGGACACCGAGTACGGTCTGGAGGACCTGCGCCGCGACTTCGGCGACGTCGTCACCCTGCTCGTCGACGGCGTCACCAAGCTGGACAAGGTCAAGTTCGGCGAGGCCGCGCAGGCCGAGACCGTGCGCAAGATGGTCGTCGCCATGGCCAAGGACCCCCGCGTCCTGGTCATCAAGCTCGCCGACCGCCTGCACAACATGCGCACCATGCGCTACCTCAAGCGCGAGAAGCAGGAGAAGAAGGCGCGCGAGACCCTGGAGATCTACGCGCCGCTCGCCCACCGCCTGGGCATGAACACCATCAAGTGGGAACTGGAGGACCTCGCCTTCGCGATCCTCTACCCCAAGATGTACGACGAGATCGTCCGCCTGGTGGCCGAGCGCGCCCCCAAGCGCGACGAGTACCTGGCGATCGTCACCGACGAGGTCCAGTCGGATCTGCGCGCCGCCCGCATCAAGGCGACCGTCACCGGCCGCCCCAAGCACTACTACAGCGTCTACCAGAAGATGATCGTCCGCGGCCGTGACTTCGCGGAGATCTACGACCTGGTCGGCATCCGTGTCCTGGTCGACACGGTCCGCGACTGCTACGCCGCCCTCGGCACGGTGCACGCGCGATGGAACCCGGTCCCCGGCCGGTTCAAGGACTACATCGCGATGCCCAAGTTCAACATGTACCAGTCGCTGCACACCACGGTCATCGGCCCCAACGGCAAGCCCGTCGAGCTGCAGATCCGCACCTTCGACATGCACCGCCGCGCCGAGTACGGCATCGCCGCGCACTGGAAGTACAAGCAGGAGGCCGTCGCGGGTGCCTCCAAGGTCCGTACGGACGCGCCCAGGTCCACCGGCAAGGCCGGCAAGGACGCCGCCATCAACGACATGGCGTGGCTGCGGCAGCTCCTGGACTGGCAGAAGGAGACCGAGGACCCCAGCGAGTTCCTGGAGTCGCTGCGCTTCGACCTCTCCCGCAACGAGGTCTTCGTCTTCACGCCCAAGGGCGACGTCATAGCGCTCCCGGCCGGTGCCACGCCCGTGGACTTCGCCTACGCCGTGCACACCGAGGTCGGCCACCGCACCATAGGAGCCCGGGTCAACGGCCGCCTGGTCCCGCTGGAGTCCACCCTGGACAACGGCGACCTGGTGGAGGTCTTCACCTCCAAGGCGGCGGGCGCCGGGCCCTCCCGCGACTGGCTCGGTTTCGTCAAGTCCCCGCGCGCCCGCAACAAGATCCGGGCCTGGTTCTCCAAGGAGCGCCGCGACGAGGCGATCGAGCAGGGCAAGGACGCCATCGTCCGCGCCATGCGCAAGCAGAACCTGCCGATCCAGCGCATCCTGACCGGCGACTCGCTCGTCACGCTCGCCCACGAGATGCGCTACTCGGACATCTCCGCGCTGTACGCGGCGATCGGCGAGGGGCACGTCTCGGCGCAGAACATCGTGCAGAAGCTCGTCCAGGCCCTCGGCGGCGAGGAGGCGGCCACCGAGGAGATCGACGAGAGCATGCCGCCCGCGCGCGGGCGCGGCCGCAAGCGCCGCTCCAGCGCCGACCCCGGCGTCGTCGTCAAGGGCGTCGACGACGTGTGGGTCAAGCTGGCCCGCTGCTGCACGCCCGTCCCGGGCGACCCGATCATCGGCTTCGTCACGCGCGGCAGCGGCGTATCGGTCCACCGCAGCGACTGCGTCAACGTCGATTCACTGTCGCGGGAGCCCGAGCGCATCCTGGACGTCGAGTGGGCGCCCACCCAGTCCTCGGTCTTCCTGGTCGCCATCCAGGTCGAGGCCCTGGACCGCTCCCGGCTGCTCTCGGACGTCACCCGCGTCCTGTCCGACCAGCACGTCAACATCCTCTCCGCGGCCGTCCAGACCTCCCGCGACCGGGTCGCCACCTCCCGGTTCACCTTCGAGATGGGCGACCCCAAGCACCTCGGCCACGTGCTGCGCGCCGTGCGCGGCGTGGAGGGCGTCTACGACGTGTACCGCGTCACCTCGGCCCGCAGCAGGGGGTAGAAGCCCGCGGGACGGCGAGAGGGCCCCGTACGGCGCGTAGGGGGCCCTCTCGGCCGGTATCTCCTGCCGGGGCAGGCCGGTATCTCCTGCCGCGGCAGGTCGTGCCTGCGGCCGGAGCTGTCAGCCGCCGAACTCCTGGAGGCCCTTCAGAGCCTGGTCCAGAAGTGCCTGGCGGCCCTCCAGCTCCCGGGCGAGCTTGTCGGCCCTGGCGGTGTTGCCCTGGGCACGCGCCTGCTCGATCTGGCCACGCAACTTGTCCACGGCGGCCTGGAGCTGACCGGTCAGACCCTCGGCACGCGCGCGTGCCTCCGGGTTCGTCCGGCGCCACTCGCTCTCCTCGGCCTCCTGCAGGGCCCGCTCCACCGTGTGCATCCGGCCCTCGACCCGGGGGCGGGCGTCCCGCGGCACATGGCCGATGGCCTCCCAGCGCTCGTTGATCGAGCGGAAGGCGGCCCGGGCGGCCTTGAGGTCCCCGACCGGCAGGAGCTTCTCGGCCTCCTCGGCCAGTTCCTCCTTCAGCTTCAGGTTCTCCGCCTGCTCGGCGTCCCGCTCGGCGAAGACCGAGCCGCGGGCGGCGAAGAACACGTCCTGCGCACCGCGGAAACGGTTCCAGAGGTCGTCCTCGTGCTCGCGCTGCGCGCGGCCGGCGGCCTTCCACTCGGCCATCAGCTCGCGGTAACGCGCCGCCGTCGCACCCCAGTCCGTCGAGGCCGACAGCGCCTCGGCCTCGGCGACCAGCCGCTCCTTGGTCCTGCGGGCCTCCTCGCGCTGGGCGTCCAACTGCGCGAAGTGCGCCTTGCGCCGCTTGGAGAACGCCGACCGGGCGTGCGAGAAGCGGTGCCACAGCTCGTCGTCGGACTTGCGGTCCAGGCGCGGCAGCCCCTTCCAGGTGTCCACCAGCGCCCGCAGCCGCTCACCGGCCACCCGCCACTGGTCGGACCCGGCCAGCTCCTCCGCCTCGGTGACCAGGGCCTCCTTGGCGTGCCGGGCCTCGTCCGCCTGCCGGGCGCGCTGCGCCTTGCGCTCCTCGCGCCGCGACTCGACGGTCGCGACCAGCTGGTCCAGGCGGGTGCGCAGCGCGGCCAGGTCACCGACCGCGTGGTGCGCGTCCACCTGCTCCCGGAGGTGGTCGATCGCGGCCTGCGCGTCCTTCGCCGACAGATCGGTGGTCCGCACACGCTTCTCGAGGAGGCCGATCTCGACCACCAGTCCCTCGTACTTGCGCTCGAAGTAGGCCAGTGCCTCCTGGGGGGAGCCGGCCTGCCAGGAACCGACGACCTGCTCGCCGTCGGCCGTACGCACGTACACGGTCCCCGTCTCGTCGACGCGGCCCCACGGGTCGCTGCTCACAGCGCCTCCTCCACATGATGCCTGCGAGGGGCTTTCGAGGCTCCCCCGGGCATCGTCCACAGTTTCGTCACGGCCAACATAGGCGACCGGCAGGTGGCCTGTCCGCATCCAGCGCGACCGAAATTACGCAGTTGACGGTCAGGATTTCGTGACCGTCGCCTTGTTGATCACGACCGTCGCGTTGGGCGCCCCGTCGCCGGCGCCCGTGTTCTCACCCGCGGCGGCGATCTTCTTCAGCACCGTCATCCCGGATTCGGAAATCGTACCGAACGGTGTGTAGTTGGGCGGCAGCTGGCTGTTCTGGTAGACCAGGAAGAACTGGCTGCCGCCGGTGTGCTTCTGCCCGGTGTTCGCCATCGCGACCGTGCCCGCCGGGTAGACGTTGCCCTTGAGGCTCGTGTCCTTGAGGTTCTCGTCCGGGATCGTGTAGCCGGGGCCGCCGGTGCCCGTGCCGGTCGGGTCGCCGCACTGCAGCACGTAGATGCCGTTCGTGGTCAGCCGGTGGCACTTGGTGTGGTCGAAGAAGCCCTTCCCGGCCAGGTAGTCGAACGAGTTCACCGTGTGCGGGGCGGCGGACGCCTTCAGCGACACGTCTATGTCGCCGCAGGTGGTCGCGAGCTTCATCGTGTACTTCGCCGACGTGTCGATCGACATCGCCGGCTCCTTCTTCCAGCTCAGCTTCTTCACCGAACCCGCGGCGGGCTTCGCGCAGGGGTCGGGCATCTTCGACGGGGCCGACGCGCTGGGGGAGACGTCCGCGCTCGCCTTGGCCTTGTCGTCCTTCTTGTCGCTCTTGAGGGCCCCGGTCGTGTACAGCGTCACACCACCGATGACCACCACGCCGAGCACCGACGCGATCACCGCGTTGCGCGTGCGCGCCTTGTGCCGCGCGGCGGTGCGCCGCTGCTGCTGCCGCAAGAACTTCTCCCGGGCGAGCTGACGCCGCCGCTGCTCCTGGCTGACCACCGGGTTCTCTCCTCATGCGTCTCGTGTGTCGACCGGCACCGGCGCGACCGGTGGACCGGGCGCCCGTGTGTGCCCCGTACCGTATATGGGTTCGCTGAGGATCCGGCAGCGCCGGTAGTCTCTGACCACAGGCGCAGTCACCCGATGCCCGCCCGTACCGACACAAACGAAGGACGAACGTGCTCATTGCCGGGTTCCCCGCCGGGGCCTGGGGGACGAACTGCTACCTCGTCGCCCCCGCCGCCGGTGAGGAGTGCGTGATCATCGACCCCGGCCACCAGGCCGCCCAGGGCGTCGAGGAAGCGCTCAGGAAGCACCGTCTCAAGCCCGTCGCCGTCGTCCTCACCCACGGCCACATCGACCACGTGGCGTCGGTCGTCCCGGTCTGCGGCGCGCACGGCGTCCCGGCCTGGATCCACCCGGCCGACCGGTACATGATGAGCGACCCCGAGAAGGCCCTGGGCCGTTCCATCGGGGCGCCGCTGATGGGCGAGCTGACCGTCGGCGAGCCCGACGACGTCGAGGAACTGGCCGACGGCGCGAAACTGGAGCTGGCCGGTCTGGAGTTCTCCGTCGCGCACGCGCCCGGCCATACCAAGGGGTCGGTGACCTTCCAGATGCCCGAGGCCGCGGACGTCCCGTCGGTCCTCTTCTCCGGGGATCTGCTCTTCGCCGGCTCCATCGGACGCACCGACCTGCCCGGCGGTGACATGGACGAGATGCTCGGATCGCTGGCCCGCGTGTGCCTGCCGCTCGACGACTCGACCGTGGTGCTGTCCGGGCACGGCCCCCAGACGACCATCGGCCAGGAGCGCGCCGGCAACCCGTACCTGCGGCAACTGGCCGCGGGCAGCGCCCGGGACGGCGCCGGCGAGGCTCCCCGACGAGGAATGTGACGAGAGACTTCGTGAGCACCTTCAAGGCCCCCAAGGGCACGTACGACCTGATCCCGCCCGACTCCGCGACGTACCTGGCGGTCCGCGAGGCCATCGCCGCCCCGCTGCGCAACTCCGGCTACGGCTACGTGGAGACCCCCGGCTTCGAGAACGTCGAGCTGTTCGCCCGCGGTGTCGGCGAGTCCACGGACATCGTGACCAAGGAGATGTACGCCTTCGAGACCAAGGGCGGCGACCGGCTCGCGCTGCGCCCCGAGGGCACCGCGTCCGTGCTGCGCGCGGCCCTGGAGGCCAGCCTCCACAAGGCGGGCAACCTCCCCGTCAAGCTCTGGTACTCCGGCTCGTACTACCGCTACGAGCGCCCGCAGAAGGGCCGCTACCGGCACTTCTCCCAGGTCGGCGCCGAGGCCATCGGCGCCGAGGACCCCGCCCTCGACGCCGAGTTGATCATCCTCGCGGACCAGGCGTACCGCTCGCTGGGGCTGAGCGACTTCCGCATCCTGCTCAACAGCCTGGGCGACAAGGAGTGCCGTCCCGTCTACCGGGCCGCGCTCCAGGACTTCCTGCGCGGCCTGGACCTGGACGAGGACACGCTGCGCCGGGCGGAGATCAACCCGCTGCGCGTGCTCGACGACAAGCGTGCCGAGGTGCAGAAGCAGCTGACCGACGCCCCGCTGCTGCGCGACTACCTGTGCGACGCCTGCAAGGCGTACCACGAGGAGGTGCGCGAGCTGATCACGGCGGCCGGTGTCTCCTTCGAGGACGACCCCAAGCTGGTGCGCGGCCTGGACTACTACACGCGCACCACCTTCGAGTTCGTCCACGACGGCCTCGGTTCGCAGTCCGCGGTCGGCGGCGGCGGCCGCTACGACGGCCTGTCCGAGATGATCGGCGGCCCCGCGCTGCCCTCGGTCGGCTGGGCGCTCGGAGTGGACCGCACGGTCCTGGCCCTCCAGGCGGAGGGCATCGAACTCGATCTCCCCGCCGCCACCAGCGTGTTCGCGGTGCCGCTCGGCGAGGAGGCGCGCCGGGTGCTGTTCGCGAAGGTCACCGAACTGCGCAAGGTGGGCATCGCGGCCGACTTCTCCTACGGCCACAAGGGCCTCAAGGGCGCGATGAAGAACGCCAACCGCAGCGGCGCCCGCTACACGCTCGTGGCCGGCGAGCGCGACCTCGCCGAGGGCGTCGTCCAGCTCAAGGACATGGAGTCCGGCGAGCAGACGGCGATCGGCGTCAACGAGATCGTGGCCGAACTGGAGGCGCGGCTCGGCTGAGTCCGCGCCGGGTGTGCGCCGGGCGCGCGGCGCGCACCCACCGGGGGGGACCCCCGTACTGTTCCAGCCCGGGCGGAGCCCGGCGGGAAGACCCCGCGCACGCTCTCGCAGAGCCCCTCGTCAACCCGGCGGGCGCGGATTCGTCCTGCCGGACGATGCCGACGCGTGAGCGCCACGCGCGCGTGGCGCTCGCCGGGTCCGTCCCCGGCACCGAGACGTCTCCCGCATCCCGCGCACGGTTGCCCTGGAGGATCTCCACGGTGGTGCTCCTGCCCGCCCCTCGGGCCCGGGCAGGCCGAAGACCTCGCGCTTCTCGGCGCCCGGGCCGGGGCCGCCGACGGCGATGACGTACCCGCAGCGCTTGCGGAGCCCCCGTACGGGCACCGTCAGTCCGTTCGACGTCATGCGCGCAGCGTCGACCGGAACCAGCCCTTCCTGGACCTGTGCCGTCCTTCCTTATGTTGATCGAACGGTGCGCACACGCGCGCGTGCGGCACAATGGCCCTGCCCGAAGAAGGTCCAACTCTCAAGTGACGGAATCGGCGTGATGAGCAAGACGACAGTCAAGGACGTCTCCACGGAGCCCGGACCGGAACCCGCGGCCACCGGACCGCGGACGGTGGGCGGCAGCCGTGCCTTCGCGCTGCTGCTGGTGATCACCGGCGCGGCCGGGCTGCTCGCCGCCTGGGTCATCACGATCGACAAGCAGAAGATCCTCGAAGGCAAGCTGTCCGGCAAGACGTTCACGCCGAGCTGCAGCCTCAACCCGATCGTGTCCTGCGGCAGCGTCATGGAGAGCAAGCAGGCCGCCGTCTTCGGGTTCCCCAACCCCATGCTCGGCCTGGTCTGCTACGGCATCGTCATCTGCGTCGGCATGAGCCTGCTCGCCCGCGCCCGCTTCCCCCGCTGGTACTGGCTGACCTTCAACTTCGGCACGCTCTTCGGTGTCTGCTTCGTCACCTGGCTGCAGTTCGAGTCCCTGTACCGGATCAACGCGCTGTGCCTGTGGTGCTCGCTGGCCTGGGTGGCCACGCTCACCGCCTTCTGGTACACGACGTCCTTCAACATCCGCAACGGCTTCCTGCCCGCCCCGCGCCCGGTGAAGAACTTCCTCGCCGAGTTCACCTGGGTCATCCCGGTCACGCACACCGGCGTCATCGCCATGCTGATCCTGACCCGCTGGGGCAGCAGCCTCTGGGCCTGAGCGGCCCCCGGGCCCCGGGGCCCGGCCGCGTTGTCAGTGGCGTGCCATAGGGTTTCAGCGTGGAGCCCGACCTGTTCACCGCCGCAGCAGAAGAACGCCAGGAGAAGGACCCGGCCGCCAGCCCCCTCGCGGTCCGGATGCGCCCGCGCACCCTCGACGAGGTGGTGGGCCAGCAGCACCTGCTCAAGCCCGGCTCGCCGCTGCGCCGGCTCGTGGGCGAGGGCGCGGACCACGGAGGCGGAGCCGCAGGCCCCTCCGGCACGGGCGGCGGGGGGAGACGCGGGGGACCGGCGGGCCCCTCGTCGGTGATCCTCTGGGGCCCGCCCGGCACCGGCAAGACCACCCTCGCCTACGTCGTCTCCAAGGCCACCGACAAGCGCTTCGTGGAGCTGTCGGCGATCACGGCGGGCGTCAAGGAGGTCCGCGCGGTCATCGACGGCGCCCGCCGCGCCTCCGGCGGGTACGGCCAGGAGACCGTCCTCTTCCTCGACGAGATCCACCGCTTCAGCAAGGCCCAGCAGGACTCCCTGCTCCCGGCGGTCGAGAACCGCTGGGTGACACTGATCGCCGCCACCACCGAGAACCCGTACTTCTCGGTGATCTCCCCCCTGCTCTCCCGCTCCCTGCTGCTCACCCTCGAACCCCTCACCGACGAGGACGTGCGCGGCCTGCTGCGCCGCGCCCTCACCGACGAGCGCGGCCTGAAGTCCGCCGTCGCCCTGCCCGCGGACACCGAGGAGCACCTGCTGCGCATCGCGGGCGGCGACGCGCGCCGCGCGCTGACCGCCCTGGAGGCCGCCGCCGGGGCCGCCCTGGACAAGGGCGAGGCGGAGATCGGCCTGACCACGCTGGAGGAGACCGTCGACCGGGCCGCGGTCAAGTACGACCGCGACGGCGACCAGCACTACGACGTGGCCAGCGCCCTGATCAAGTCCATCCGCGGCTCCGACGTCGACGCCGCGCTGCACTACCTGGCCCGGATGATCGAGGCCGGCGAGGACCCCCGGTTCATCGCCCGCCGTCTGATGATCTCCGCCAGCGAGGACATCGGCCTCGCCGACCAGACCGCGCTGCCCATCGCCGTCGCCGCCGCCCAGGCCGTCGCCATGATCGGCTTCCCCGAGGCCGCCCTCACCCTCAGCCACGCCACCATCGCGCTCGCCCTCGCCCCCAAGTCCAACTCCGCGACCACCGCGATCGGCGCCGCGCTGGAGGACGTGCGCAAGGGGCTGGCCGGGTCCGTGCCGCCCCACCTGCGCGACGGCCACTACAAGGGCGCCGCCAAGCTCGGCCACGCCCAGGGCTACGTCTACCCGCACGACCTGCCCGAGGGCATCGCCGCCCAGCAGTACGCGCCGGACGCCCTCAAGGACCGCGAGTACTACAGCCCGAGCCGGCACGGCGCCGAGGCCCGGTACGCGGACGCGGTCGAATGGACCCGCAAGCACCTCGGTCGGAAGCGGTCCTGAACACCCTGTAGACTGCCCGGAGCGCTGAGTCCCGTGCCGTCAGAGTGGGACAGCCAGCCGGAGACCCGGTTCCCCGTGAACCGGCTCCAGGAGCGTCGCGCACCGTCGAACGGTGTCGCGGGCAGCCCACCACCACCCGGGGATCCGGGACGGTCGGTGGGCCACTCGCGTGCTGCACGTATGTGCCCAGACCAGGGAAGCGGCTGCCCGACCGGTCCCTCGCGGACCAGCGGGTTCTCCCGGCTGCGGATGCGACCTCCGTAACCCTGACAAGCCGAGAACTACGAAATGAGAGACAGTGGCGAACCAGTCCCGCCCCAAGGTCAAGAAGTCGCGTGCCCTCGGTATCGCGCTGACCCCGAAGGCCGTCAAGTACTTCGAGGCCCGCCCCTACCCGCCGGGTGAGCACGGCCGCGGCCGCAAGCAGAACTCGGACTACAAGGTCCGTCTGCTCGAGAAGCAGCGTCTGCGCGCGCAGTACGACGTGTCCGAGCGCCAGCTCGTCCGCGCCTACGAGCGTGCCTCCAAGGTCCAGGGCAAGACCGGTGAGGCCCTGATCGTCGAGCTGGAGCGCCGTCTCGACGCGCTGGTCCTGCGTTCGGGCATCGCCCGCACGATCTACCAGGCCCGCCAGATGGTCGTCCACGGCCACATCCAGGTCAACGGCCAGAAGGTCGACAAGCCGTCCTTCCGCGTCCGCCCCGACGACGTCGTGCAGGTCCGCGACCGCTCCAAGGAGAAGACGCTCTTCACGATCGCCCGTGAGGGCGGCTTCGCCCCCGAGGGCGAGACCCCGCGCTACCTCCAGGTGAACCTCAAGGCCCTGGCGTTCCGCCTGGACCGCGAGCCGAACCGCAAGGAGATCCCGGTGATCTGCGACGAGCAGCTCGTCGTCGAGTACTACGCCCGCTGATCACCAGCAGGCCGTAGCACAAGCGCCTCAGCTCGCCGTCTCCCCGCCCTTCCGGGTGGGCGAGGCGGCGGGCTCGCGCATGTCCGCCGCCCTGCCGCGCGTCTGCCCGCGCTGTTCCGGCAGCGCCCGCAGCGCCCGCCTCCCGGCCCGCCCCAGGGCCCGGGCCACCGCCGCCTCCCGGCCCAGAGCGGCCCCCTCGCGCACGCACCCCTCATAACGCTCGTCGCCCAGAAGTTCGCGCGCCCGCGCCTCGCACAGCTCGTGCGGCGCGTTGTAGTACGCCGACCCGAACAGCCGCAGCCCCACCGACGCCCACATCACGCCCGCCGCGCCCTGGAGCACCGCCGCCTCCTCGGCGTCGCCCTCGCTCACCGTCACCAGCGCGAGCAGCTCCACCGCCAGCACCGAACCGAGCAGGTCGTGGAAGCCGTGCGCGTCGGTGAGACAGTCGGCGAGCAGGTCCCGGGCGTACCCGGCGTTCCCCTCGTGCCAGGCCGCGTACGCCAGCACGTACAGCGCGTAGGCCCGCGACCAGCGCTCCCCGTGGTCGTCGCAGATCCGGCGGACGTCCTCGCACAGCCGGACCGCGTCCGGCAGATCGCCCTGGAAGGCCCGGGTCATCGCCAGCTCGACCTGGCCCATCAGCACCGTGCTGTTCAGCTCACCGATCTCCCGGTAGCGCTCCAGCGCCGAGCGCAGCAGCTCCTCCGCACGCTCCATGTCGTCCGTGACCAGGGCCAGGCAGCCCGCGCGGTGCTCCGCGTACGCGAGCGCCGTCGCGCTCGCCGAGGTGCGGGCCGCCTCGCGGCACTCCTGGAGCGCCGCCAGCGCGGGCACCGTGTCGCCCTGCAGGATCGCCACGTACGCCAGCACCCACAGCGCCTTCAGCCGGGACTGCTCGTGACCGCCCTCCAGCGCGACGGCGCGCTCCAGCCAGTGCCGGCCCTCCGAGAGCCGGCCGCACCCCGCCCAGCAGAACCACAGGCAGCCCGCGAGGTACTGCCCCAGATGCGCCTCGCCCGGGCCGGTCGTGCAGTACTCCAGGGCGCTGCGCAGATTCGGCAGCTCCGTCTCGATCCGCGCCGCCACCTCCGCCTGCCGGGGCGAGAACCACTCCAGCTCGCACCAGGTGGCCAGACCGACGTACCAGTCACGGTGGCGCCGCCGCAGCCGGTCGGCGTCCCCCGTGGCGGCCAGCCATTCGGCGCCGTAGGCACGGACCGTCTCCAGCATCCGGAAGCGCACTCCGGCCGCCGTCTCCTCGCGGGCCACCACGGACTGCGCGAGCAGTTCGCCCAGCACGTCCAGGACGTCGCCGGCGGCCAGCCCGCCGCCGCTGCACACGTACTCGACCGCCTCCAGGTCGAACGCCCCGGTGAACACCGACAGCCGCGCCCACAGCAGCCGTTCCGCGGGGGTGCACAGCTCGTGGCTCCAGCCGATCGCGGTGCGCAGCGTCCGGTGCCGGGGCAGGACGTCGCGCGGCCCGCCGGTCAGCAGCCCGAACCGGTCGTCGAGCCGTTCCAGCAGCCGGGCGGGCGACAGCGTCCGCAGCCGCCCGGCGGCCAGCTCGACCGCCAGCGGCAGCCCCTCGAGACGCCGGCACAGCTCCCGCACGGCGGGATCCCCGGCGCGGACGGACACCCCGTGCTGGGCGGCCCGCGTCACGAGCAGCCGGACCGCCTCCTCCTCGGCGGGCGGGGCCAGCGGGAACAGGCGCTCGCCCGCCACGCCGAGCGGGCGGCGCCCCACGGCGAGCACCCGCACCTGGGGCACCCGCCGCAGCAGTTCGGCCACCAGGCCGGCGCAGGCCTCGGCCAGGTGCTCGACGCCGTCCAGCACCAGCAGCAGCCGGTCGCCGGCCGCGCACGTCCCGCCCGGCCCGGCGAGGCCGAGCACCCGGGGAAGGGCGAGCAGCGTCTCGCGGGGCGTGCGCAGGGTGTGGTCGGTGAGCCCGAGGGCCTCCACCACGGCGTGGTCGACGAACTCCGCGTCCCGCAGCGGCGCCAGGTCCACCCGCGCCCAGAGCACCCTGCGCGCCGCGGGCGGACGGCCGCCCGGCCCGTCGCCCCCCGCCGTCCACCGCGCCGCCGCCCGCGCCGCCGCCCGTGCCGCCAGCCGCGACTTGCCGACCCCGCCCGCCCCCGTCACCGTGACCAGCCGGGCGCCGTCCAGCGCCCGCGCGAGCGCGCCGAGTTCGGCCGAGCGCCCCACGAACGCGTCGGACTCGGCGGCCGCGCCGGCGCCCGTGCCGCATCCCTGGAGCGGCGGGTGGGGCGTCGGATCAGGCATGGCGTCTCGCATGGAACACGGAGGGTACTGAAACGTAATCACTCCGTACAATCGCCCGGACGGACTCCCCGCGCCGCGCGTGGTAATCCGGTACGGAGCCCCACCCGTGGCGCGATAGGCTCGGTGCACGACTTTCTCGATGTTCAGGCACGTTTCAGGGAGCGGGTGCGCACAGTGTCCGGTGGTGAGGTGGCCGGGATCCTGGTGGCCGTGTTCTGGGCGATCCTGGTCTCCTTCCTCGCCGTCGCGCTGGCGAGGCTGGCCCAGACGCTCAGGGCGACCACCAAGCTCGTGGCGGACGTGACCGACCAGGCGGTTCCGCTGCTGGCCGACGCCTCGCAGGCGGTGCGCTCCGCGCAGACCCAGATCGACCGCGTCGACGCGATCGCCTCCGACGTCCAGGAGGTCACGTCGAACGCGTCCGCGCTGTCGACCACCGTGGCCTCCACCTTCGGCGGCCCGCTGGTCAAGGTCGCCGCCTTCGGCTACGGCGTGCGCCGCGCGCTCGGCGGCCGCAAGGAGGACGTGCCCGCCAAGGCGTCGAGGCGTACGGTGATCGTGGGCCGCACCGTCCCGGCCGCCCGGCGGGGGAAGCGGAACAACCGGGAGAAGTAAGGACTAGCGATGTTCCGCCGTACGTTCTGGTTCAGCACAGGTGTCGCCGCCGGTGTGTGGGCCACCACCAAGGTCAACCGCAAGCTCAGGCAGCTGACCCCCGAGAGCGTCGCCGCGACCGCGGCGAACAAGGCCCTTCAGACCGGTCACCGGATCAAGGACCGCGCGGTGGGTTTCGCGCTCGACGTCCGCGACAACATGGCGCGGCGGGAGGCCGAACTCGGGGAGGCGCTCGGCATCGGCGCCCCCGTCGACCCGGAACTCCCCTCCCCCCGGCGGCTCGCCGCCATCGAGAACCACAACAGCCCGAAGTACGTCGAGGGACCGACGTACCCGACGTACTCGTACAACCGGAATGAGGACCACTGATGGAGTCGGCTGAGATCCGCCGCCGCTGGCTGAGCTTCTTCGAGGAGCGCGGGCACACCGTCGTCCCTTCGGCGTCGCTCATCGCGGACGACCCGACTCTGCTCCTCGTCCCGGCCGGCATGGTGCCCTTCAAGCCCTACTTCCTGGGCGAGGTCAAGCCGCCCTTCCAGCGCGCCACCAGCGTGCAGAAGTGCGTGCGCACGCCGGACATCGAAGAGGTCGGCAAGACCACCCGGCACGGCACGTTCTTCCAGATGTGCGGCAACTTCTCCTTCGGCGACTACTTCAAGGAAGGCGCCATCAAGCACGCCTGGGAGCTGCTCACCAGCCCCCAGGACAAGGGCGGTTACGGCCTCGACCCCGAGCGTCTGTGGATCACCGTCTACAAGGACGACGACGAGGCCGAGCGCATCTGGCACGAGGTCGTCGGTGTGCCCGAGGAGCGCATCCAGCGCCTGGGCATGAAGGACAACTACTGGTCCATGGGCGTGCCCGGCCCGTGCGGCCCCTGCTCCGAGATCAACTACGACCGCGGCCCCGAGTTCGGCCCCGAGGGCGGCCCCGCCGTCAACGACGAGCGGTACGTGGAGATCTGGAACCTCGTCTTCATGCAGTACGAGCGCGGCGAGGGCATCGGCAAGGACAACTTCGAGATCCTCGGCGAGCTGCCGAGCAAGAACATCGACACGGGCCTCGGCCTGGAGCGCCTCGCCATGATTCTGCAGGGCGTGCAGAACATGTACGAGATCGACACCTCCATGGCCGTCATCGACAAGGCCACCGAGCTGACCGGCGTGGCCTACGGCGACGCCCACGCCTCGGACGTCTCGCTGCGCGTGGTCACCGACCACATGCGCACCTCGGTGATGCTCATCGGCGACGGCGTGACCCCCGGCAACGAGGGCCGCGGCTACGTGCTGCGCCGCATCATGCGCCGCGCCATCCGCAACATGCGCCTGCTCGGCGCCACCGGTCCGGTCGTCAAGGACCTGATCGACACCGTCATCGAGATGATGGGACAGCAGTACCCGGAGCTGGTCACCGACCGCGAGCGCATCGAGAAGGTCGCCCTCGCCGAGGAGAACGCCTTCCTGAAGACGCTGAAGGCCGGTACCAACATCCTCGACACCGCCGTCACCGAGACCAAGCGGTCCGGCGGCACGGTCCTCTCCGGCGACAAGGCGTTCCTGCTCCACGACACCTGGGGCTTCCCGATCGACCTCACCCTGGAGATGGCCGCCGAGCAGGGCCTGGCCGTGGACGAGGACGGCTTCCGCCGCCTGATGAAGGAGCAGCGGGAGCGGGCCAAGGCCGACGCCCAGGCCAAGAAGACCGGCCACGCGGACATGGGCGCCTACCGCGAGATCGCCGACGTGGCCGGCGAGACCGACTTCATCGGCTACACCGACACCGTGGGCGAGTCCACGATCGTCGGCATCCTCGTCGACGGCGTCTCCTCCCCGGCCGCCTCCGAGGGCGACGAGGTCGAGATCGTCCTGGACCGCACCCCGTTCTACGCCGAGGGCGGCGGCCAGATCGGCGACACCGGCCGCATCAAGGTCGACTCCGGTGCCGTCATCGAGGTCCGCGACTGCCAGAAGCCGGTCCCGGGCGTCTACGTCCACAAGGGTGTCGTCCAGGTCGGCGAGGTCACCGTCGGCGCCAAGGCCCAGGCCGCCATCGACGTCCGCCGCCGCAAGGCCATCGCCCGCGCCCACTCGGCCACCCACCTGACCCACCAGGCGCTGCGTGACGCGCTGGGCCCGACGGCCGCCCAGGCCGGTTCGGAGAACCAGCCCGGCCGCTTCCGCTTCGACTTCGGTTCCCCCGCCGCCGTCCCGACGGCCGTGATGACCGACGTCGAGCAGAAGATCAACGAGGTGCTCGCCCGCGACCTCGACGTGCACGCCGAGGTCATGGGCATCGACGACGCCAAGAAGCAGGGCGCCATCGCCGAGTTCGGCGAGAAGTACGGCGAGCGGGTCCGCGTGGTCACCATCGGCGACTTCTCCAAGGAGCTGTGCGGCGGCACGCACGTGCACAACACCGCCCAGCTCGGCCTGGTGAAGCTGCTCGGTGAGTCGTCGATCGGCTCGGGCGTGCGTCGTATCGAGGCCCTCGTCGGCGTCGACGCCTACAACTTCCTCGCCCGCGAGCACACGGTCGTCGCCCAGCTCCAGGAGCTGGTCAAGGGCCGTCCGGAGGAACTGCCGGAGAAGGTCTCCGCCATGCTCGGCAAGCTGAAGGACGCCGAGAAGGAGATCGAGCGGTTCCGCGCCGAGAAGGTCCTGCAGGCCGCCGCCGGTCTCGCCGAGTCCGCCAAGGACGTGCGCGGAGTCGCCGTGGTGACCGGCCAGGTCCCCGACGGCACGACCCCGGACGACCTGCGCAAGCTGGTCCTCGACGTGCGCGGGCGCATCCAGGGCGGCCGGGCCGCCGTCGTCGCCCTCTTCACGGTGAACAACGGCAAGCCGCTCACGGTCATCGCCACCAACGAGGCCGCCCGCGAGCGCGGCCTGAAGGCCGGCGACCTGGTCCGTACCGCCGCCAAGACGCTCGGCGGCGGCGGTGGCGGCAAGCCGGACGTCGCCCAGGGCGGCGGCCAGAACCCGGCCGCGGTCGGCGACGCCGTCGACGCCGTGGAGCGTCTCGTGGCGGAAACGGCCAAGTGATGCGACGCGGCCGGCGCCTGGCGATCGACGTCGGGGACGCCCGGATCGGGGTCGCCTCGTGCGACCCCGATGGGATCCTCGCCACACCGGTGGAGACGGTCCCCGGCCGGGACGTCCCGGCGGCCCACCGCCGGTTGCGGCAGCTCGTCGAGGAGTACGAGCCGATCGAGGTCGTCGTCGGTCTCCCTCGCTCCCTCAAGGGGGGCGAGGGCCCGGCCGCCGTCAAGGTCCGTGCTTTCGCGGGGGAGTTGGCCAAGGGCATCGCCCCGGTGCCGGTCCGCCTGGTGGACGAGCGGATGACGACGGTGACGGCGAGTCAGGGGCTGCGGGCCTCCGGGGTGAAGTCCAAGAAGGGACGCTCCGTGATCGACCAGGCCGCGGCCGTCATCATTCTGCAGCAGGCCCTCGAATCCGAACGGGTGTCAGGCACAGCACCCGGAGAGGGCGTCGAAGTGGTCATCTGATCGCGATACGGTAACGTTCCGCGCGATGCGACGGTCTTCGAACAGCCGCCGCACAGCAAGAGGCGGAACGGACGCGGGTGTCACACGGCGTGACCACCGTCTCGCGGCGCTAGGGGATCGATGACTGAGTATGGCCGGGGCCCAGGCTCCGAACCGTGGCATCCCGAGGACCCGTTGTACGGGGACGGCGGATGGGGAGGACAGCAGGCCCCCGCGGACCCGCAGTCCTCCTACGGCGGCGGCCTGCAGCACCACCCGCAGCCGCAGCAGTACCAGCAGCATCCTCAGCACCACCAGCAGCAGTACGGCGGCTGGAGCCAGGAGCCCCAGCAGGGCCACGACGGTCCGTACCAGCAGCACTACGGCGAGCAGGGCACCGGGCAGTCCCCGCACCACGGTGAGCAGGGCGGCCACCCGTACGGCGGCCAGCAGCAGGGCCGTCCCGAGGAGCAGTACGGGCAGCCGGCCTGGGACGGCACCGGCGCACACGCGCAGCCGTCCTACGGCGGCGACCCCGCGGACCCGTACGGCGGGCAGTCCATGGCCTACGGCCCGGACCAGCCCGATCTCTACGGCACCCCCGAGGCCTATCCGCCGCCGCAGCCGCCGAACCGCCGCGCTCCCGAGCCGGAGCCGCGCCCCGACTGGGACCCGGAGCCCGGGACCGCCCAGGAGGACGACTCCTTCTTCGCGGGCGGCGGCGACGACGCCGACGGGGATCCCGACGCGGACGCACCGGCGACGGGCCGGGGCCGCGGGGACCGGAAAGGACGCGGCGGCAAGGGCCGTACGGGCAAGGCCGGCCGGAAAAGACGCAACGGCTGTGCCTGCCTGGTCGTCGTCCTGGTGTTCGGCGGCGGTGTCGCCGGAGTCGGCTACTACGGCTACCACTTCTACCAGGATCGTTTCGGCGCGGCCCCGGACTACGCGGGCAGCGGCAACGGCGAGCAGGTCACGGTCGTCATCCCCAAGGACGCCGGCGGGTACGTGATCGGGCAGGTGCTGAAGAAGGCGGGCGTCGTCGAGAGCGTCGACGCGTTCGTCTCCGCCCAGACGGCGAACCCCGACGGCAAGCAGATCCAGGACGGCGTCTACACGCTCCAGAAGCACATGTCGGCGGCGAGCGCCGTGCAGCTGATGCTCAGCCCGAAGAGCCGCAGCAACCTGATCATCGCCGAGGGCTCGCGCAACACGGCCGTCTACACGCTGATCGACAAGCGCCTCGGGGTGCCCGAAGGCACCACTTCGAGCGTCGCGAAGAAGGACTACAAGAAGCTGGGCCTGCCCGAATGGGCACTGAACCACCCCGACCTCAAGGACCCGCTCGAAGGGTTCCTCTACCCCTCCAGCTACGCCGTGGCCAAGGGGCAGAAGCCCGAGGACGTCCTCAAGGACATGGTCGCCCGGGCCACCGAGACCTACGCGCAGCTCGGCCTCGCCAAGAAGGCCCAGAGCCTCGGACTCGACGGCCCCTGGCAACTGCTCACCGTGGCGAGCCTCGCGCAGGCCGAGGGCACGAGCCACGACGACTTCCGCAAGATGGCCGAGGTCGTCTACAACCGCCTCAAGCCCGGCAACGCGCAGACCAACGGCAAGCTGGAGTTCGACTCGACGTACAACTACGTGAAGAACCAGAGCAAGATCGACCTCAGCATCGCCGAGCTGCGCAGGTACGCCAACCCGTACAACACGTACTACGCCACCGGTCTGCCCCCCGGGCCCATCGACAACCCGGGCGAGGAGGCCCTCCGGGGCGCCCTCGACCCGACGGACGACGGCTGGTACTACTTCATCTCGATGGACGGCAGGACCAGCAAGTTCACCAAGACCCTCGCCGAGCACGAGAAACTGGTCGACGAGTGGAACCTCTCCAAGAAGAAGCAGTGATGACGCCAACCCGCCGGGCGGCCGTGCTCGGTTCGCCGATCGCCCACTCCCTGTCCCCGGTGCTGCACCGCGCGGCCTACGCGGAGCTGGGGCTCACCCACTGGTGCTACGACCGGTTCGAGGTCGACGAGGCCGCTCTGCCGGGCTTCCTCGACGGGCTCGGGCCCGAGTGGGCGGGACTGTCGCTGACCATGCCGCTGAAACGGGCCGTCATCCCGCTGCTCGACGAGGTCAGCGAGACGGCGGCCGCCGTGGAGGCGGTCAACACGGTCGTCGTCAGCGAGGACGGCCGGCGCACCGGCGACAACACCGACATCCCGGGCATGGTCGCCGCGCTGCGCGAGCACGGCATCGAACAGGTCGACTCGGCGGCGGTCCTCGGGGCCGGGGCCACCGCGTCCTCCGCCCTGGCCGCGCTCGCCCGCGTCTGCACCGGCGAGGTCGTCGCCTACGTCCGCAGCGACGCCCGCGCGGCCGAGATGCGCGGGTGGGGCGAACGGCTGGGCGTCGAGGTCCGTACGGCGCCCTGGTCACAGGCCGAGCAGGCCCTGACAGCCCCCCTCGTGATCGCCACCACCCCGGCCGGCACGACCGACGCGCTCGCCGGCGCCGTACCGGAGCGCCCCACCGCGCTCTTCGACGTCCTCTACGACCCCTGGCCGACCACGCTCGCCGCCCGCTGGTCCCTGGCCGGCGGCGCCGTCGTCAGCGGCCTGGACCTCCTCGTCCACCAGGCGGTCCTCCAGGTCGAGCGGATGACCGGCCGCGTCCCGGCCCCGCTGGACGTCATGCGCCGCGCCGGCGAGAAGGCCCTCGCGGACCGCTGACGGCCCCGCCGGGCGGAGCCGGACCCGCGCTCGCGCCCCCTCGCCGCCCCCCGCCCGGGCGGAGCCGGATTCGCGCCCGCGCCCCCCTCGCCGCCCCGCCCGGGCCCCTTCGCCGCCCCACCGGGCCCCGCCTTCCCCGGCGGGCAGCGGCCCCTTCCGCGTGCGCGCGGGGCGGCCGCGCGGGGGGCGGGTGCCGTCCGCGGCGTCCGCCTGCTGGACCGGCGACCGGACACCGGGCCCGGACGTGGGAGGATCGGAGGTGGCGGGCCAGGGCCGCGCACCCGGTCGCGCCGTCGCAGTTCCAGGCGCGAGCATGAGGAGCATCGTTGAGCAGGTTGCGTTGGCTGACCGCGGGGGAGTCCCACGGACCCGCACTTGTCGCGACGCTGGAGGGCCTTCCCGCCGGCGTGCCCGTCACCACGGACATGGTGGCCGACCACCTCGCGCGACGGCGCCTGGGGTACGGGCGCGGCGCACGGATGAAGTTCGAGCGGGACGAGGTCACCTTCCTCGGCGGGGTCCGGCACGGACTCACCCTCGGCTCCCCCGTGGCGGTCATGGTGGGCAACACCGAGTGGCCCAAGTGGGACAAGGTCATGGCGGCCGACCCCGTGGACCCGGCGGAGCTGGCCGCGCTGGCGCGCAACGCGCCGCTGACCCGCCCGCGCCCCGGCCACGCCGACCTGGCCGGCATGCAGAAGTACGGCTTCGACGAGGCGCGTCCGATCCTGGAGCGGGCCTCCGCCCGGGAGACCGCCGCCCGCGTGGCGCTGGGCGCGGTGGCGCGGTCGTACCTGAAGGAGACGGCGGGCATCGAGATCGTCTCCCACGTGGTGGAGCTGGCGTCGGCGAAGGCCCCCTACGGGGTGTACCCGACCCCGGCCGACGTGGAGAAGCTCGACGCGGACCCGGTGCGCTGCCTGGACGCGGCCGCCTCGAAGGCGATGGTCGCCGAGATCGACCAGGCCCACAAGGACGGCGACACGCTCGGCGGTGTCGTGGAGGTGCTGGCCTACGACGTACCGGTGGGCCTGGGCTCGCACGTGCACTGGGACCGGCGCCTGGACGCCCGGCTCGCCGCCGCCCTCATGGGCATCCAGGCGATCAAGGGCGTCGAGGTCGGGGACGGCTTCGACCTCGCGCGGGTGCCCGGCTCGAAGGCGCACGACGAGATCCTGACCACCGCCGACGGCATCAGGCGGGCCACCGGCCGCTCCGGCGGCACCGAGGGCGGCCTCACCACGGGCGAGCTGCTGCGGGTGCGCGCCGCGATGAAGCCGATCGCCACCGTGCCCCGCGCCCTGCGGACGGTCGACGTGGCCACCGGTGAGGCGGCCCAGGCCCACCACCAGCGTTCCGACGTGTGCGCGGTGCCGGCGGCCGGGATCGTCGCCGAGGCCATGGTGGCCCTCGTCCTCGCCGACGCCGTCGCCGAGAAGTTCGGCGGCGACAGCGTGACCGAGACCCGCCGCAACGTGCGCTCCTACCTCGACCACCTGGCGATCCGATGAGCGGCGCGCCGGCCGTCGTCCTCGTGGGACCGATGGGCGTCGGCAAGTCGACGGTCGGACAGCTGCTGGCCGACCGCCTCGGCGTGGCCTACCGGGACACCGACGACGACATCGTGACCGAACAGGGCCGCACCATCGCGGAGATCTTCGTCGACGACGGGGAGAGCGCCTTCCGCGCGCTGGAGAAGCAGGCCGTGCGCCGGGCCGTCGCCGAACACGAGGGCGTCCTCGCGCTGGGCGGCGGTGCGGTCCTCGACGCGGACACCCGCGCGCTGCTGGCCGGTCTGCCCGTCGTCTACCTCTCGATGGACGTCGAGGAGGCCGTCCGGCGCACCGGGCTGAACGTGGCCCGCCCGCTGCTCGCCGTCAACCCGCGCAAGCAGTGGCGCGAGCTGATGCAGGCCCGCCGGCACCTGTACGAGGAGGTCGCCACGGCGGTGGTCGCCACCGACGGGCGCACCCCCGAAGAGGTCACCCGATCCGTTCTGGACGCTGTGGAGTTGAAGGAAGCATGAGCGAGGCAGTGACGCGGATCCACATCGCCGGCACCGCCGGGACCGAGCCCTACGACGTGCTGGTCGGCCGTCAGCTCCTGGGCGAGCTGGGCGGACTGATCGGGGACCAGGCCCGGCGGGTCGCCGTCATCCACCCCGAGGCGCTCGCCGAGACGGGTGACGCGCTCCGTGCCGACCTGGCCGGCCAGGGCTACGAGGCCATCGCCATCCAGGTGCCGAACGCGGAGGAGGCCAAGACCGCCGAGGTCGCCGCCTACTGCTGGAAGGCGCTCGGCCAGTCGAACTTCACCCGCTCCGACGTCGTCGTCGGCGTGGGCGGCGGCGCCACCACCGACCTGGCCGGGTTCGTCGCCGCGACCTGGCTGCGCGGCGTGCGCTGGGTCGCCGTGCCCACCACCGTGCTCGCCATGGTGGACGCGGCCGTCGGCGGCAAGACCGGCATCAACACCGCCGAGGGCAAGAACCTGGTGGGCGCCTTCCACCCGCCCGCGGGCGTGCTGTGCGACCTGGCCGCGCTCGACTCCCTCCCGGTCCACGACTACGTCTCCGGTCTCGCGGAGGTCATCAAGGCCGGATTCATCGCCGACCCGGTCATCCTCGACCTCGTCGAGTCCGACCCCGAGGCCGCCCGAACCCCGGCCGGGCCGCACACCGCCGAGCTGATCGAGCGCTCCATCCGCGTCAAGGCCGACGTCGTCTCCGCGGACCTGAAGGAGTCGGGTCTGAGGGAGATCCTCAACTACGGCCACACCCTCGGCCACGCCATCGAGAAGAACGAGCGGTACAAGTGGCGGCACGGCGCCGCCGTCGCCGTCGGCATGCACTTCGCCGCCGAACTGGGCCGCCTGGCGGGCCGGCTGGACGACGCGACCGCCGACCGGCACCGCACGGTGCTGGAGTCGGTGGGTCTGCCCCTGCACTACCGCTACGACCAGTGGCCCAAGCTGCTGGAGACCATGAAGGTCGACAAGAAGTCCCGCGGCAACCTGCTGCGGTTCATCGTGCTCGACGGTCTCGCCAAGCCCACCGTTCTGGAGGGCCCGGACCCGGCCGTGCTGCTCGCCGCCTACGGCGAGGTGGGGCAGTAGGAGCCGCGGACACGAGGGACGCGGAATCCCCTTGTGTCCGCGGCCCCGCGTCCCGCTGAACGCGATCCGTCCCGTTCCCCTTGCCCGGGCGGGCACTTCGGACCGGACCCGGCCGTTCACCACAGGGCGGCCGGGGACGGTACCGTTCGGTAGGGCGCGGGTTCGGCCCGCCGCCAGCGACCATCGCCTTGTACGAGACGGAGTGGCACCGGATGCAGCACGCAGTGGGTTCTCCGCTGCCGCCGCCCCACCAGCCGGGGCACGGACCGGCCGCCGGCTGGTCACCGGCCGCACATCACCCGGGTCCGCACCCGCCGGGAGCGCACCGGGCCCCGGGGCCCGTGCCGTCCGCGCCGGCCCACCCGGCGGCCCCGGCCGCGCAGCACCCCCCGGTGCCGCCGGCGCAGGGGGCCGCGCCGCCCGTCGCCCCGCCGGACGTGTCGGGCCACCTCGCGCTGCCGCCCGGCGGCCCGGTCGCCGTGCCGGCCGTACCGCCCGCCCAGGCCCTGCCCGACCCGGCCACCACCACGCTCGCCGTCCTGCTGATCGGACCCGCGGGCGCCGGCAAGACCAGCGTCGCCAAGCACTGGGCCGAGCACCGCCGGGTGCCCACCGCGCACATCAGCCTCGACGACGTCCGCGAGTGGGTCCGCTCCGGCTTCGCCGACCCGCAGTCCGGGTGGAACGACCACTCCGAGGCGCAGTACCGCCTGGCCCGCCGCACCTGCGGCTTCGCCGCGCGCAACTTCCTGGCCAACGGCATCTCCTGCATCCTGGACGACGCCGTCTTCCCCGACCGCCCGGTCGTCGGCCTCGGCGGCTGGAAGCGGCACGTGGGCCCGGGGCTGCTCCCCGTGGTCCTGCTGCCCGGACTGGACATCGTCCTCGAGCGCAACGCCGAGCGCACCGGGAACCGCCGGCTGACCGACGAGGAGGTCGCCCGTATCCACGGCCGCATGGCCGGCTGGTACGGCTCGGGCCTGCCCATCATCGACAACTCCCAGCTCGACATACCGGCCACCGCCCGGGTCCTGGACGAGGTCCTCTCCCGGGCCATCGCGAGCCCGCCGGCCTGGTGACCACCGGGTGCGGCGAGCGGCCGTGCGGCGTCTGCGGGGCGGTCCCGGTCCGCGGCGAGCCGCCCCCCGGCCGCCGGACGCCCGTGAGCGAGGGTCCCGCCGCCCACTCGGCCTCTCCCGAGCGGCACGGCACGGGCACAGCTCTTACGCTCGGTTCATGTCAGAGGTGTACGCGGCCCGCCGGACCCGGCTACGGGAGCGCTGCAACGCGGGCGGCAGCGCGGCGGCGCTGGTGACTCGTCCCGCCAATGTGCGGTACCTCGCGGGAGCAGCCCCGCGCGGTGCCGTCCTGCTCCTCGGAAAGCGCGAGGACCTGCTGGTGTGCCCGAGCGCACCGGACGACCGGCCCGGTGAAGGGCGTCCCGACGAGACGCTGGGGGTGCGGATCCTGCCCCGGCCCGGCGGCGACGCGGCCGTGGCCGCGGCCGACCTGGCGCGTTCCCAGGGCGCCGACTCCCTGGCGATCGAGGAGCACCACGTCACCGTGGCCCGCCACCGGGCGCTCACCTCGGTCGCCCCGCAACTGCGCATCGCCGAGCTGGGCAGCGCGGTGGAACAGCTCAGGGTCGTCAAGGACGAGGAGGAGATCTCCTGCCTGCGGATCGGCGCCGAGATCGCCGACCAGGCCCTGGGCGAACTGCTGGAGTCCATCCTCGTCGGCCGCACCGAGCGCCACCTCGCGCTGGAGCTGGAGCGGCGCCTGGTCGACCACGGCGCCGACGGCCCCGCCTTCCCGACCTCGGTGGCCACCGGCCCGAACTCGGGCCGCCGCGGGCACCGGCCGACCGACCGGCGGGTCGAGGAGGGCGACTTCCTCTCCGTGTGCCTGGGCGCCGCCTACCGCGGCTACCGCTGCGAGATCGGCCGCACGTTCGTGATCGGCACCTCCCCGGCGGACTGGCAGATCCAGCTGTACGACCTGGTCTTCGCAGCCCAGCGGGCCGGCCGGGAGGCGCTGACGCCCGGCGCCGCCTACCGCGACGTGGACCGCGCCGCACGGCAGGTCCTCGACTCCGCCGGGTACACCGAGGGCCTGCAGCCCCTCACGGGACACGGGGTCGGACTCGAAATCGACGAGGACCCTCAGCTGGCCCCCGCGGCCATGGGTAAACTGGACGCTTGCGTGCCGGTCACCGTCGAACCGGGGGTCCACCTCCCGGGACGGGGCGGTGTCCGGATCGATGACACGCTCGTCGTGCGCCCCGAGGCGGACGGCGGACCCGAGCTACTCACCATCACGACCAAGGAGCTGCTCGCGCTGTAGGAGTGCGTGCGCCGGGGTCGTCCACGTCAGTCCAGGAGATTCCGCAACCGTGGCTTCCACGAACGACCTCAAGAACGGCCTGGTGCTCAAGCTCGAAGGCGGCCAGCTCTGGTCCGTCGTCGAGTTCCAGCACGTCAAGCCCGGCAAGGGCCCGGCCTTCGTGCGCACCAAGCTCAAGAACGTGCTCTCCGGCAAGGTCGTCGACAAGACCTTCAACGCCGGTGTCAAGGTCGAGACGGCCACCGTCGACAAGCGCGACATGCAGTTCTCGTACATGGACGGCGAGTACTTCGTCTTCATGGACATGGAGACCTACGACCAGCTGATGGTCGACCGCAAGGCCGTCGGCGACGCCGCCAACTTCCTGATCGAGGGCTTCACCGCCACCGTCGCCCAGCACGAGGGCGAGGTGCTCTTCGTCGAGCTGCCCGCCGCCGTCGAGCTGACCGTGCAGGAGACCGAGCCGGGCGTCCAGGGCGACCGCTCCACCGGTGGCACCAAGCCCGCCACGCTGGAGACCGGCCACCAGATCCAGGTCCCGCTCTTCATCACCACCGGTGAGAAGATCAAGGTCGACACCCGTACGAGCGACTACCTCGGCCGGGTGAACAGCTAACCGTGGCTGCCCGCAACACGGCCCGCAAGCGTGCCTTCCAGATCCTCTTCGAAGGTGACCAGCGCGACGCCGACGTCCTGACCGTCCTCGCGGACTGGGTCCGGCTCTCCCGGTCCGACACCCGGCAGCCCCCGGTCAGCGAGTACACGATGCAGCTGGTCGAGGGCTACGCCGAGCAGGCGCGGCGCATCGACGAGCTGATCTCGCAGTACGCGGTGGGCTGGACGCTGGACCGGATGCCGGTCGTCGACCGCAACATCCTGCGGCTCGGCGCGTACGAGCTGATCTGGGTCGACGAGACCCCGGACGCCGTCGTCCTGGACGAGATGGTGCAGCTGGCCAAGGAGTTCTCCACGGACGAGTCGCCCTCGTTCGTCAACGGTCTGCTCGGACGGCTGAAGGAACTCAAGCCCTCGCTGCGTCGTGGCGTGAACGACGAGGCGTAGGAAGAGCCACAGATACGTCGCTGGGGCCCGCGCCACAAAATAGGCCCCCCCGCGCAGCAAAATTTGGCGAGCGGGGCCCCCACGGCCGCCCCGCCCCCCCCCCGCCCCCGAC
>NZ_JBEYJA010000025.1:0-103935 GCF_040703815.1 Streptomyces sp. NPDC006743 | reverse complement strand
GTTCCCGGCACCGCCGCAGGGGGCAGGATCGGGCTGAGGGACACGGGCCGGACCGGCCCCTCCCCCGGTCACCGGGTCCGCGTCCTGCCGCCCACCAGCCGCCGGACCAGCCGCTCCCCCTGGGCCACGGCCTCGGCGTGGTCCTCGATGCGGCCGACCCGGGAGTTCTCGAAGACGATGTAGGTCACGCCCGAGCGTGCGCCGCCGCCGCGCGGGTCGGCGGGGATGCCGAGCTGGCGGGCGGCGGCGTAGGAGGCCTCGCCGATGACGTCCCGTGGCCCGGTGTCGCCGACGACCGCGAAGCGCACCCGGTCGCGGTAGACGAGGGCGGCGACGGATCCGCCGCGCAGGCCGTGGGCGCGGTGGTTCCAGATCCGGCTGGGGGCGGGCAGCACGATGTAGGGCAGGCGCTCGGCGTTCAGCCGGCGGCCGTCGGACTGCGTGTAGGCGGCGGCGGGCGAGAACTGCGGGTCGGTGCGCCGGTTGCAGCGGCGGGTGGGCCGTCCGTCGCAGTCGATGTCCAGGTCCGCCTTCCAGTAGACGGCGCCGGACAGCCCGCAGACCGGGATGGTGGCGCGGGTGCCGGCGTCGGAGCGGTAGCGGCCGTGGGACACCTGGGCGCAGTGGCGGGTCCTGGCCAGCAGGTCGGCGGCCACGACGTCGCCGTCGCCGCGGGCCGCGGGCTCCGCCGGGGGGCGGTACGGGACGGGGGTGGCGGGCAGTGTCGTCGGAGCCAGCAGGGCGGCGCTCGCCGCGACGAGGGTCAGCGACTGGACACGCACGATGAGGAACCCTCTCCTCGGGGACATTGACTGACTTTCATCTCATCGGGGATGAAGGTGATCGTGCGGCACACGTTAGGGGACCGGACGGCGCATGGTGCGTCATGCCCGCCGGACGGCCGGGGGCCGGCCCCGCAGGGCCCGTGCCGCCCCGGCCGCCGGCGACGGCGCGGGATCTGCGACGACAGCGGTCCGCGCCACGGCACGAACTTCCCTGGTGTTTCCAGGAGTTCGGCTGGGATGTGGTTCAGCATACGCAACCGCGTGCACGCCCCGCCCCGCCCGGTCCCGCGGCGCGCACGGCTCGGGCCCTCTTGATGGGCTCACATCAACGCGGCATATTGGTCCGGACCTTGACCGAAGCGGTGTTCGGGCTTCCCGCGCCGCAGTTGACGGGGAGGCAGGCCGCGTGCGACGCGTTCCCGAACCGGTTTCCCCGCCCGGCGGCGTTCACCGCCGTCCCGGGCGTGTCGTCGTGGTCTGCGGGGCGCTGGTGCTGCTCGCGGCGTGCGGGCGGGGGGCCGCGGACGACGGGGAGGGCGGCCGCCCCGGTGCGCCCACCGGGGTCACCGCGGCGGCCGGCAGCGCCACCAGCGTGCACGTGATGTGGAACGCCTCGCCCTCCGGGTCGGGCGTCCGGGCGTACCGAATCTACCGGGGCACCGCGCGGGTGACGGACGTACCGGCCACGGAACACATGGCGG
The DNA here is from genome assembly GCF_040703815.1 of Streptomyces sp. NPDC006743. Taxonomy (NCBI): domain Bacteria; kingdom Bacillati; phylum Actinomycetota; class Actinomycetes; order Kitasatosporales; family Streptomycetaceae; genus Streptomyces; species Streptomyces sp. NPDC006743. The sequence goes on along the minus strand of NZ_JBEYJA010000025.1, from coordinate 102,449 downwards.
ACGTCACCCGGCTCAGCCCGTCGACGGCGTACGTGTTCACCGTGCGGGCCCTGGACACCGAGGGCAGGCTCGGGCCGCGCAGCCGGCCGGTGCGGGCGACGACGCCCGCGGCCGCCCCGGCCGACCGCTCGGCCCCGTCCCGTCCGCGCTCCCCGCGCGGCCGGACGGTGGGCAGCCGGGCCGTCCAGTTGTCCTGGCAGTCCTCCGAGGACGACCGGCGCGTGGTCTCCTACGACATCTGCCAGGGCGCCACGAGGATCCACAGCGTGGGCGGGAACCAGACGGCGACGGTGCTCACCGGGCTGCGGCCGGGCACCCGCTACTCCTTCACCGTGCGGGCCCGCGACGCGGCCGGCAACCTCTCCCCCGCGAGCGCCGCCGTCCCCCTCACCACCCCGGGCTCCGACGACGGGCGGGACACCGCGCCCACCGCGTTCCACGCGGCGGCCCACCGGGCGGACGGGGCGTACTACCTCGACCTCGACTGGGTCGCGCCGCGCACGGAGACCGTGGTGACGGAGTACCAGATCGAACTCGACGGGCGGCCGGCCACCTCCCTGGTCTGGGGCGGCACGCCCCCGCGCGGGACGGCGTCGTACAGCTTCTACCTGGGCCGGGAAGCGGGGGCCGCGCACCGGGTCCGGTTGCGGGCGAGACTGCCCGACGGTACCTGGGGCGGCTTCTCGCCCGAGCGCACGGTGACCACCGGGCAGGACCGCCGGTAGCCGGGCCCGCCGAGGCCCGGGGCCTGTGCGCAGGAGCCACCCGCCGGCCGCCGGACCCCCGGCACCGGACCCCCGCCGCTCTCCGCACCCCGGTGGCATCCGTCCGCCGGAGCCGCCGTCGCGGCGGCGGTCACCCGGGTGGGCGCGCCGCGCGTGCGACCGGCGCCCGCGGGGCGTTGGCTGCCCCTTGAGGAGGCAGCACGGGCGATTCCCTATCTCCGGCGGCACATGGGGTGGTCCGCCGACCGTGCCGCCGGAGGGACTCCCATGCGCCACGCTCAGCCACTCACGCGCTCCGCCCCGGCCGCGGCGGCGGTCACCGCCGCTCTCGCCCTCGCCGCCGCGCCGGCCGCCGCGGGCCCGGGCATCTCGGTGAGCGCCAACGGTTCCACCGTGTCGGTCACCACCAGCGCGTGCACCCTGGTCGGCGGCGGCTGGGGGACGGCGTCGCTGCTCGCGCCCGGGCAGACCAGCTTCGCCCAGGGACGCAGGTCGGCGCTGGCGGGGACGACCGTGAGCCAGTCGGCCGCCTGGCAGAGTGTGCGGCCGGGCACCTACACCGTCATCGTGGTGTGCTCCGACAACATCACCGCGGGCACCCAGTCGATCGTCGTCGCGGCCGCCTCGAAACCGGCGGTCTCGGCCACGTCCGCGCCCGCCAGGCCCTCGCGCGGTGTGATGGGCGGGCTCGGCGGCGCCGTCAAGGACTACCGTACGGTCACGTTCGCGGCGGGCGGGGCCCTGGTGGGGGCCGGCCTGATCGCCACGGGCTGGGTGCTGCGCCGCCGCTCCAGGCCGTACCGGCTGTGAGGGTCCGCGCTCTCAGGCGCCGTCCGGCAGCTCGGCGAACTCCTCCAGGGCGTGTTCCAGCCACCGGGTCCAGAAGGTCTCCAGGTCGATGCCGGCCCGCAGCACCAGGTGCCGCAGCCGGTCCTGCGCGCCGTCCCGGCCGGGCGGGAAGTCGCGCTCCTCGATCTCCCGGTACTCCGCCAACTGCCGTTCGTGCAGCTCCAGGTGGCGTCTGAGGTCGTCCTGGATGCCCGCCGTGCCGACCACCGCGGCGGCGCGCAGCCGCAGCAGCAGGGCGTCCCTCAGCGGCTTGGGGTCCTGCGCGGCGGCGCTCCAGCGGGCCAGTTCCGCACGGCCCGCGGGCAGGACCTCGTAGCTCTTCTTCTGCCCGCGGGCCGACTGCTCGGCCGGCAGGGTGCGGATCAGACCGTCCGCCTCCAGCTTTCCCAGCTCGCGGTAGATCTGCTGGTGCGTGGCCGACCAGAAGTAGCCGATCGACCGGTCGAAGCGGCGCGTCAGCTCCAGCCCCGAGGACGGTTTCTCCAGCAGGGCGGTGAGGATGGCGTGCGGCAGTGACATGCGCTCCATCCTAGGGAGGGCGGGGCCGAGCCGGGCAGGGACCGGACCCGGCCCGGGACGGGCCCGTCCGGGCCGCCGGGGACGGGGGAGGCCGGACCCCGGGCGGCCGGGCGGCGGTGCTACAGGGCCGCCGCCAGTTCCGTGCCCTGCTTGACGGCGCGCTTGGCGTCCAGTTCGGCGGCCACGTCCGCGCCGCCCACGAGGTGCACGCTGCGTCCGGCGGCGAGCAGTTCGTCGTACAGGTCCCGGCGCGGTTCCTGCCCGGTGCACAGCACGATGGTGTCGACCTCCAGGACGCGGCTCGTGCCGTCGACGGTGATGTGCAGTCCGGCGTCGTCGATCCGGTCGTAGCGCACACCGGGGACCATGGTGACGCCCCGGTGCCTGAGTTCGGTGCGGTGGATCCAGCCCGTGGTCCTGCCCAGTCCGGCGCCGACCTTGGTGGTCCTGCGCTGGAGCAGGTGGACGGTGCGCGGCGGGGCGGGCCGCTCGGGCGCGGCGAGGCCGCCGGGCGTGCGGTAGTCCGTGTCGACGCCCCAGGCGCGGAAGTACGCCGCCGGGTCCTCGCTCGTCCTCTCGCCGCCGTCGGTCAGGTACTCGGCGACGTCGAAGCCGATGCCGCCCGCGCCGAGGATCGCCACCCGCTCGCCGACGGGGGCGCCGCCCTGGAGCACGTCGAGGTAGCCGACGACACGCGGGTGGCCGACGCCGGGGATGTCGGGGGTGCGCGGGGTGACGCCGGTGGCGACGACGGTCTCGTCGTAGCCGGTGAGGTCGTCCGCGCCCACGCGTGTGTTCAGCCGTACGTCGACGCCGTGCGCCGCGAGCTGGTGGCGGAAGTAGCGCAGCGTCTCCTCGAACTCCTGCTTGCCGGGGACCTTGCGGGCCACGTTGAGCTGCCCGCCGATCTCGCTCGCGGCGTCGAACAGGGTGACCTGATGGCCGCGTTCGGCCGCCGCCACCGCGCAGGCCAGTCCCGCCGGGCCCGCTCCGACGACGGCGACGCGCTTGCGCCGGCGGGTCGGCGAGAGCACCAGTTCCGTCTCGTGGCAGGCGCGCGGGTTGACCAGGCAGGAGGTGATCTGCCCGCTGAAGGTGTGGTCGAGGCAGGCCTGGTTGCAGCCGATGCAGGTGTTGATGGCCTCGGGGGTCCCGGCGGCGGCCTTGGCGACGAAGTCGGGGTCGGCGAGCATCGGGCGGGCCATGGACACCATGTCGGCGCAGCCGTCGGCGAGCAGCCGCTCGGCGAGTTCGGGGGTGTTGATGCGGTTGGTGGTCACGAGCGGGACGGAGACCGCGCCCATGAGCTTCTTGGTCACCCAGGTGTAGGCGCCGCGCGGCACGGAGGTGGCGATGGTGGGGATGCGTGCCTCGTGCCAGCCGATGCCGGTGTTGATCAGGGTGGCGCCCGCCGCCTCGACGGCCCGGGCGAGGGTGATCACCTCGTCCAGGGACGAGCCGCCGGGCACCAGGTCGAGCATGGACAGCCGGTAGATGACGATGAAGTCCTCGCCCACCGCCTCGCGCACCCGGCGGACGATCTCGACCGGCAGGCGCATGCGGTTCTCGTACGGGCCGCCCCAGCGGTCGGTGCGGTGGTTGGTCGGCGCGGCGATGAACTCGTTGATCAGGTAGCCCTCGGAACCCATGATCTCCACGCCGTCGTAGCCGGCCTGCCGGGCGAGGCGGGCGGTGCGCGCGTAGTCGTCGATGGTCCGCTCGATGTCGGCGTCGGTCAGCTCGCGGGGCACGAAGGGGCTGATCGGCGCCTGGAGGGGGCTGGGGGCGACCAGGTCGCGGTGGTAGGCGTAGCGGCCGAAGTGCAGGATCTGCAGGGCGATCCGGCCGCCCTCGCGGTGCACGGCCGCGGTGACGGTGCGGTGCCGGGCGGCCTCGGCCTCGTCGGTCAGCGTGGCGCCGCCTTCGTAGGGCCGTCCCTCGTCGTTGGGGGCGATGCCGCCGGTGACGATGAGGCCCACTCCCCCGCGGGCCCGCGCCGCGTAGAACTCCGCCATGCGCTCGAAGCCGCCCTCGGCCTCCTCGAGCCCGACGTGCATCGAGCCCATGAGGACACGGTTGGGCAGGGTGGTGAAGCCCAGGTCGAGCGGGCTCAGCAGGTGCGGGTAACGGCTCATCGGGCCCTCCGTGCGTGGTGTCGTACCCGCTAGTTGTAGAGGACCCGGAGACTGTTATGCAACTTGTTGCACAAAGGTGGGAGGTGCGGCCTCATCGCCCGGAGGGTGGCCGGACGGTCTCCGGGCGATGGGGCGGGAAAGGGACAGCTGGGGGACGGACGCGGCGGGGGTGACGGCCGCGCGCCGTCACCCCGGCGGCCGTACGCCGGTCCGCCGCCCTCCCGCGTCGGCCCTGACCGCCGTACGGGCGGCCGTCACCGCCGTACCGGCCACCTCCATGGCCTCCGTCGCACCGTCACCGTCGTACGGGCCACCGTCACCGTCGTAAGGGCGGCCGCCGCCCGTCGGCGGGCGGGCCGGCACCGGCCGTCCCCGCCGCCGTCAGCGGGCCGCCGTCAGCGGTCCGCGGTCCGTACCCGCGGCCGTGCGCCCTCAGCGGCTCTCCAGCCGCACGTGCAGCTCCCGCTCCTGGTCCCCGGAGGCCGTGGCCAGGTCCTGCACGGTGAACAGGGAGTCCAGGGTCGTACGGAACCTGTCGATCGCCCAGTAGCCGCCCTGCACGTCCGCGGTGACGGACGCCCCCAGCCGCGTGGGTCCGCACTCGGACCCGGTCGTCTCGGTGACGTCGAAGGTGCCGAGCCACACCGTCGGGCGTACCTCGTGGAAGTTCCGGGGAACGTCGTCCGTACACCGGTCGGACGAATAGCAGGCGCACAGGGCGTCGAACACGGTCCGGGCGTCTTCCTTGCTGCATCCGCTCAGCTCCACCGAGACGGATTCCGGGTGCGCTCGCTCGCTCTCCATCGTGATCGCTCCTCTCGTGACCGCGCTGTACTACCGCACAGGGGTTCCCCCGAAGCGGCGTTCCACCCTCATTCCTCTCGGCGAAGCACCACCTCCTCCGCGGCGCTGCCGTCGTTCCGGGCCGCCGCGGGGCGGCCCTTCCGGCGCATTCGGGGGGACGGCCGCCCGGGTGTTGAGAGATGGTGGAGGGAAGCGGCGGACCCTCTCGGCGTGAGCGGGGGCGCGGTACGACGGGGTGTGCCGGCACCGGGGACGGCGGGCCGCGTGGACGGGTGAAGGCGGTGCGTGGGATGACTGCAGCCGGGGCTCCCCTGGCCGAGGGCGACGAGCCGGTGTCCGGCCCGCTGCAGCCGAGCGGCCTGCTCGACGTGCTGCGCGTGGCCTCGGTGGTGCTGGACGCCGACGGACGCATCGTGCTGTGGAGCCCGCAGGCCGAGGAGCTGTTCGGCTACTCCGCGCGCGAGGCACTGGGCCAGTACGCGGCCCGCATCATGGTCCACGAGGAACACCTCGACGTGGTCATCAAACTCTTCGCCGACGTCCTGCGCACCGGCCGCAGCTGGGCGGGCGCCTTCCCCATCCGGCACAAGGACGGCAGCACCCGTCTGGTGGAGTTCCGCAACATGCGGCTGCTGGACGACCGCGGGGACGTCTACGCGCTCGGGCTCGCCGCGGACCAGTCGACCGTACGGCGGCTGGAGCGGGACGTGGCCCTGTCGGCGCGGATCGTCTCGCAGTCACCGATCGGCCTGGCCGTCCTCGACACCCGGCTGCGCTACGTGTCGGTCAACCCCGCGCTGGAGCGGATCGACGGCGTCGGCGCCGAGGAGCACATCGGCCGGACCGTCCCCGAGGTGCTGGTCCAGGTGGATGCCGAGGCCGTGGAGTCGGCGGCGCGGGGCGTCCTGGAGACGGGACGGTCCGTCGTCGACGTCTTCGCGGTCGGCAGGACACCGGCCGACCCCGACAACGACCACGCCTGGTCGGTGTCGATGTACCGGCTCGAGGACGCGGTCGGCACCCCGCTGGGCGTGGCCGTGTCGGTCGTCGACATCACCGAGCAGTACCGGGCGGGCATCGAGGCGGAGGCCGCCCGGCGGCGCCTGGCCCTGATCGCCGACGCCTCGGCCCGGATCGGCACCACCCTCGACCTGGACCGCACGGCCAGGGAACTGGCCGACGTCACCGTGCCGGAACTGGCGGACGTGGCGGCCGTGGACCTGCTGGAGGCGGTCGTCGGGGGCCGCCGCAGCAAACTGGGACCCGCCGAGCCGGCCGTGATCAGGGCGCTCGCGGTGCGGGCCGACCACGCCCCGGACGCCCTGGAGGCCGCCGACACGCCCGGGCAGATCGCCCGCTACGACCCCGACCGCCTGGTCACCCGGTGCGTGCGCACCGGAGAGCCGGTGCTGGTGGCCCACGTGAAGGACGAGGACCTGACCTGCATCGCCCGGTCACCGGAGGCCGCCGTCCTGCTGAGCCGGGAGGGCGTGCACTCGTACCTGGCCGTGCCGCTCATCGCGCGCGGCGAGGTGCTCGGCGCCCTGGACCTCAAACGCACCCGCAACCCGGCTCCCTTCAGCGACGACGACGTCCTGCTGGCCCGCGAGCTGGCCGCCCGCGCGGCGGTGCAGATCGACAACGCGCGCTGGTACCAGAACGCCCGCGACACCGCCCTCACCCTGCAGCGCAGTCTCCTGCCCCACCACCCCTCCGTCACGGGCGGCCTGGAGGTCGCCTCCCGCTACCAGCCGGCCGGGGCCACCACCGAGGTGGGCGGCGACTGGTTCGACGTGATCCCCCTGGAGGACGACAAGACGGCCCTGGTCGTCGGTGACGTCATGGGCAGCGGCATCGGCGCGGCGGCCACCATGGGCCGGCTGCGCACCGCCACGAAGGCGCTGGCCTCGCTCGACCTCGACCCCGCGCGGCTCCTGGAGCACCTGGACCGGATCACCGACGGCCTGGACCACTCCATCGCCACCTGCCTGTACGCCGTCCACGATCCGCGGCTGCGCCAGTGCCGGATCGCCAACGCCGGGCACCTGCCGCCGGCCCGGGTGAGGGCCGGCCGCCTGCCCGAGCTGCTCGACCTGCCCACAGGGGTGCCGCTGGGCGTCGGGGGCGTCGCGTTCTCCACCACCACCGTCGGCCTGGAACCCGGCGACCAGCTGGTGCTGTACACCGACGGGCTGGTCGAGACCCGCCGGCATCCGCTGGACGAACGCCTGGACCTGCTGCTGTCGCTGCTCGACGATCCGCTGCGGCCGCTGGAGGAGCTGTGCGACCTGCTGCTGCGCACGCTGCGCCAGCCGGACAACCACGACGACGTGGCCCTGCTCGTCGCCCGCGCACAGACACCGTCCTAGGTGCAGCGACTCGTCCTGGGTGCAGCGGCGCGCAGCCGCGGGGCCGGCACCGGCCCGCCACGGGCCCGGCCCCCGGACCCGAAGCCGGCCCGCCCACCGGTCCGGTTCCGGCCCCGGAACCGACCCGCCCTCGACACCGACGCCGGCACCGACCCGTGCAAAGCTCCGGCTCGGGCGCGGCGGCGGCCGCCCGGGTTCCCCCGGCCGCCCGCCGCCGCGCCCGCGTCAGCGCCGTGTGCCGACGACGACGTGCGCGGCCAGTTCCTCCGAGGCGGCCAGGCGCGCGGCGAGTCCGGCGGCCTCGAAGGCGGCCAGTGCCGCCGGTGCCTGGCGCCCGCTCGTCTCCACGAGGAGGCAGCCGCCGGGGGCGAGCCAGCCGGGGGCACCGGCGGCGACCCGGCGCAGCACGTCGAGGCCGTCGGCACCGCCGTCGAGCGCGACCGGCGGTTCGTGGTCTCGGGCCTCGGAGGGCAGCAGGGCGACCTCGTCCGTGGGGACGTAGGGCACGTTCGCGGCGAGGATGTCCACGCGGCCGCGCAGCGCGGCGGGCAGCGCCGCGAACAGGTCGCCCTGGTGGACCCGGCCGCCGGCGGCGCCCACGTTGCGGCGGGCGCAGCGCACCGCCGCCGGGTGGATGTCGGCGGCGTGCAGTTCGACCGGGCCGAGGGCGCCGGCCAGGGCGGTGCCCACCGCGCCCGAGCCGCAGCACAGGTCCACCACGACGGACGCGCCGGGCACCTGGGCCAGGGCCTGGTCGACCAGGAACTCGGTGCGGCGCCGGGGCACGAAGACGCCCGGGTCCACGGCGATGCGCAGACCGTGGAACTCCGCCCAGCCCAGCACCTGTTCGAGCGGCAGGCCGGCGGTCCGCCGTTCCACGAGGGCGGTGACCTCGTGCGGAGTGCGGGCGGTGGTGAGGATCAGCTCCGCCTCCTCCTCGGCGAACACGCAGCCGGCCGCGCGCAGCGCCGCGACGACCGCGGCCGGATCCGGCGGGACGGGGGCGGAGCCGGCGGAGGAAGGGGAAGGTTCCGCCGGAGCGGCGGACGGGGAGAACTCGGGCGAAGAGGGGTGCAGTTCAGACATGGAGGGCCGAGACCTTTCGGAAGCGAAGGGTGCTCCCGCGGTCACCTGCCGATGGTGATCCGCGCCCGGTGGGAGGAGAGCACCCGAGCCGACACAGCGGTGATGGGTCTCACCTCCTCCGTCTCCTGCGGCCGGGACCGTCCACGACCGCAGGTCACCCTACCGCAGCATTCAGACGCCGACGGTCTCTTCGGTCTCCTCCTCGGCGGCCTCGCGCGCCGCCTCGTCGGCCGCCTCGGTGGCGCTCACGCGGGGCGCCGGCGCGCCGGTCTCCTGCGAGCGCTCCGCCTCTGCGGGGTCCCGCGCCGGCAGCGCGGGCGCCGTGCGCGGCGCACCGGCGGCATGGGCGCCGCCCGCCGCATGCGCCCCTCCGGCCGCGTGCGCCCCGTGGGAGGCGGTCGTCCCCAGTCCCTCCCAGGCCGCCGCGACCGCGGTGACCGCCAGGCCGGCCAGCAGCCACACCACCAGGGTCCACAGGTTGCGGCCCAGTCCGTCGCTGCCGAAGTACAGCAGGCCGCGGGCGCCCTCGACGAACCCGGCGCCGTTCCAGAAGGCGTGCAGGGTGCCGAAGAAGCCGTTCTGGAGTTCGGGCCGGAACAGACCGCCGGAGGTGGTGAAGTTGAGCATCACGAACAGCACCATCATGGTGAGCGTGGTCCACCGCTTGAGGAAGGTGTGCAGACCGACGCCGATGAAGAGGATGCCGGCGGAGTAGAGCCAGGACATGCCCCAGATGCCCGCCAGGCTGTGCGGGGCGAGGTGGAAGACGGGGCCGGCGAGCAGGGCGCCGATGCCGCCGACCACGGCGGACACGCCGAGGGTGAGCAGGGCGCGGATCCGCATGGGCAGGGCGGCGCCCGCGGCGCCGATGGCGGCGACGGAGGCGTAGGAGCCGATGCTCAGCGCGACCAGCAGGAAGAACAGGCCCTGCCCCGTGGGGTCGTGGGAGGTGGGCGGGGCCACGTCGGTCACCTTCAGCGGCAGGCCCTGGCGTGCGGCGACGGGCGTGAAGACCTTCTCCACGGCGGTGGCGCCCATGTCGGACCCGGCGCTGGCCACGATCACCTCCGGGGCCCTGGCGCCGGGCACGTAGGCGCCGTCGATGTCGCGGGACATGAGCAGGTCGACGGCACGGTCCCGGGTGCCGACCGTGCGGACGTCGAGCCGGTCGCCCGCCGTGTCCTTGACCGTCTGGGCGAACACCTTGGCCTGCGGCCCGGAGCCCACGACCGCGACGGGCAGGTGGTGCGGCTCCGGGGTGACGAACGCGCCCATGTACGCGAGCCCCATGCCCAGGCACATCAGCAGGGGGGTGATCAGGTGGGTGAGCACATGGCGCAGCGCAGGCGACCTCATCGCTCACGACCTCCAATGGTTGGCATATACAACTCTATTTTCAGTTGTACTATACAACCAGAATGAGCCGGGGAGGTATTCCGTGACAGCAGCCGAAGAACCGGGCGGGCACGCCGCCGCCCGGGGCGCGACCGGTCCCGCCCGGGAGGGGGCCGTCGAGACCATCCAGCGCGAGATGACGGTCTTCGCCCGCCGGGCCAGGGCCTCCGCGGGCCGCATGCACCCGGAGCTGTCGCTGGTCTCGTACACGCTGCTCGGGCACCTGGAGGAGCGCGGCGGCTGCCGGGCCACCGACCTGGCCGCGCACTACGCCCTGGACAAGTCCACCGTCAGCCGGCAGGTCGCCGCGCTGGAACGGACCGGGCTCATCGAACGGCGCCTGGACCCGGAGGACCACCGGGTCCAGGTGCTGCACCTCACGGACGCCGGCCGGCAGCTCCTCCTCCAGGTCACCGACAGCCGCCGGGCGGCCTTCCAGGAGCGGCTGGCCCGGTGGCCCGAGGAGGACCTGAAGCGCTTCGCGGACTACCTGACCCGCTACAACTCCTGGGCACCGCCCGACGGCGGCTGACCCCGGCCCCGGGCGGGGGGCCGCTACGCCGCCGGCGCCGCGGCAGCCGCACCGCCGTCCGCCTCCTGCGGAGCGCGGGCCGCGAGGAAGGCGGTGCGGCGCCGCAGACGGAAGCCCAGGGACTCGTACAGCCGTACGGCGTTCGTGTTCCGGGCCCCCGTGTGCAGGAAGGGCGTCTCGCCGCGGGCCCGGATGCCGTGGGCCACGGCCAGCACCAGCCGGCTCGCCAGGCCCCGGCCACGGAAGGCGGGGTCCGTGCAGACCGCGCTGATCTCGGTGTACCCGGGCGGGTGCAGCCGCTCCCCCGCCATGGCGACGAGCGCTCCCTGCCGCCGTATGCCGAGATAGGTGCCGAGTTCGATCGTGCGCGGCAGGAACGGGCCGGGCTCGGTGCGGGCGATCAGGCCGAGCATCTCCGGCACGTCGGCGGGGCCGAGGCGGACCGCCTCCGGGTCGGGGGCCGCGGCCAGACCGTCGTCGACGAGCTGTACGCCCTCGACCCGGAAGGTGATCTCCCAGTCCGCGGGCACCCGGCCCACGAACCCCGGCAGGGGGACCTCGGCGCCCGGCCCGGCGAGGGCGGCGAGGTCCGCCCAGTCGCGGGCGTCGGGCTCCTCGGGCAGCGCCGTCCACGGTGACACGTCCACCGGGTAGCGCAGCACCCGTCCGCGCCGCTCGGCGAAGCGGGCGTGCGGGCCGGTCAGGGAGGCCAGGGCGGGGTGGTCGAGGACGTGCCCGCGCACCGGGCCGCCGGCGGTGCGGCCGGTGCGCACGTTCACGCGGCGACCTCGATCACGACCTTGCCGCGAGCGTGCCCGTCCTCCACGGTGCGCAGCGCCTCGGCGGCCCGTTCCAGCGGGAACGCCGCGGTGACGTGCGGGTCCAGGGCGCCGCGCACGACCAGGTCCGCCAGCGCGTCCAGGACGGCGGCGGTCCGGGCGCGCCGCACCCGCGCGCCGCCCAGCGCCTCGACGTCGGACTCCGGCGCGCCGGCGGTGATCAGCTTCGTGCGGTCGGCGGCCAGGTCCGCCGCCTCCTTCAGGACCTCACCGCCGACGAGGTCGTAGACGCCGTCGGCGGCGCCAGCGGCGGCCCGCGCGCGTTCGGCCCACCCGGGCCCGGACGGCACGTGCACCGCGCCGAGCCCCTCGACGAAGTCCTTCTTGCCCTCGCTCGCGACGCCCACGGCCCGCAGCCCGAAGGCGCGGGCGATCTGCAGGACCGCCGCGCCGACCCCGCCGCCCGCGCCGGTGACGAGCACGGTGGCCCCGGCCGGCAGGCCGAGCTGGCGCAGGCCGTCGTAGGCGGTGGCCGCGGCGACGGGCAGCGTGGCCGCGTCGGTGAACGGGACCGTCGCGGGCTTGTGCGCGGTCACCGCCGCCGGGAGCAGGGCGTACTGCGCGTAGCCGCCCGCCACGGTGTTCCCGAAGACGGCGTCCCCGGCGGCGAAGCCGGTGACGCCTTCGCCGGCCTCCTCGACGACACCGGACGCCTCGCTGCCGAAGACGACCGGGAAGACCGGCTCGCCGCTCTCGCCCGGCCGCCGGAATCCCGTGCGCAGCTTCCAGTCGACCGGGTTCACCCCCGCCGCCCGCACCGCGATCAGGATCTGCCCGGGGCCCGGCCGGGGCCGGTCGACGTCCACGAGCGCCTCGGTCTCCGGACCGCCGTACCGGGTGAAGACGTACGCCTTCGGCATCGCTCCCACTCTCCTTCGCTGTCGCGTTCGCTGTGGCCCGTGCGGTCGCACAGGCCGCCGCCGCACGTCCGCCGCCGTCCGCCGCCGTCCGCACCGCGCGGCCGGTGTCGTCCGCGCCGTCACCTGTCCGGACGCGGGGCGGCCGCGGCCGGCACGCCACCTGCAAGAGAGATCGTCCGGCGGCTATTCCCGGTGACCGCGGGGCGCGCCGGAGAGTTCATACAGCCGTCACACCGGCCGGGCCCGCCCGGGTCGGGAGCGGGTCCGGCGAGCACGTACGGTGGAATGCGCAAGCAACCGTCCCGTCCGACCGGCGGGCCGCCGCGCGCACGGCGGCCTGGAGGCACCACCCGCATGCACGTCACCCGAGGCTTCACCGGGCGCCCCCGCGTCCACAACCCCGGCCTGCCGCCCGGGCAGTACGACGCGGGCGACGACTGGCCCGTCCTGTCCGCCGAGGTCACGCCCGACCTCGCACCCGCCGACTGGACCTTCCGCGTCGACGGCCTGGTCGCCGAGGACCGCACCTGGGACCTGGAGCAGGTGCGGCGGCTCCCGCGGTCCGCCTACGAGGGCGACATCCACTGTGTGACGGGCTGGTCGCGGTTCGGGGTGCGCTTCGGCGGGGTGTCGCTGGACGTGTTCCTGGACGCCGTGCGGCCGGACGCCGCCGCCACGCACGCGGTGGCCTACTCCCACACCGGGTACACCAGCAACCTGCCGCTGGCGGACCTGCGCGGCGGGCGCGCCTGGATCGCGTTCACCCACGACGGCGAGCCGCTGACCGCCGAGCACGGCGGTCCGGCCCGGCTGCTGGTGCCGCACCTGTACTTCTGGAAGAGCACCAAGTGGATAGCCGGTCTGCGGATCCTCGACCACGACGAGCCGGGCTTCTGGGAGCAGAACGGCTACCACGCCCGGGGCAACCCCTGGGAGGAGCAGCGGTACTCCGGTGACTGAGACACCTCCGGCCCGCACGCCGGTGAACGAGACGAGGGCGGCCGAGGCGCCGGCGAGCGGGGCCGTGGTGAACGAGCCGCCGGCGGGCCGGGCGCCGGCCGGCGGGGCGTTCACGCCGCCGACCCGGTTCGCCGTGCCGGGGCGTATCGCGGTCGGCGAGCAGGTCGCCGCGACCTGGCGGACGGCGACCCTGACCGAGATCCGCCGGGAGACCCCGCGCGCCGCCACCTTCCGCCTCGCCGTGCCGGGCTGGGCCGGGCACCTGCCCGGGCAGCACCTGATGCTGCGGCTGACCGCGCCCGACGGCTACGTGGCCCAGCGTCACTACTCGCTGGCCTCCGCGCCCGACGACTCCGGGCACATCGAGCTGACCCTGGACCACGTCGAGGGCGGCGAGGTCTCCGGCTGGTTCCACACGGTGGCCCGGCCGGGCGACCAGGTGGAGGTGCGCGGCCCGCTGAGCGGCTTCTTCGCCTGGCCCGGCGACCGTCCCGCGCTGCTGCTGGGCGCGGGCAGCGGGGTCGTCCCGCTGATGTCGATGGTGCGCCACCACCGCGCTCGGCGGCTGAGCGTGCCGCTGCGCCTGCTGGTGTCCGCGCGCAGCCCCGAACAGCTCATCTACGCCCGGGAGTTCGGCGCGGAGACCACGGCCGTCTTCACCCGCCGTGCCCCGGCCGGCGTGCCGGTGGGGCGGCTGTCGGCAGCGCATCTGGCGCCGCTCGTCGCCCAGTCGCCCGAGGGCGGCTGGGAGGCGTACGTGTGCGGGTCCAACTCCTTCGCGGAGCACGCCTGCCGGCTGCTCGTCGCGGCGGGCCTGCCCGTCGACCGCGTCCGCGTGGAGCGCTTCGGCTGACGGCGGTCCGCCCGGGCGCGGACGTGCGGCCCGCGCGCCCGGGCGCGCTCCCCGAGAGCGCTCACGCCCCCGCACGGCCGCCCCCACCGACCCGATCACCCGCGCCCCCGCCCGGCCGCCCCCACTTGTCCGGCCCGCCGGACGCTCCTTCCCGCGCAGCCGCCCTGACCTGCGGATCACCCGGACCGCGACGCGCCGCCCGGCCGTCCGGTCCACGGACCGGGTCTGGCGAGTGATCCGACCACCGCCGTACGGTGTGATCATCCTCAGTACGTCTCTCCCCAAGGCGGTCGCCGATGCCCCTGTTCGACCTTCCCCTCGACGAACTCCGCGAGTACCGCAGCGCCTCCACGGAGCCCGAGGACTTCGACGCCTTCTGGTCCAAGACCCTCCAGGAGGCGCGCGAGCACGATCTCGGCGCGCGCTTCGACCTCGTCGACACCGGGCTGAGCACGGTCAAGGTGTACGACGTCACCTTCGCCGGCTTCGGCGGCCACCCGGTCAAGGGCTGGCTGACCCTGCCCACCCACGTCGACGCGCCGCTGCCGCTGATCGTGGAGTTCGTCGGCTACGGCGGTGGGCGCGGGCTGGCCCACGAACACCTGCTGTGGGCGTCCACGGGCCGGGCGCACTTCGTGATGGACACCCGCGGACAGGGCAGCGCCTGGGGCGGCGGTGGCGGCACGGCCGACCCGGTGGGCGGTGCTCCGGCGTACCCCGGCTTCATGACCCGGGGCATCGACGCGCCCGAGAACTACTACTACCGCCGGGTGTTCACGGACGCGGTCCGCGCGGTCGAGGCGGCCCGCTCACACCCGCTGACCGACTCCGCCCGGACCGTCGCGCTCGGCGCGAGCCAGGGCGGCGGCATCACGATCGCGGTGGGCGGCCTGGTGCCGGACCTCGTCGCCGTCGCGCCGGACGTGCCGTTCCTGTGCGACTACCCGCGCGCCGCGACCCTGACGGACCGCCACCCCTACCGGGAGATCGGCCTCTACCTCAAGACGCACCGCGGCCGCACCGAGGACGTGCTGCGGACGCTGTCGTACTTCGACGGGGTCCACTTCGCGGCCCGCGGCCGGGCGCCGGCCCTCTTCTCGGCGGCCCTGGAGGACCAGACGTGCCCGCCGTCCACGGTGTTCGCCGCGTTCAACGCGTGGGCGCACCAGGACAAGACGATCGAGGTGTACGACTTCAACGACCACGAAGGCGGCGGCCCCTACCAGGAAGCGGCCCAGATGCGCTGGCTGCGCTCGCGCGCCTGACGCAGCTTCTGGGCGGCGGCGGCGGCCGCGCCGGGCCGGAGGTCCGACGCGGCCGGCCCGCGGACGGGAGGAGAGGCGTCCGGAGGCGGTCCGGTGGCGCGGTGAGGGGTGGGGCATGGACGGATTTCGGTCGAAGTGCGCGGACCATCTTCCGACTGGTTTAGACCAATGGTAGATGTGGTGGCGCACCGAGCCCGCATGGCTACCGTACGTCACCAACAGGAGGCGCGGCATGGCCCGCACCACCCCCCACCCCCGACCGACGACCGAAGGAGCGACCGAGGGACGGCCACTGTACTGGAGAATCGCCACCCAACTGCTCGGCGAGCTGCGCGCCGGCACCATCCCGCCCGGTGAACGCCTGCCCAGCGAGCGGCACTTGGCCGCGCACTTCCGGGTCAGCCGGGAGACCGTACGGCAGGCCCTGGAGGTGCTGCGCCGGGACGGGCTCGTCTCCACCGACCGGCGCGGCACCCACGCCACACTGACCGGCCTGCCCGTCGAGCCGTCCACGTTCCTGGACTTCCCCGTGGGCGCCCGCTCCGCCGCCCCGGACGCCTTCGACCGGGCCACAGTGGCCTGGGAGGCACCGCCGGCGCACCACGCGGCGGAGCTGGGCCTCGCCCCGCGGCGGCCGACCCTGGTGCACCGCTACCGCTCGGCGACGGCCGACGGGACCGGACTGCGCACCGCGGTGACATCGTTTTCCCCCGTGGCCCTCGCCGAGGTGGACGAGCTTGCCCGCTACCGCGAGCGCGCCGACGGGGCGTGCGCCGCCCAACTGCGCCGGGCCTACGACTGGATGCGCCGCGCGGGCCTGGCCCTGCACCACCGCGACGCGATCACCCGGCTCGCCGACGGCCCCTCGGTGCGCGTGACCCGGCGCGTCCACGACCAGTACGCCCGCATCCTGGAGATCACCGACCTGGTGGTCGACGCACGGCAGGACGCGCTCGTCTACGAGTTCACGCTGCCGGCGGCGGGCTGAGCCGCCGCGCCCCGGTACCGGCCGCCGGGGACGTGCCGTGCTCGGCCGGACCGGCCGGCGGCGGTCTCAGAGCTGCGGACAGAGGGGGAGCCCGATCGGCTCGCGGCGTCCGGTGCGTGCGATCGCAACGCGCCGGAGGGTCCTTGTGGCGGAACTGTCAGGACCTTGCGGCAACGCCACGAGCGTGCGTGCCGGGCGTCGCGAGCCTGGCGCCCCTTCTGTCCGCGGCTCTCAGGGCAGCCGTCGGGCCATGATCAGCCGACCCCGCGGGCTGCCGTCGGCGCGCCGGCCGAATCCGGGCAGCGCGTGCAGTTCCGTCCGCAGTCCGGCGCGCTCCAGTTCCCGCAGGACGTCACCGAAGCGGAACGCGCGGTAGTACATCACGAACGGCGGCCGCCACACGGCGTTGCGCACCCGCATCACCGCGTCGAAGCCGAGCAGCACCCAGAACGCCCTCGAACGCGGCGGGGGCGGCGCGAACACCGGCAGCGCGAACACGCCGCCGGGCCGCAGGACCGCACGCACCTGTCCGAAGAGCGCGGGCAGTTCGGCCGGGAGGAAGTGGCCGAGCGCCCCGAAGCTGACGACGAGGTCGAAGGCGGCACGGAACGGCAGGGCACGCGCGTCGGCGCGCACCCAGGCCGGCCGGGGGCCCGGACCGCGGTCGTCCCCTGGTCCGGCGCCCGGCGCGTCCATGGGCCGGGCAGCCGGGGGCCGGTCGTCCGGAGTGCGGGCGTCCGGGCCCCGGCCGCCCGCATCCCGGACATCGGCGACCCAAGCATCCGTGCCCCGGGCACCGGCCGTCCGGGCGTCTCCGGCCCGGCCGTGTCGGTGCCGGGCGACGGCGAGCATGCCCCCGCTGAAGTCGACGCCCGTGACCGTGGAGCGGCACACCCGGGCCAGCACGCCGGCCCCCGCGCCCGTCCCGCAGCACAGGTCGAGCCCGTCGCCGTAGGGGCCGGTCCGCTCCAGCACCGATCCGACGGCGTCCAGCACCGCGTCCGGGGTGCGGAAGGGGGTGCGGTCGAACTTGGGGGCGAGCAGGTCGTAGCCGTGCTCGACGGAGGACAGCGCCTGCACGGCGAGTTCGCGGACCGTGGGTCCTTCCGGGCTGAACATCCGCGTCAGCTTAGCCACCCGTCCTGAGTCACCGTGCCTTCGGGGTGGCCGGACGGGCGTGAACGTGTTACGTTGCCTGGAGCACTTGTGTCACGCCCTCTTCCTGTGGGCGCCGGTGCGATGTGATTCCCCTTCTTCCGAGCTGGTCCGCCGACGCGACTGCCGATCCGGCTCCTTCGCGTCCGGCACAGCAGCTTCCCACCGCCACCTCGCGGGCCCCCGACCGCACGCCGTGCGCCACCGGGCCGCCGTACCGCCGTGGTGGTTCCGCCCGCGGCACCCGTTCCGGGCCCGGTCCGGGCCGTACCCGGCGCCGCCGCGTGGCTCTCCTCGCTCCCGCACCTCTTCCGTGCCGTGCGCCTCCGTCCGTGAAAGGACCCCCACCCATGACCGTCACACTCGACCGCCTTCCGAGGGACGCGCAGTCGTCCCCGGCCCCCCGGCTCGTCACCGGTGTCCTGGACCTCGACACCGGCGGGAAGGGCCGTCTGCGCGGCCCCGGCCTCCTTCCCTCCCCCACCGACCCGCAGGTCCCCGCCGCCCTCGTCCGCCGCCACGGGCTGCGCAAGGGCGACCTCGTCGACGCCGTGCAGGGCGACCGGCACACCGTCACCGCTGTCGCCCGCGTCGACGGACGCACCCCGGACGGACTCGCCGGCCGGCGCCGCTTCCACGACCTGACGCCCCTGCACCCGCGCGAGCGGCTGCGTCTGGAACACCCGGCAGCCGGCCTCGCCGGGCGGGTGACGGACCTGGTCGCACCCGTCGGCAAGGGCCAGCGCGGACTCATCGTGGCACCGCCGAGGACGGGCAAGACCGTACTGCTCCAGCAGATCGCCGCCGCCGTCACCGGCAACCATCCCGAATGCCGGCTGATGGTGCTGCTGCTGGACGAACGCCCCGAGGAAGTCACCGACATGCGGCGCTCGGTGCGCGGCGAGGTCTACGCCTCCACGTTCGACCGGACACCCAGGCAGCACATCGCACTCGCCGAACTCGTCGTAGAGCGGGCCGAGCGGCTGGTGGAGGCGGGCGAGGACGTCGTGATCCTCCTCGACTCCCTGACCCGCCTGTGCCGGGCCCACAACAACGCCGCGGCCGCGGGTGGCCGCACTCTCAGCGGCGGCGTCGACGCGGCAGCGCTGCACGCGCCCAAGCGGCTCTTCGGGGCGGCACGCCTGGCGGAGGAGGGCGGCTCGCTCACCATCCTGGCCACCGCGCTCGTGGAGACGGGCTCCCGCGCCGACGACTTCTTCTTCGAGGAGTTGAAGAGCACCGGCAACATGGAGCTGCGGCTGAACCGCGAACTCGCCTCCCGCCGCGTCCATCCGGCCGTCGACCTCGCCGCCTCCGGCACCCGCCGGGAGGAACTCCTCCTGTCACCGGCCGAGTTGGCGGCGACCCGCGGTCTGCGCCGGGTCCTGCGGCACCGCGACGGCCGCAGCGGTCTCGAAACCCTCCTGGAGCGGCTGCGCGGCACGCCGGACAACGCCACGTTCCTGCGCCGGATCCAGCCGACCCTGCCGACCGGCCGAGCGACGAGCGACTGACCGGCCGACAGGCCGACAGGCCGACGGGGCCGACAGGCCCGTCCACCGCTCGGCAACCCGGCCGACCGCCCGCTAGACCGCCCCACTGCTGCCGAGCGACGAGCGACTGACCGGTCGCCAGGCCCACGGGCCCACGGGCACGGACCGACAGGCCCACCGACCGCCCGGCCGACCGGCCGACCGCCCGCTGGGCCGACCGCCCCACCGCTCAGCTGACCCACCGCTCAGCTCCCCGACTCCTCGGCCGACCCGCTCAACGGCTGCGCGGAAGCCGGAGAAGTCCCCCTGCGACGCAGGCGGCGACCCGAACGGCCGCGCGGGCTGGGACATCCGGGTGTTCGTCGTCCCCGTTCGGCCCCCGGCAAGGTCACGCCTGCCCCGGCACGTCCCTACGTTTGCGATATGACGATCGGATTCTCCCTCCGTACTGCCGTGTCGGCCTGCGCCCTGTGCGCGGCCGGCATGCTCATAGTGACCTCGCCGGTGGCGGCTGCGAACCGGGCCGGCACGGACCCCGGGGCGCGGGGACGGCCCAACGCCGCGGTACCGCAGCCGGCCCTCCTCCAGCACGAGGGCACACAGGTGCGCCCGCGCGCCGGCGCACCCGAGACCCCTGACGTCTCCGCCCTGTCGTGGGTGGTGGCCGACGCGGGCACCGGGGAGGTGCTCGCCGCCCACAACGCGCACGAGAAACTGCCGCCCGCGAGCACCCTGAAGACGCTGTTCGCGCTGACTGTGCTGCCCGCCGTCCCCGGCGGTGTCCAGCACACCGTCAGCGCGAAGGAACTGGCCGGGATCGGCGAGGGCAGCAGCCTGGTCGGGGTCGTGGAAGGGCACACCTACCGGGTCTCCGACCTCTGGCACGGGGTGTTCCTCAACTCGGGCAACGACGCCGTGCACGTGCTCGCCGCGCTCAACGGCGGCTGGAACCAGACCGCCCGTCAGATGCAGGTCAAGGCCCGTTCCCTGGGCGCCATGGACACCTACGTGGTCTCGCCGGACGGTTACGACGCCGACGGACAGGTGTCCTCCGCCTACGACCTGGCCGTGTTCGGGCGGGCCGGACTGCGCAACCCGGACTTCGCCCGCTACTGCTCCACGGTGGAGACCTCCTTCCCCGGCAACGACGGCAGCACCTTCGAGATCGCGAACACCAACCGGCTGCTGACCGGCGCCGACGGTGTGACGCCCTACCCCGGGCTGGTCGGCATCAAGAACGGATACACCACCAACGCGGGCAACACCCTGGTCGCCGCCGCCCACCGGGGCGAGCGCACCCTCATCGTGACCGTGATGAACCCCCAGGAGGGTGAGGGCTTCGAGGTGTACGAGGAGGCCCGTGCCCTGCTCGACTGGGGGTTCGACGCCGCCGGGCACGTCGACCCGGTCGGGTCGCTCGACGGACTGCGTCCGGTCGCGCACGGCGCCCAGGTCGTCGTCCCGAAGCCGGCGCCCGCACCGCCGCCGCCCGCACCGGCCTCCGACGACTGGCCGCAGACGGGCGCGATCGCCGGCGCGGCCGGGCTGGGCGCGGGAGCGGTCCTGATGGGCCTGCGGCGCCGGTCCAGGCGCCTCGCACGCGGCTGACCCCCGTAACCGGCGACACCACGCCACTCGGCCCCGCCCGGCCCCGGAACTCGTACGCACTGACAGGTCGGGCGTACTGCCCAGGACTCACGCACCGCGCCGGAACCGGCACGTACCGCCCAGGGCTCCCGCGCACCGCGCCGGGACCGGCACGTACCGGCCTGCTCACGGCCCCGGCCGCCCGCCGGGTACCGCCCCGGGCTCGACGCGAGCCGGGCCGAGGCTCCGCCGGCATCCTCGCGGCTGCGGCGGCCCGGATCGCCTCAGCCCTCACGCACAGGCCGCGGGCAGCAGCGCCGCCCCCGGGCCCCTGCCCGTCACCTCGGGCCGGGCGGTACGGCCGGCGGACACGGGCCGTGGCCGGACGTCAGACGCGGGCGGGGGCCGCGGAGCGCTCCGGGTCCGAGTCCGGGCGCGGGTCCGCCTCGGGGTCCAGCGCACGGACGGGACGGACGCTGCCGACCGGACGGCCGCCGCCGAGCAGTGTCTCGCCCGCGAACTCGGTGAGCAGGCGGGCGTCGACGCCCGCCCGGACGAGGGCGGCCGCCGCGACCGGTATCCGGGCCCGGTTCGCCCCGTCGGAGATCTTCACGGCGACGGCCCGGCCGTCCGGCAGCGCGGCGACCTGGACCCCTTCGAAGCCGTCCTTGGCGAGCAGTCCGGGCACGGCCCGCATCAGCGCCGCCACGTCCCGGCCGGAGCCGGACGCCATCTCGGCGTGCTCGCGCATCGCGTCGGCCACGCGGGCCTCGGGGGTGCCGGACACGGCGGTGGTGATCCGGGCGGCGGCCCGGGCCAGGCCGTGCAGGGAGACCGCGAACAGCGGCGCGCCGCAGCCGTCGACGGTGACCTGCGCGACGCGCTGCCCGGTCAGGTCCTCGACGATCTCGGCGATGGCCTGCTGGAGCGGGTGGGCCGGGTCGAGGTACTCCTCGAGGGACCAGCCGTTGAGCCGGCAGGTGTAGAGCATGGCCGCGTGCTTGCCGGAGCAGTTCTGGGCGAGCCGGGAGGGCAGCCGGCCCTCGCGCACCCAGGCGTCCCGGACGACCGGGTCGAAGGGCAGGTCGGGGACGTTGCGCAGGTCGTCCTCGGTCAGCCCGGCCAGCTCCAGGATCCGCCGGGTGCCGGCGAGGTGGCGTTCCTCGCCCGAGTGGCTGGCGGCGGCCAGCGAGAGCAGCTCGCCCTCCAGCGGGAGCCCGGCGCGCACCATGGCGACGGCCTGGACGGGTTTGAGCGCGGAGCGCGGGTAGAAGGCGGCCTCGGGGTCGCCGAGGTCGAAGGAGACCCGGCCGTCGACGCCGAGGACGACGACGGAGCCGTGGTGGACGCCCTCGATCACCCCGCCGCGGACGAGGTGGGCGACGGGGACGTGGCGGGGTTCGCGGACGAGGGGTGCCTCGGCGGGAAAGCTGCTGTACATCACTGCCTGGATCACTGGTGGGTGGGTGGCTCGGCCCCGCGCGGGGTTCACGCGCCGGCCGTGGTGGGGGTGTGCGGGGAGCGCACGATGTCGGTGAGGGTCGTCTCGACGCGGTCGAGGTGGTGGGACATGGCCCGCACCGCGTCCTGCTCGCTGCCGGCGACCAGCGCGTCGAGGAGCGCCCGGTGCTCACGGTCGGACTGTTCGCGCCGGCCGCCCAGCTCGTTGAGGAACGCGGACTGGCGGGCCAGGGCGTCCCGGATCTCCTCGATGACACGGCGGAAGACGGGGTTCTGGGCCGCCTGGGCGACGGACAGGTGGAACAGGGTGTCCAGCGCGACCCAGGAGGTCGTGTCGGTCTCCTGTTCCATGCGCTCCAGCAGGTGGGTCAGACGGTCGAGGTCCTCCGGTGTGCGCCGGGTGGCGGCGTAGCCCGCGACGGGGATCTCGATGTGCCGACGCACCTCCATGAGGTGGCCGGCGGTGTAGTCGCCGAAGGTGGGGTCCTCCACCGAGTGGGCGACGACGAAGGTGCCCCTGCCGGTCTTCGAGACGGTCAGGCCCATGGTCTGCAGGGCGCGCAGGGCCTCGCGCAGCACCGGCCGGGAGACGCCGAGCGTGCGGCACAGCTCCGCCTCGGACGGCAGTTTGTCGCCGATCGCGTAGGCGCCGCGCTCGATGGCGTCGCGCAGGTGGGTGAGGACCGCTTCCATGGCGCTGACGCGCCGGGGTGCCTGCCCACCTGTCTGGCTGTCTGACAGGTTCACGGTGCGATGGTCCGGCCTGCGGGGCGGGGGTGTCAAGTCCCGCCCCGGCTCGTCCCGGCCCCGGCCCCGGCCCTCGCAGGCGCGCCCCGGCACCGGCGGACCGCGCCGGACCGGGCGCGCCCTCGCGGACGGGGCCGGTGCGTCCCGAGCCGGCCCGCCCGGTCCCGGATCGCCGCCATGTGTCCCGAGCCGGCCCCGCACCCTCCCGGATCGCCGCCATGTGTCCCGGATCGGGACTACGCGTCCAGGACGCCCGTGCCCAGCAGCCCGAAGAGCAGCACGCCGACGGCGATGCGGTAGAGGACGAAGGCGTTGAAGGAGTGCCTGGCGACGAACTTCAGCAGCCAGGCGATGGAGGCGTAGGCGACGGCGAACGACACGACCGTGCCGGCGGCCAGCGGAGCGGCGCCCACGCCGGCGCCCAGCGCGTCCTTGAGTTCGTACAGGCCGGCGCCGGTGAGTGCCGGGATGCCGAGGAAGAAGGAGAGGCGGGTGGCGGCGACGCGGTCCAGGTCCAGGATCAGGGCGGTGGACATGGTGGCGCCGGAGCGGGAGAAGCCGGGGAAGAGCAGGGCGAGGATCTGCGAGGTGCCGACCAGCATGGCGTCCTTGAAGGAGGTGTCGTCCTCGCCGCGCTTGTGCCGCCCCATCTGGTCGGCGCACCACATCACGGCGCTGCCGGCGATCAGCGATCCCGCGACCACCCACAGCGAGCCGAGCGGCCCGTCGATCAGCGGCTTGGCGGCCAGCCCCACGACGACGATCGGTATGGTCGCGTAGATCACCCACCAGGCGAACTTGTAGTCGTGGTGGTGGCGCTGCTCGCGGTCGGTCAGGCCGCGGAACCAGGCGGAGACGATCCGCACGATGTCCTTGAAGAAGTACACGAGCACGGCGGCGATGGCGCCGGCCTGGATGACGGCGGAGAACCCGACGACGGAGCTGTCGTCGACCGGGATGTCCATGAGCCCCTCGGCGATCTTGAGGTGGCCGGTGGAGGACACGGGGAGGAACTCGGTCACCCCCTCGACGACTCCGAGGACGACGGCCTGACCGACGGAGATGGCGCTCATGGGATCCAGTTCTGGGGATGTCTGGTCGACAGTGTTGTAGACGCTCTTGCGTCGCAGACACTCTTACTGCGCCAAGATGAAGTCCCGGTGACGTCCACCCCCTGTCCGTCTGAACTCGCCCCCGTCACCAGCCGTTCTCGAACATCCGGCTCACCTGCGCGATGCGGGCCTCGTCACGCCGGTAGTAGGTACGGCGGCCGACGCGCCGGGCGCGCACGAGGCCGAGGCCGGCGAGGAGGGCGAGGTGGTTCTCGGTGACCCGGCGGGGGATGCCGAGGCCCGCGGCGACGGACCGTGCGGTCCTGCCGCGCGCCGCGCGGCCGGCGGTCAGGACGCGGGGCGCGCGGCGCCGCGGGGACGGGACCGGGTCCTCGAGCCACTCCAGGATGGCCAGACGTGTCCGGCCGGCGGGGGTCCGCAGCATCTCCGCCTCCTGTCGTGGGCCACTCGCCCGTCCCGTCCTGACGTTTCCCGCCAGGGAGCGGAGCGACCCGCGCTGACCGGGACTCGACGGCCGTTGGCCGGTACCGGACGGCGGAGGCCGGCGCGGGGGGTGTGCGCGCGGGAGCATGCGCGGAAACGCGCCCCCGCGCACACCGGTGCGGCCCGGCACCCGCCGCGTACGGCCCGGCACTCCCCGGGCGCGGCTCGGCGACCCGGTCCGGCCCCGCGGCGGTTCAGCCGCGGCCGAGGCGCACCACCCGCACGGCGCCCGCGGGCACCGCGAACCGGCCCGCGACGGCTTCGCCGGTCAGCACTTCGGTGCCGGGTCCCTCCAGCGGCACCTTCACGCCGGAGCCGGTGCGGTCGACGGCGAGGAGACGGGTGCCGGACGCACCGCTGCGGCGCGCCGCTTCGGCGTCGCGGGACAGTCCGGTGCGCGGCGCGACGCCCGCGTCCTCGGCGGCCGAGCACCGGTGCAGTGATCCTCCGACGGAGCTGGTCAGGCGCGGCTCGGCGTGGCGGGACGGGAGGCGCGGGGCGCGGCGGGACCGGTCAGGATCGAAGAAGCCGTCCCGCCCTCCCCCGCCCTACGGTGGAACCACCGACGCACCCGTCGGATCCGGCCCACCAGCGAGGAGCCCACCATGACCACCGGCCTCAAGACGATCGTCTACCCCGTCAAGGACCTGGCCCGTGCCAAGTGCCTGTTCGGCGCCCTGCTCCAGGTCGAGCCGTACGCCGACGAGCCCTACTACGTCGGCTACAAGGCGGCCGGCCAGGACGTCGGCCTCGACCCCAACGGGCACGGCAAGGGCATGACGGGCCCGGTGCCCTACTGGCACGTCGACGACATCCGGGGCCGCCTGGCGGCGCTGCTGGAGGCGGGCGGCGAACTGCTCCAGGACGCGCAGGACGTCGGCGGCGGGCGGATGATCGCCTCGGTGAAGGACGCCGACGGCAACCTCGTCGGGCTCATCCAGGACGCGTGAGCGGCGCGCGGCCGCCCGGCGTCCGGCAGACACACGGACGCCCGGCCGCCCGCGGGTCAGCCCCGCGGGCGGCCCAGCAGGGTGCGTACGCCCTCGGAGGTCAGCGTCAGGCCGTGCGGCGAGCTGGCGTCGATGGTGAGCGACAGATCGTCGGCGGGCCACTGGGAGGCGAGGGCGCCCAGGGGCACCAGGCGGTACCGGGAGATGAAGGGCAGCAGCTCGGACATCTCCAGTTCCGAGGTGAACACGGGCACCACCGGCACTCCGCCCGGCTGTTCCAGGACGGGCAGGGCCACCGCCGAGGGGTCGGTGGCGTCCTCGTCGCTGACGTCGTCCGGCACGGGCACCAGCACGTCGCTGCCGGCCAGCGTGTCCAGCGCGCCGGTGTCCTCCGCGTTCTCGGCGAGGACGTCCAGTGCCTGCTGGGCGGGCGTGGCGGTGTGGTCGTTCGAGGGTGTGTCCATGGCAGGTCCCTGGTCGCGGCGGTCGGGGGGCCCGTCCGGGCGCTGCGCCCTGGCACGGTTCTGCTCGCGTACCCGGCCGCGCACCGCGCAATCGTCCCGGACACGGAATTCCCGGTGACCGGCACGACCGGCCGGCGGCCCCCGCCGCGCCCCGGCGCGATCCCGTTGGGGAGCCGGGTGAGGCGGGTGAAGGACGGGTGAGGGCCCTCCGCGGCACACGGCGCGGAGAGCCCAAAGGGGCTCACTTCCGAACCCCTGGGCGTCCGGGTATCCAGTGCGGCGGGGGCGATTCGTGGGGGGCCCGGCGGGCGTCAGACGCCGTCGGGGCGCGGACGGACCCAGTCCAGGGAGCGTTCGACGGCCCGCTGCCAGCTCTCGTACTCCCACGCCCGCCGCTCGGGGGTCATCTGCGGGATCCACTGTCCGGCACGGTGCCAGTTGCGGCGCAGCACCTCCAGGTCGGCCCAGTAGCCGACGGCGAGCCCGGCCGCGTACGCCGCGCCGAGCGAGACCGTCTCGGAGACCAGGGGCCGCACCACGGGGACGTCGAGCACGTCGGCGAGCATCTGCATGAGCAGGTGGTCGGAGGTCATGCCGCCGTCCACCTTGAGCTGCTTGAGGGCGAGACCGGAGTCGGCGTTCATGGCGTCGACCACCTCACGGGTCTGCCAGGCGGTGGCCTCCAGGACCGCGCGGGCCAGGTGTCCCCGGGTGATGTAGGAGGTGAGGCCGACGACGACCCCCCGCGCGTCGCTGCGCCAGTGGGGGGCGAAGAGGCCGGAGAAGGCCGGGACGATGTAACAGCCCCCGTTGTCCTCCACCGTGCGGGCCAGCGTCTCGATCTCGGGGGCGGTATTGATCATGCCGAGGCGGTCGCGGAACCACTGCACCAGTGACCCGGTGACCGCCATGGGTCCTTCGAGGGCGTAGACCGTGGGCTCGCCCGCGATCTTGTACGCGACGGTGGTGAGCAGCCCGTTGCGGGAGCGGACCAGCTCGGTGCCGGTGTTCATGAGCAGGAAGCTGCCGGTGCCGTAGGTGCACTTGGCCTCGCCGGGCGAGAAGCAGGTCTGCCCGAACAGGGCCGCCTGCTGGTCGCCGAGGGCGGCGGTGATGCGCACGCCCGGCAGCAGGGCGCGGGCCTCGCCGTAGCTCTCGGCGGAGGAGCGGATCTCGGGCAGCAGGGCGCGCGGCACTCCGAAGAAGTCCAGGAGTTCCGGGTCCCAGGTCAGGGTGCGGATGTTGACGAGCATGGTGCGGCCGGCGTTGGTGGGGTCGGTGATGTGCAGGCCGCCGTCGGTGCCGCCGGTCAGGTTCCAGATCAGCCAGCTCTCCATCGTGCCGAACAGCACGTCGCCGTTGCGGGCGCGTTCCTCCAGGCCCTCCGTGTGCTCGAAGAGCCAGCGGATCTTGGGCGCGGAGAAGTAGGTGGAGGCGGGCAGGCCGCAGCGGTCGAGGAAGAACTCGTCGCCGGGCCGGTCGCGGAGCGCGTCGACGAGCGGTGCCGTGCGGGTGTCCTGCCAGACGATCGCCCGGCCCAGCGGAGCCCCGGTCCGCCGGTCCCACAGGACGGTCGTCTCGCGCTGGTTGGCGATCCCGATGGCGGCGACGGCCCCGGCGTCCACGCCCGCGTTCCGCAGCGCCTCGGGCACGATGCGCTGGACGTTGCGCCAGATCTCCACGGCGTCGTGCTCGACCCAGCCGGGGCGGGGGAAGTACTGCTGGTGCTCGCGCTGGGAGACCGCGCACAGCCGTCCGCTGTGGTCGAACAGGATGCACCGCGTGGACGTGGTGCCCTGGTCGATGGACATCACATACCGGTCAACCATGGTCGGTCCTGCCTTCCGGTGCGTCGCGCGGGTGCGGAGACCTGTCGGGGTCTGCGGGGTGCCTGACAGGAGAGGCCTACCGGGGTCTACCAGCGGCCCGCTCCCAGGTCCCGGGAAATCGCCCGTGCGGCCTCCCGGAGCAGGGCGGTCAGCGCGGGCAGCGGCCTGCCCCGGGGGTCGCAGATCCTCTCGACGGGGCCGGACAGGCAGATGGCGCCCACCACCAGGCCGCCGTGCCCGCGGATCGGCGCGGCGATCCCCGCGTCGCCCATGGCCATCTCCTGGACCTCCGCGCCCCAGCCGACCTCGCGGATCTCGGCGAGCGCCCGGTCCAGGTCCTCGCGGACGACGAGGGTGTGCCGCGTGTACGCCTCCAGGCCGTCCGGGGGCAGGGGGCCGAGGGTGGCGGTGCCGAAGGCCAGCAGGACCTTGCCGAGCGAGGAGGCGTGCAGCGGCAGCAGCGCGCCGACGTCGAGGGTCTGCAGGGTGTCGTCGGGCCGGAAGACGTGGTGGATGACGAGGACCCGGCCCTCCAGCGGCGTGCCGATGCGCACCGCCTCGCCGCTGCGGGCGGCCAGCGCGTCGGCCCAGTTGATCGCGCGCGAGCGCAGTTCGTTGACGTCGAGGTAACTGGTCCCCAGATGCAGCAGTGCCGCTCCGAGCTGGTACTTTCCTGTGGTCTCGTCCTGTTCGACGAAGTCCACGTGCTGCAGGGTGCGCAGGATGCCGTGTGCGGTGCCCTTGGCGAGGCCGAGGGACGACGCCACCTCCCCGAGCCCCAGTCTGCGGGGGCCCCCGGCGAGGAGGCGCAGGATCGCCGCGGCTCGTTCGATGGACTGGACGGGTCCGGCCATGGGGCGATATTAGCCCTGTTTGTCCCGCTCAGGACTGTTGTTCGGTAATGCCGACCGCGGTTCATTGACCTGCGGGGCTTTTGTTCCTTAGCGTGACACGTCGCGCCCGGACGGCGGGCGGCGGCACCTGCCGGAGGAGGAAGGCACATGACCGTAGCGCAGCTCGACGCCGCGCCCCACGGGGAAGTCGACCACGCCTTCCCCCTGCTGCACACGCCCGGGGCCGTGTCGGCGGTACGCCGTCGCGTACGCCGCCTGCTGGGCGGCTGGGACCTGCCCGCCGACGCCGCCGACGACGTCCTCCTCGTGGTCTCGGAGCTGGTCACCAACGCGCTCGTGCACGCCCGGCCGCCCGCGACCCTGCGGCTGTGGCGGGTGCCGGTCGACGGCCGCGGCGCGGTCCACGTGGAGGTGAGCGACCCGGGTCCCGCGGCTCCCCCCGCGCCCGGCTCGGCCCCCGACCCCGACGAGCACGGCCGCGGCCTGGGCATCGTCACCGCGCTGTCGGCCCGGTGCGGCGTCCGGGCGGACGACGCCGGGACCAGCCGCTGGGCGGAGGTCCTGGCGGGCTGAGCGGCGCCGGGCCGCCCGCGGGCGCGCCCAGCCCGTCCGGTCGCACGCGCCGCCCGCCGCCCGGCTTGACCACCGCCCTCGCGGGGCCGACCGTGGCCACAGGGGTGTGTCGGTCCCTGGAGGTGCCGTGAGCGCGTCGGCTGAACCGCGGGTGACGGGTCTGGAGACCCGGTCCATCGACTACGTGCCCCTGGACGAGCGGCACGGCAAGCTGTGGCACCTGGGCCCCCTGTGGTTCATGTCGAACGCGCAGATCGCCACCCTGGCCGTGGGCCTGATCAGTATCACCGGGGGCGGCAACCTCCTCTGGTCGCTCCTGGCCATCGTCGCGGGCACCCTCGTCGGCACCTTCTTCATGGCGTTCCACTCGGCCCAGGGCCCGCAGCTGGGGCTGCCGCAGATGATCCAGTCGCGGCCCCAGTTCGGTTACGTCGGCGCCCTGCTCGTGTGGCTCTTCGCCTATGTGCAGTACGCGGGGTTCAACGTCTTCAACACGATCCTCGCCGGGCAGGCCCTGCACGCCACCCTGCACGGCGGCGTCAAGCTCTGGGTGCTCGTGGTCACCGTGCTCGGGCTGGTGGTCGCGCTGGTCGGCTACGACGTCATCCACAAGGCCGAGCGCTTCCTGACGTACACCTTCCTGGTCGTCTTCGGGATCTTCACCGTGGGCGTCCTGGTGAACCTGCACTACCCGGCGGGCTCCTTCGACCCGGGCGGCTTCCGGTGGACCCCGTTCCTGGCCCAGTTCGGCGTGGTCGCCGGCTACCAGATCAGCTGGGCCATCTACGTCTCCGACTACTCCCGCTACCTGCCGCCCGACGTCACGGTCCGCAAGACCTTCTACTGGACCTACGCCGGCTCCGCGCTCGGCGGCATCTGGCTGATGGTGCTGGGCTCCCTGCTGGCGGCCTGGGCGGGCCGGGACTTCGACACGATCCGGTCGATCGACGCGGCCGGCGACACCGTGTTCACCGGCTTCGGCGCCGTCGTGCTGCTGTTCGCCGCGCTCGGCCTGGTGTCCGTCACCGCGCTGAACATGTACGGCGGCTCGCTGACACTGATCAGCGGCATCGACTCCTTCCGCAAGGTGCGCCCGACGCTCACCGTGCGCCTGGTGACCCTGGCGGTGACGGCGGCGCTCTCGCTCGGCGGCGCGCTCGCCGCGACCTCGCACTTCCTGCGCGACTTCAACGACTTCCTGCTGCTGGTCCTCTACCTGTTCATCCCGTGGACCGCGGTGAACCTCATGGACTACTACGTCGTGCGCCGCGGCCACTACGCGGTCGCGGAGATCTTCGACCCGCACGGGGTGTACGGCCGCTGGGGCGTGCAGGGGATCGTCTCCTACCTCGCCGGGTTCGCCGCCATGGTGCCGTTCTTCTCCGTCGGCACCCTCTTCGTCGGACCGGCCGCGAAGGCGCTGGGCGGCGCGGACATCTCCCTGTTCGTCGGGCTGCCCGTCTCCGCGCTGCTGTACTGGTGGCTGACCCGCTCCCTCGACGTGGCCGCCGAGCGGCGGCTGGCCGAGGCGGAGGCGGACGAACTGGACCGCGCGGCCCACGAGCACCGCGAGCCCTGACGCGGGCCGCCGCCGCGACGGCTCCGGACGCCGTGCCCCGCTCCGCCTGCGAACCCGCCCGGGTGCGTCCACCCCGCCTCGGCCGCCCGGCCGCAGAGGGAGCGGCCGGCGGGGCACCCTGCCCCGGGCCGGGCAGCAGCGTCATGGCATCCTGCCCGGGGCTCCCCGGGGACCGGCCGGCTCGCGCGGCGGACCAGCCTGCTGGGGGCGGTCCCTGAAGTACTTGTGCGTGAGGTGACCCGCGCATGCTGACCAAGACGAGGAAAGGCGCCCGTTGAGCACCGGCACTGCGGCTCCCGGCAGTTACTACGTCCGTACCGGCGACCACCGTTTCACGCCCACGGCCCGTGCGAGCGGCGCCTGGGACGAGACCGAGCTGCACTTCAGCCCGCTCGGCGGTCTCGTCGTCCACGCGATCGACCGCTATCTCGCCACGCGGCCGCCCAGCGGTCTGCTGCTGTCGCGGATCAGCTACGACATCCTGGGCCGGCTGGCGCTCCAGGAGTGCGAGATCGAGGTGGACACGGTCCGGCCGGGCCGCACCATCGAACTGCTGGAGGCCGTCGTACGCGTCGCCGGGCGCCCGGTGGTCCGGGCCCGTGCCTGGCTGCTGGCCGCGCAGGACACCGCCTCGGTCGCCGGGGGCGGGGCCGTGCCGCTCACCGGTCCGGACGGGCTCGCCCCCTGGCCGATGACGGACCACTGGCCCGGCGGCTACATCGCCTCCCTCGACGTCCGCCCCGTCGGGCCGCCGCGGCCCGGCCGCGCGACCGTCTGGGTGTCCACTCCGCTCGCCCTGGTGGCCGGGGAGCCGTGCGGCCCGCTGGCCTCCTACCTGGCTCTGGTCGACACGGCCAACGGCATCGCCGTACGCGAGTCGCCCAAGGCGTGGATGTTTCCCAACGTCGACCTGACCGTGCACCTGCACCGCCGGCCGGAGGGGCGCTGGACCGGCCTGGACACCACCGTCGTCTTCGGTCCGGCCGGCCAGGGGATCACGAGTACGGTGCTGCACGACGTGCACGGCCCGGTCGGCCACGCCCAGCAGATCCTCACCGTGCGGCCCGTGCCGGGCGTCTGACCCGGCCCCGCCGGGGCTGCGCACCGAACGGCCGGCCCTGCTCCCCGGACCGTCCGGCGGGGCCCGGGGGCCTACTCCCAGGTCGCGGTGTCCGGGTCGATGCCGTGGGCACGCGCGCCGGCGTCGATGACGCGGCGGAACCACGCGGCGAGACCGGGCCGGATGCCGTCGTAGTGGGCGGCGAATCCCGGATCGGTCTCGTACCTGCGGCCGAGGCAGACCTGCATCCGCCGGGTGAGGGGGAAGTAGGCGGTGAAGACCTCCCGGTGCCGTTCGACGAGCCGGTCGGCTTCCGGGTCGCCCGGGGCGACGCCGGCGTCCATCGCCTCCGCGAGCGCGCGCTCGAAGCCGGCGACGTCGTCGGCGACCTCCTGCCACTCCTGCGGCGAGCGGGCGGCCGAGCGCTCGGCGTACTGCTGCCACTGCCTCGTGTCCCCGTAGCGCCGGCGGGCCTGGAGGGGCCAGTCCGCGTTCCACCCGGGGCCGAAGACCGCGGCCTGCTGGCCGGCGCTCAGCAGCGGGCCGCGCTCGTGGGCGTCGATCATCCGGCCCAGTCCGGCATCGAGCTGCCGGAGGCGCTCGATCCGTTCGGCGACCTGGGCGCGTTGCGCGCGCAGCGCACCGGGCACGTCGGCGGCCGGGTCGTCCAGGACGGCCCGGATCCTGTCCAGGCCCAGACCCAGCTCACGGTAGACGACGACGCGGTGCAGACGTTCGAGGTCGGCGGCGGTGTAGAGCCGGTACCCGGCAGCGGTGCGCAGCGACGGGCGCGCCAGCCCCGTCTCGTCCCAGTGGTGCAGCGCGCGGACGGTCACGCCCAGACGGGCCGAGACCTGACCGACGGTCAGGCCCCCGGCATCGGTGGTGTCAGGCATGTTCCCCATTGTCGCCGTCGCCGCGACCCGCTCCCGGCGCGACGATGCCGACCGCTTCGAGGTACCGCGCCTCCTCGCCGGCCGGGTCGAGGGGCTTCGCCGCGGTGAGGACGATCCGCGCGTTCTCGGGGGTGATCACGGTCACGTCGCGGGTGTTCCAGGGGGTGTCACGCGGACCCTCGACCGAGTCCGGGCGCAGCGCGCGGCAGGCCTCGGCGAGGGGTTCCACCTGGCTGAGCACGCAGGCGAAACCGACGCTCATCGCGGGTGCCCGCTCCGGAACGTCCGCCGCCGTGACGAGGAGTACGTCCTGGAACGCCCACCGGCGCAGGTGCACGAGCCTGCCGGGGACGGTGAACAGTTCGAAGAAGCCGAGCCCGCGGGTCCAGAAGTCCACGGACGCCGCCATGTCGCCGGTGGGGACGGTGACGAAGGCGGGCATTCCGTAGATGCCGCGGAAGGGCTCGGGCGGGGTGGCGTCCGGGCCGGGAGCGGGCACGGGGCTGATCTCGAACGCGTTGAAGTGGTCGCTCATGCGCCTCACCCTGGGGCCTCACGCCGCGTGAGGGTCAAGCCGTTCCGGAGTCCCGGACGACCGCCATAATTTTTTTGAACGCGTTCAAGAAAGGCGTAGGATCACCCTCACCGACAAAAAGGGGGGGGCGAGGTCCGATGAAGGTCGTACTGCCGGGCGGGACGGGTCAGGTGGGCACCGTGCTGGAGCGGGCGCTGACCGCGGCCGGTCACGAGGTCGTCGTACTGACCCGGCGTCCGCGGCGCGCGGGGCAGGTCCTGTGGGACGGAAGGACGCTGGGGCCGTGGGCGGAAGCGGTCGACGGCTGCGACCTGGTCGTGAACCTGGCCGGACGCAGCGTCAGCTGCCGCTACACGCCGGACAACCTGCGGGCGATGAAACAGTCGCGGGTGGAATCCGCCCGGGTCGTGGGCGAGGCCGTGGCCGCCGCCCGGCGGCCCCCGCGCCTGTGGCTGCAGATGAGCACCGCCACCGTCTACGCGCACCGCTTCGACGCGCCCCACGACGAGGCGACCGGCGTCATCGGCGGGTCGGAACCCGGCGTCCCCGCGTATTGGGCCTACAGCGTGGACATCGCCCGCGCCTGGGAGCGGGAACAGGAGCGGGCCGCGACGGCGCACACCCGCAAGGTCGCCCTGCGGACCGCCATGGTGATGAGCCCCGACCGGGGCGGGGTCTTCGACGTGCTGCTGCGGCTGGCGCGGCTGGGCGTCGGCGGACCGGTGGCGGGCGGCGCGCAGTACGTCTCCTGGATCCACGAGCAGGACTTCGTGCGTGCCGTGCTGTTCCTGGCGGCGCGGGAGGACATCGAGGGGCCGGTCAACCTCGCCGCTCCCGCGCCCCTGACGCAGCGCGCCCTCATGCGCGTGCTGCGCACCGCCTGGGGCGTCCCGGTGGGCCTGCCGGCCACGCGGTGGATGGCTCAGGCCGGCGCCTTCGTGCTGCGCACGGACACCGAACTGCTCCTCAAGAGCCGGCGCGTGGTCCCCGGCCGCCTGCTCGACGCCGGCTTCGCCTTCGACCACCCGCAGTGGCCCGAGGCCGCCGTGGACCTCGTGCGCCGCGTACGCGAGCGCCCCCCGCGCCGGGCCCGCCCCCTCCCGCCACCGGCGAGGACCCGGGCCTGACCTCCAGGTCTGCCGCCCCGCCAGCCTTCACGTTTCCTCCACTCCCCCGCCACCGTTCCGCCACGCCTGTGTATGCTCCTGACGCTCCATCCGCATCACCGAGGGGGGATCCTCATGCGCATACGTTCCGTGCTGGCCGCGGCCGCCACGGCGGGGACGGTCGCCGTCGTCGCCGCGGTTCCGGCACAGGCCGCCGAGTACTCCTCCGCCCTGAAGATCAAGGGCGTCCAGTACGACGCTCCCGGGCGGGACTCCAACAGCTGCACCAAGGGCAACGCCAAGGACGAGTACCTGACCATCAAGAACTACTCGCGCACCTCGCGGGTCAACCTCAAGGGCTACGTCGTCAAGGACGCCGCCGGCAACCGCTTCAGGTTCTCCGCCGACCACTACCTGGAGCCCGGCGACTACGTGAAGCTGCGCGGCGGCAAGGGCAGGGAGTCCGACGCGAAGAACGTCGCCTACCGCCAGAACTGCAACTTCATCTGGAACAACGACAAGGACACCATCTACCTGTACAAGCCCTCCGGCGCCCGCGCCGACGTGCACTCCTACACCAAGAGGCGCGACGACCGCGACGGCAACGGCTACATCTCCTACCACGGCTGAGCCGCACCGCGACGCGACCACGACGGCGCGGCACCCGCGGCGTCCGCCAGGACCGCCGCGGGTGCCGCGCCCGCGCTACTCCTCGTCCGACGCGGTGCCGCGGGTGCGGCCCACCTCGGGCAGTTCGGCCTGCTGGGCGCGGATGTGCAGGACGTCACCGATGAACAGGTCGTAGACCAGCACGCCGACCACACCGCCGACGAGCGGCCCGACGATGGGGACCCACCAGTAGGCGCTGAAGGAGCCCGGCTCACTGCCCGGCAGCGCGAGGTCGCCCCAGCCGGCGAAGAACGTGAACAGCCGGGGGCCGAAGTCGCGGGCCGGGTTGATGGCGTACCCGGCGTTGGCGCCGTAGGACATGCCGACGGCCGCCACGGCGAAGCCGATGACGAGCGGCCCGAGGTTCGCCTTCACCGCGGTGTTGCGCAGGTCGACGACGGCCACGATCAGCATGACCAGCAGGGCGGTGCCGACGATCTGGTCGACCAGCGGCCCCCAGTAGCCGCCGTGGAAGTACGGGGCCGGGAAGGTGCCGAAGATGGAGAAGGACGCGACGGTGTGCCCGTGCGTCTTGGGACCCTTCATGGCCTGGTCGAACGTGTTGATCGCGTCGTGGTAGACCCCGTACACCAGGGCCGCGCCGGCGAAGGCGCCCACCACCTGTGAGATCCAGTACGGCACGACCTTGGCCCAGGGGAATTTACGCCGTACCGCGAACGCCAGCGTCACCGCCGGGTTGATGTGCGCGCCGCTGACGCCACCGGCCACGTACACGCCGAAGACCACGGCGAACGCCCAGCCCCAGGTGATGAGCAGCCAGTCCCCGGCGCCCAGGAAGAAAGTCGTGGGTCCTTCCGTCCGGCCCGATCCGGGCAGCGCCGCGACCGCCATGGCGACCACGCCGCAGCCGAAGGCGATGAGGACGAAGGTCCCGAGGAACTCCGCCAGGCATTCGCCCCACAGGCCCCCGCGGCGCCTGAGCCGGGAGGGTGTGATCAGGGGCGGGATTTCTACGGCCATATCGGCCCCCTCGACGAACGGTCCGGCCACGGGCCGGTACGGTCCTGCTCCGGGCGGCCCCGCGTCACTGCCAGTCGCGGCCCCGCGTCTCAGCTCAGTGTGCGCGCCAGGACCGCCGTGGGCCACTCGGCCGGTTCCCGGCCCCCGAAAAGGCTCCGAGGCCCCCGAAGCGGCGTCCCGGCGCCCCGCTCGGGGGCCGGGAGTGAACTCCATACGGGTGATCCCGCCGAAGGCCCCCGCCCTGCCCGGGGCAGCGGAAACAGCGGTACGTCGGCCGCTCGGCGGCGGATCGGCACGCCCGACCCGAGTGGCAACCCCGTGAACCCCGCACAAGACTGATCCATGGTTTCGTGATCAGGCGAAAACGCACGGTCTCGGGGACCGGCCACCCCTGGCCGACGGTTTTCGACCTTTCTCAGGGAGTTCGCATGGTGGAGAAGTCTGCCGACATCCTGATGCCCGGGCCGGACGAATCCGCCGTCGCCCGACGTGCAGTCACCGATCCGACGACGGCGGACACCGAGCGGCTCCTCGCGGGCATCCTGGCGGACGTCGTGCACACCGAGCAGGTACCGGCGGACAGCCACTTCTTCACCGACCTGGGCGCCAACTCCCTGGTCATGGCCCAGTTCTGCGCACGGGTGCGCAAACACCCCGACCTGCCGTCCGTGTCCATGAAGGACATCTACCGGCACCCCACCCTCCGCGAGCTGGCGGCCGCCCTCGCGCCGGCCGCGGCCCCGGCCGCCGGCCCCGCCACGGCGGCCGCACCACCGCCGGCACCGGCTTCCGCGCCGGCGCCCGCGCCCGCGCCCGCACCGCACGTGCCGGGCAACCACCTGGTGTGCGGGGCGCTCCAGGCGCTGATCTTCCTCGGCTACTCCTTCGTCATCGGCATGGCCACCGCCCAGGCCTACGAATGGGTCGCGGCCGGATCGGGCCTCGTCCAGATCTACGTTCGCTCGTTCCTGTGCGGCACGAGCGGATTCCTCGCCCTGTGCGCCTTCCCGGTCCTCGTGAAATGGGTGCTCGTCGGCCGCTGGAAGCCCCGGGAGTTCCCCGTGTGGAGCATGGCGTACCTGCGCTTCTGGGTCGTCAAGTCACTGCTCCACGCCAACCCCATGGTCCTGTTCGTCGGCAATCCGCTGTACGTCATGTACCTGCGGGCGCTGGGCGCGCGGATCGGGAAGGACGTCACGATCCTCTCCCGGTCGGTTCCGGTCTGCACCGACCTGCTCACCATCGGGGCCGGCACGGTGATCCGCAACGACGCCGTGTTCCTGGGCTACCGGGCGCACGCCGGAGCCATCCAGACCGGCCGCGTCACCCTGGGCCGGGACGTCTTCATCGGGGAGAAGACGGTCCTCGACATCGACACCGCCATGGGCGACGCCGCCCAACTCGGCCACGCCTCGGCCCTGTACCGGGGCCGGACCATCCCGGCGGGCGAGCGGTGGCACGGCTCCCCGGCCCAGCCCACGCACGTCGATCACGTACGGGTCCCCCCGGCCCGGTGCGGCACGCTGCGCCGGGCCGGCTTCGCGCTCACCACCCTGCTGCAGCTGTTCCTCCTGTACCTCCCGCTCGCCGTGGGCGGGGTGTACATGCTGTTCGCGGAGGTCCCGGTGCTCAGCAAACGACTGACCGCCGAGACCCGGGGCACCACGGCCGGGGAGTTCCTCGGCGACACCCTGATCGTGTCCTCGGTGCTGTTCTTCGGCGGTCTCCTGCTCGGTCTGCTCGCCCTGTGCACCGTGCCGCGGGTACTGCACCGCGTGATCCGCCCCGACCGGGTCTATCCGCTCTACGGCTTCCACTACGCCGTGCACCGGCTGATCGCCGGCCTGACCAACGTCAGGTTCTTCACCTGGCTGTTCGGGGACAGCTCCTACATCGTCCCCTACCTGCGCGGCATCGGGTACGACCTCTGCGAGGTCGAGCAGACCGGCTCGAACTTCGGCACCGAGGTCCAGCACCAGTCCCCGTTCCTGGTCTCCGTCGGCGGCGGCACGATGGTGGCCGACGGCCTGTCGGTCCTGAACGCCGACTACTCCCGTACGTCCTTCAGGATGAGCCGGGCCTCGATCGGGGCCCGCAACTTCCTCGGCAACAACATCGCCTACCCGGCCGGGGCGCGCACCGGTGACAACTGCCTGCTGGCGACGAAGGTGATGGTCCCCCTCGACGGCGAGGTCCGCGAGGGGGTCGGACTGCTCGGCTCGCCCTGCTTCGAGATCCCCCGCTCGGTCGAGCGCGACACCCGCTTCGACCACCTGCGCACGGGCGACGCGCTGCGCCGCAGTCTGGCCGCGAAGAACCGCTACAACCTGCGCTCCATGGCCCTGCACCTGCTGATGCGCTGGCTGCACACGGCACTGCTCACCGCCTTCGCGCTCGGCTCGGTCGGCCTGTACGGCACCCTGGGGCACATCGTGATCGGCTGCTACCTGGCCCTCACCCTGGTGCTCACCACCGGGTTCTACATCCTGCTGGAGCGGTGCCTGACCGGCTTCCGCCCGCTGCGGCCGAAGCTGTGCTCCATCTACGAGCCGTACTTCTGGTGGCACGAACGGGTGTGGAAGGTGCCGGACCACTACCTGGCCATCTTCAACGGCACACCGTTCAAGGCTCTGGTCTGGCGGCTGACCGGGGTGCGCATCGGCCGGCGGGTCTTCGACGACGGATGCTTCATCACGGAGCGGACGCTGGCCGCCATCGGCGACGACTGCACCCTCAGCGCGGGCAGCAAGATCCAGTGCCATTCGCAGGAGGACGGGACCTTCAAGTCCGACCGCACCACACTCGGCGCGGGCGTCACCCTCGGCGTCGGCGCGCACGTGCACTACGGCGTGACGCTCGGCGACCGGGCGGTGCTGGCGCCCGACTCCTTTCTGATGAAGGGCGAGGAAGTCCCGCCCGACGCGGAATGGGAAGGCAACCCCGCCGCCCCGAAGGCGAACTGAGGAAGGGTCATTCGATGGGAACGCTCGTGGCAGCGGACAGGGACTTCTGGACCGATGTGCTGACCGCCGGCGGGTTCACCGCCGTACCGCGGTGGGCGCCGCGGCCCGTCGCCGGCGTGGCCGGGCACGAGGAGACGGTCCCGGCCCAGGTGGCCGAGGCGGTGCGCGCCCTGGCCGCCGAACTGGGCGTCCCGGTCAGCGCGGTGCTGCTGGCCGCCCACGCCAAGGTGCTGTCCGCGCTCTGCGGGGAGCCGGACGTGGTGACCGGGCACGCGGTGGGCGACGGTGACCCGCTCCCCTGCCGGCTGACGGTCGCGCCCCCCACCTGGCGCGGTGTGGTGCGCGCCGCCCGCCGCGTCGAGGCGGACCTGCTCACGCACCGCGGCTTCGCCGTGGGCGAGCTGCGCCGGGAGCTGGGGCTGACACAGCCGGCGTACGAGGTGGTGTGCGACCCGGAGGGCTCCTGGGCCGCCGGGGCCTGGCAGGAGACCGGGCGCGGCGCCGACGGCGCCCTGCCCGCGGGCACCGTGCTGGCCGTGGGCTGGTCCGACCGCAAGGCGCGGATGACACTGCGGCTGCGGTACCGCACCGACGTGCTGGACGCCTCGGCGGCCGCCCGGATCTGCGGCTACCACCTGGCCGCGCTCGCGCTGATGGCCGCCGACGCGGACGCCGAGCACGCCCGGCAGAGCCTGCTGCCGGACGAGGAGGTGCGCGAGCAGCTCGAAGGGCTGGCCGGACCGGAGCGCGCCCTGCCCGACGCGCGGGCGCACGAGCTGTTCGAGCAGCGGGTGCGGGAGCGTCCCGACGCCGTGGCCGCGGTGCACGGGGACCGCTCGTGGACGTACGGCGAGCTGAACGCCCGCGCGAACCGGCTGGCGCGGGCGCTGCTGGCGCGGGGGCTGGGCCCGGAGGACGTGGTGGCGGTGGTCACCGAACGCGATCTGGACTGGCTGGCCTCGGTGCTCGCGGTGTTCAAGGCCGGCGGTGTCTACCTGCCGATCGAGCCGCACTTCCCGGCCGGGCGGATCGCGGCGACCCTGGCCCGGTCCGGCTGCCGGATCGCGCTGACCGAGCCGGGCAGCACCGCCACCCTGGACGAGGCCCTGGCCGGGCAGGCACCGGGCATCGAGAAGCTGCTGGTGGGGGACGCGTACGCGGAGGACCACGCCGACGGCGACCTCGGTCTGGAGGTGGCGCCCGGCCGGCTGGCGTACATCTACTTCACCTCCGGCTCCACGGGCGAGCCGAAGGGCGCGATGTGCGAGCACGCCGGCATGCTCAACCACCTGTTCGCCAAGATCGACGACCTGGGGATCGGCCCGGAGACGGTGGTGGCGCAGACGGCCCCGCAGTGCTTCGACATCTCGCTGTGGCAGTTGCTGGCCGCGCTGCTGGTGGGCGGGCGGACGCTGCTGGTGGAGCAGGACGCGGTCGTGGACGTGGAGCGGTTCGTCGACACGCTGGAACGCGGCGGGGCCGGGGTGGCGCAGGTCGTGCCCTCCTACCTGGAGGTGGTGGCCGCGTATTTGGAACGGCACCCGCGCGAGCTGCCCGCCCTGCGGTACGTGTCGGTGACCGGTGAGGCGCTGAAACGGGAGCTGGTCCAGCGCTGGTTCGCGCTGAAGCCCGACGTCGCCCTGGTCAACGCCTACGGCCTGACCGAGACGTCGGACGACACCAACCACGAGGTCATGCGCGAGGTGCCGGACCGGGTGCTGCTGGGCCGTCCGGTCAGCAACGTACGGGTCCTGGTCGTCGACGAGAACCTGTCCCTGGTGCCGCTGGGCGCGCCCGGCCTGATCGCGTTCTCGGGGGTGTGCGTGGGCCGCGGCTACGTCAACGATCCCGAGCGCACCCGGGAGGCGTACCGGCAGGACCCCTACCGGCCGGGCGAGCGGCTCTACCTGGCCGGGGACTGGGGGCGCTGGCACCCGGGCGGCAAGCTGGAGTTCCTGGGGCGGCGGGACAGCCAGGTCAAGATCCGCGGGTTCCGGATCGAGATCGGGGAGATCGAGAACACGCTGCTGCGGGTGGACGGAGTACGCGACGGCGCGGTCGTCGTCGCCGAACTCGCCGGGGGCGGCGCCCATCTGGTCGCCTTCTACACCGGCCGGCGCCTCGATGCCGGGGAACTGAGGCGGGCGCTGGGGGCAGCGCTGCCCGCGTACATGGTGCCGAGCGCCTTCCACTGGCAGGACGGCCTGCCGCTGACGGCCAACGGCAAGACCGACCGCAAGGCCCTGACCGCGCTGGCCGAGCGGTCCGCCGAGCAGGACAGGGCGGACGGCGGGGCGAAGGACGCCCCGCGCACCGCGACCGAGCGGCGGCTGGCGGACGCCTGGGCCGAACTGCTGGGGCTGCCCCGCGACGGCGTCGGCCGCGACGACCACTTCTTCGACCGCGGCGGCACCTCTCTGTCGGCGGTGAAGCTGACCATCGCCCTGGACCGGGCGGTCTCCCTCAAGGACATCACCCGCCATCCGGTGCTCGCCGACCTCGCCGCGCTGCTCGACGGTGCTCGTACGAGCCGCCCGGAGCTGCTGCAGCCGCTGTCCGCGGCGGGCCCGCCCGGCGCCTGCGCCCTGGTGTGCTTCCCGTACGCGGGCGGCAACGCGGTCAACTTCCGGCCGATGGCGAGCGCCCTGGCGGGCAGCGGCCTCGCGGTGTACGCCGCCGAGTTGCCGGGACACGACCTGGCCGCCGCGGGTGAGGAGTTCGCCCCGCTGGAGCAGGTCGCCGAGCGGGCCGTGTCCGAGATCCTGGCGCGCGGTCTGACGCAGGTCATGCTGTGGGGTCACTCCTCCGGGGCCGCCCCGGCCGTCGAGACGGCACGGCGGCTGGAGGAGCGCGGGGTGCGGGTGGTGCGGGTGTTCCTGGGCGCGCAGTTGCCGGGGACGGCCGCCGGGCGCACCGCCGCCGCGGCCGAGCTGGCACGGTGCGGCAACGCGGAGATCGCCGCCCGGCTGAGCGCGGACAGCGGTTACACCAAGCTGGGCGAGCTGAACGCGGACCACGCCGAGCACATCGGCGCGGCCTACCGGCACGACTGCGTGTCGGCGCACCGCTACTTCGCGGCCGCCCTGGAGAACCCGCCGGCGGTGCGGCTCGCCGCACCGGTGACCGTGGTCGTCGCCGCCGACGATCCGCACACCGCCGGGTACGGCGCACACCACCGGGACTGGAAGTTCCTGGCCGGGCAGGTGGAGCTGCACGAACTCACCGACGGCGGCCACTACTTCCCCCGCACCCGGCCGGACGGGGCGGCGCGGGCCGTCCTGGACGCCGCCGAACTGCTGGCGTCCTCCTGACCACGCCGGCCGGCGACCGGCCGGCCGGCGACCACACCGCCCGACGAAAGGAACACCGAGATGTCGTTCTCGTCCCCGGCGTCACTGCTGGAGGTGGAGCTGCGACCGGACCGGCCGCCGGTCCTGCACGTCGAACCGCCGGCCGACGCGGCCGGCTGGGCGGCCCAGTACCGCGAGGCGGTGCGCGCGCAGGTCGCCGAGCACGGCGCGCTCCTGGTGCGCGGCCTGGGTCTCGGGGAGCAGGAACAGGTCCGGGCGGTCTTCACCGCGCTGGGCGGTGAACCGATGGCGGAGCGCGAGGCGTTCGCCGTCCGGCAGTCCTACGGCGGCGGGCTGTATTCCTCGACCGCCTGGCCGGACAACCAGCCCATGTGCATGCACCACGAACTGAGCTACGCGCAGCGGGTTCCCACGCTGATGCTGTTCGCGTGCCTCACCGCGCCCGCCCAGGGCGGTGCCACCGCGGTGGCGGACGCGGAAGAGGTGCTCCGGGCGCTGCCCGCCGAGGTGACGGAGCGCTTCGAGCGCGAGGGCTGGCTGCTCACCCGCAGCTACAACGACGAGATCGGCGCCTCACTGGCCGAGTCGTTCGGCACCGAGGACCGGGAGACCGTCGAGAACTACTGCCGCGCGCACGACATCGACTTCGAGTGGCACGACGACGGGTCGCTGCGCACCCGGCAGCGCCGCGGCGCCGTCGTACGGCACCCGGTCACCGGCCGCCCCTGCTGGTTCAACCAGATCGCGTTCCTCAACGAGTGGACGCTGGCACCCGAGGTGCGCGAGTACCTGGTGGACGAGTACGGCGAGGACGGGCTGCCGTTCAACACCCGTTACGGGGACGGCGCTCCGATCAGCGAGAAGGTCGTCCAGCAGATCAACGCCGTCTACGAGGAGCACACCCGGCGCGAGCCCTGGCAGGCCGGTGACCTGATGCTCGTCGACAACATCCGCACCGCGCACAGCCGCGAGGCCTTCACCGGTGAGCGGCGGGTGCTGGTGGCCATGGCCGAGCCGCGGGTGCCGGCCGGTGGCACGCCCACCCCGGAAGGAGACCGGCGATGACCTCCGTGACGTCCCCCGTCACCGGCTCCCCCGCCTCCGGTGCGGCGCGCGTGCCGTCCTTCGCGGTGATCTCCGGTGCCCAGGTGCAGCAGGCGCTCCAGGGCCGCGAGAAGGAGATCGTGGACCTCGTCGAGGCCACGTACCGGCTGCACGGCGCCGGGCAGACGGTCAACCCGCCGTCGTACTTCCTGCGCTTCCCGGACCGGCCCACCTCCCGGATCATCGCGCTGCCCGCCT
This sequence comes from Streptomyces sp. NPDC006743, assembly GCF_040703815.1. Taxonomy (NCBI): domain Bacteria; kingdom Bacillati; phylum Actinomycetota; class Actinomycetes; order Kitasatosporales; family Streptomycetaceae; genus Streptomyces; species Streptomyces sp. NPDC006743. The sequence continues at coordinate 59,199 of NZ_JBEYJA010000025.1, read as the reverse complement.
CGGTCGGCGGGCCGGTGGGCGTCGACGGACTGAAATGGATCTCCAGCTTCCCGGAGAACGTGGCCGCCGGGGTGCCCCGGGCCTCGGCGGTCCTGATCCTCAACGACCACGACACCGGCTATCCGTTCGCCTGCCTGGAGAGTTCCATCATCAGCGCCACCCGGACGGCGGCGTCGGCCGCGCTGGCCGCGGACCGGCTCTCCCGCACCCGGACACGGCCGGCCCGGATCGGTTTCTTCGGCACGGGTCTGATCGCGCGCTACATCCACACGTTCCTCGCCGGTACCGGCTGGAGCTTCGACTCGGTCGGCGTGTACGACGTCTCCGCCGACAGCGCGGCCGGCTTCTGCGGCTATCTGCGCCAGGGGGCGGCCGGTGCCGCGGAACAGGCCGGGCAGGGCGGCGGAAACGGTTCCGCGGATCAGGCCGGGCGGATCACCGTGCACGACAGCCCCGAGGAGCTGATCCGCTCCAGCGACCTGGTCGTGTTCGCGACCGTCGCGGGCGAACCGCACGTCACCGACCCGTCCTGGTTCGACCACCGCCCGGTGGTGCTGCACGTGTCGCTGCGCGACCTCGACCCGCGGATCCTGCTCGGCGCGGCGAACTTCGTCGACGACGTCGAGCACTGCCTGAAGGCCGGCACCTCACCGCACCTGGCCGAACAACTCACCGGCGGGCGGGACTTCCTGGACGGCACGCTCGACGACGTGCTGACCGGCCGGGTGGAACCGCCGGCCGACCGGACCGTGATCTTCTCCCCGTTCGGCCTCGGGGTCCTCGACCTCGCCGTCGGCAGTTATGTCCACGCCGAGGTGGCCCGGGCCGGGAACCTCCACGTCGTCGACGACTTCTTCCACGAGCTGCGCCGGTACGGCTGAACGCCCGTCCCCCGGCCCCGGCATCAGGAGGTTAGCGTGCCCGTCATCTCCGCTCCCCACGCTTTCAACGAAGGCCGGCTCTACGTCGACCTCCGGCCGATCTTCGGACGCTCGCTCTACCTGAAGTGCGAGGGTTTCAACTTCGCGGGTTCGATCAAGCTGAAGGCCGCGGTCGAGATGGTGGAGGCCGCGGAGCGGGACGGGCTGCTGGGCGAGGACTCGGTGCTGATCGAGTCCTCGTCCGGCAACCTCGGCGTCGCGCTCAGCATGATCGCCGCCAGCAAGGGCTACCGGTTCCTGTGCGTCACCGACTCCCGCTGCAACCTGTCCACGCGGCTGCTGATGGAGGCGCTGGGCAGCGAGGTCCACGTCATCGCCGACCTCGACGCCAACGGCGGCTTCCTCGGCGCCCGGATCGACTACGTCCGGGCGCTGTGCGCCTCCGACGAGCGGTACGTGTGGCTCAGCCAGTACACCAACCCGGGCAACTGGGGTGCGCACTACCGGCGGACGGCGCCGGAGATCGCCACGCAGTTCCCGCGCCTGGACGTGCTGTTCGTGGGCGCGGGCACCACGGGCACCCTGATGGGGTGCGCGCGGTACTTCCGCGAGTGGCACCGGCCGGTACGGATCGTCGCGGTGGACACCGTCGGTTCGGTGGCCTTCGGCGGCAAGCCGGGCCGCCGGCTGATCCCCGGCCTCGGCATGAGCATGCGCCCGCCGCTGCTCGACGAGTCCTACGTCGACGAGGTGATCCGGGTGGAGGAGGCGGACACGATCCGCGCCTGTCACCGGCTGGCCCGGCGCGGTTTCCTCTTCGGCGGCTCGACCGGCACGGTGGTCAGCGGCGCCATGGCGTGGCTCGCCGAGCACGACGAGCGCGACCTGACCGCCGTGGCCATCGCCCCCGACCTCGGCGAACGCTATCTCGACACGATCTACCAGTCGACCTGGCTGGAGGACCTCTACGGCGACCAGATCCTCGACCCGAAGGGCGGCGTCCCGGCCACCCCCCGGAACGCGGAACCGGTGCCCCGCACCCCGGACGGCCGCCCCGAGTCGTAGCAGCGTCCGGCCGCCGGCCGCCGGCTCCGGGCCCCCGGCCGGGAAGCCGGCCACGCCCCGCGCCGCTTCCGCTCGGCGGGGTGGCGGGACGGGGCGCGGCGGGCTGAGGCGCGGTCCGGTCGGCCCGGGCCGGACTGCGCCCTGGGCTGTCACCGGACTCCGGTCGCGCCACGGGACGGGTCCTGCGCGGCGCTCGTTTTCAGGGCCGGGTCACGGGCCGGCGGCCCGGCCTGCCATCCGGGGCCGCTGCCCCGGCGGACGGCAGGGGACGACGCCCCTGTCGCTGCCCTGCCCGTCCGCCCCCGACGCGCCCGTCCGAAAGCCGGAACCGGAACCGGTCCGCGCCGCCACCCCGGCCGAGCCACGGCCGTCGGGCACGCCTCGCCTCCGTCCGCTCGCGCCAGGTGGCGGGCCGGGGCCGGTCCGCCGCCGGGACGCGCTCGGGTGTCAGTCCCGGCCGGCCGGCCGGCGGACCTGTACCAGGCCCGATTCGTAGGCCGCGATGACCGCCTGCGCCCGGTCGCGGACGCGCAGTTTGTCGAAGATGCTGGTGATGTAGTTCTTCACGGTGGAGACGCTGATCTCCAGGGTCCGGGCGATCTCGTTGTTGTCCAGGCCGGTGGCCAGCAGCCGCCACACCTCGACCTCACGCGGCGTGAGGTCGGCGGCGGCCCGGGAAGCGGCTTCCGGACGGTCGTGGGCCGCTGCCGGCGGGGTCCTGACGTACGCGGAGATCAGCCGGGTCAGCAGGCGCGGCGCGACGACGGCCTCACCCGCCCGGACGGTGCGGATCGCGGCGACCAGTTCCTCCGGGGAGCTGTCCTTGGGCAGGAAGCCGCACGCACCGGCGCGCAGCGCGGCGACGACGTACTCGTCCATGTCGAAGGTGCTGAGCGCGAGCACCCGGCACCCGGGCAGGTCACGGGCGAGCCGCTCGGTGGCGGCCACCCCGTCGAGGACCGGCATGCGGATGTCCATCACCACGACGTCGGGGCGGTGCTCGGCGGCGAGTGTGAGGGCCTGTTCCCCGTTCTCCGCCTCGGCGACCACGGTGACCGACGGCGCGGGGCCGAGGATCAGGGCCAGTCCGCGCCTGACGAGCGGCTGGTCGTCCGCGATGAGCACGCGGATCGGTTCGTCGGCCCCGGTCGCGGTCCCGGTCACAGCCCCGCTCACCCCTTCGCTCGCGCCTTCGGTCACCGTCGTCGCTCCTCGTCCTCGCCGCTCCGCGGTTCCGCCGGCAGGCTCGCCGCCACCCGGAACCCGCCCCCGGGCAGCGGGCCGGCCTCCAGCGTGCCCCCGTGCAGGGCGACGCGTTCGCGCATGCCGATCAGACCGTATCCGCTGCCGCCGCCCGCCGGGGCGGGCGGCTCGGCGTCGTCGGGGCCCGGGTCGGTGACGGACACCGTCACCCCCTGCGGCCGCCGGTCCAGACGGACCTCCACCGCAACCCCTGGGCCGGCGTGCTTGCGGGCGTTGGTCAGCGCCTCCTGCACGATCCGGTACAGGGTGAGGCCGACCACCGGAGGCAGCCGCCGGGGCTCGCCGTCGAGGACGAGTCGGACGGGCTGGCCGGCCTGCCGGGACTCCTTGACCAGACGGTCGAGGTCCTCCAGGCCGGGCTGCGGCGCCTCCGGGACGCCGGAGCGGTCGGCCGCCGTGTCGTCGTCGGCGCGCAGGACGTCGAGGAGCTGCCGCATCTCGCGCAGCGCCAGCCGTCCCGACTCCTCCAGGGTGACCAGGGCCTCGCGGGCGACGCCGGCGTCGTGGTCGAGGTTGGCGCGGGCGCCGCCCGCCATCAGCTGCATGGTGGTGATGCGGTGGGCGACGACGTCGTGCAGCTCCCGGGCGATCCGCCTGCGCTCCTCGGCCACCGCGCGGTCGGCGAGGAGCCGGCGCCTGACCTCCGTCTCCTGCTGCCAGCGGTTGATGACCAGGGCGCCGGCGACGATGAGCCCGGCGGCCAGGCAGGCGCTGACCAGGTTCAGGAGACCGGGCGGTGAGTCGAGGTCGGGGGTGAGCAGGGTGACGCCGACCGCTCCGGCCGTCGCGGCCGCCGTCGCCCAGGGACGCCCGGCCCGTGCGGCCGAGTACAGGGCGACCGCCAGGACGGCGCCGAAGTGCTGGTCCATCCGCACCGACACGTTCAGCAGTGCGCCGGACGCCAGGACGACGGTCAAGGCGGTCAGCGGGAAGCGCCGCCGGACCAGCAGGGGCAGCGCGGACACGACCAGCAGCAGCGCTCCGGCGGTCGACACGGGGACGCCTGTGAACTGCGGGAACGCGGTGTAGCCGATGAGGTCCACGGCGGCCGCGCCGACGGCGACCAACGCGTCGTTGCGGGTCCACGGCAGGACCTCGTCGCCGGTCCACGGGAAGGCGGGACGTACGCGTATGCCGTGACGCACGCTCCGCGCGCGTGTGCCCTGCCGCCCGCCCGTGCCCCGGTCCGCCGGGGGCCCGGCGCCGCGCCCCGCCGGGACGGTGGCGGGCGACGACGGCGCGGTGCTGCGACGCGTCGCCATGGTGTTCCTCTCGCCGCTCGGTCCGGTCGGCCCCGCGGGCCCCGGCGCTTGCTGCCGCCATTGTCGCAGTGGGCGATGGCCCCGGCCCTCCCCCTGGGGACCGAGACCGGACCAGGACCACGGTCCCGGTCCGCCGCGCCCGCGGCCCCTGGGGCCCCCGCCGCTTCTCATCCCGCGCCCCGACGCATCACGCCCATCGCGCTGGTTCGCTGGAGAGGTACTGTCCGAGATCATTTCGAACGGAGCCGCTGTGATACGCGCCCTGACCGGATTCTCCACGCGAAATCCATGGAAGGTCATCACCCTCTGGGTACTGCTGGGAATCGGTCTCACCATCGTGGGCCAGGCATTGATGTTCCGCGTGACGGAGAGCCAGCTCGGGGACTTCCTGCCGAAGTCGTACGACTCGGCGGCGGCACTGAAGGTCGCCGAGGACAAGTTCGGCATCAAGCCGGACGCCAACTCCGTGACGATGCTGGTCGAGCGGGCCGACGGCAAGCCGCTCGCCGTCGCCGACCAGCGGCGCGCGGAGGCTGTCGCGGCCGGGCTCGGCCGGCAGCGGGTGACGATGCCCAAGACCGAGGACACCCCGGATTTCCTGGTGAAGGACTATTCCCAGACACCGAAGACGGGACCGGGTACGGTCGCCCCTCACCGCACTTTCGTCCTTTTCCCCGTCGGACTCTCCGGTAATTCCACCGACCCCGGTCTGCAGAACGTCTTCAAGGAATTCCGGAAGACCGCGTCCGACACCTACGCGCGCGACGGACTGCGCGCCGGATTCACCGGCGGTCTGGCCGACACCGTCGACAGCGAGGAGGCGGAGAAGACCACCGGCACGGTGGCGGGTCTGCTCACCATCGGTCTGATCGTGCTGCTGAACGTGCTGGTGTTCCGCAGCGTCATGGCGGCTCTGCTGCCCCTCCTGGCGGTCAGCCTCATCGGCGGAGCCGCCGCGGGAGCCGTGGTCGGCACGGCGCTGCTCACCGGGATCCGGCTGGACCCCTCCACCCCGTCGCTCATCAGCGTCGTACTGCTCGGCATCGGGATCGACTACTTCCTGTTCCTGCTGTTCCGCTTCCGTGAGCGGCTGCGCGCGCGTCCGGAACGCGACGCCCGTGAGATCGCCGGTGAGGTGAGCGGGCGCGTGGGTTCCGCGATCACCTCGGCCGCCCTCACCATCGTCGCCGCCTTCGCCACCCTCGGCATCGCCAGTTTCGGGCAGTTCCGGGTGCTCGGCCCGGCCATCGCGGTCTCCGTGCTGGTGATGCTGCTGGCCAGTCTCACCTTCATGCCGGCCCTGCTGGCGGTGGCCGGACGCAAGATGTTCTGGCCCTCCCGCGCCCTGAAGCGGGCCCCGCGCGAGGGCACGGCCGGCCGGTTCGCGGCCGCGGTCGCCCGGCGGCCCCTGGCCGTGGCCCTGGGCTCCGTCGCCCTGCTGGGTGTGATGGCCGCCGGGACCCTCGGCATGAAGATGGACTACGGCACGGGCGGCGGCACCGGCGACACCCCGGCCGCGGCCACCGCGGCGAAGATCTCCCGGGCCCTGCCGGCCGGCGTCTCCGACCCGGCCAGTGTCTACCTCACGGCCAAGGACGGCGGCGCCCTCGACCGGCAGGGCGTCGACGGCCTGGCACGGGCGCTCAGCCGTACGGAGGGCGTCGGCCAGGTGGCCCCGGCCGTCTTCGACAAGGCGGGCGACGCCGCCCGGATCGACCTCTACCTGACCGCGGACGCGCAGAGCCAGAAGGCGCGCGACCTGGTGTCCGGGCCGGTGCGGACGACCGTCGCACGGCACACCCCGGCGGGCGGCGAAGCACACGTCGGCGGGACGGCGGCGATCTTCGCGGACATCTCCACGGCCGTCTCCGACGACCTGGAACTCGTCTTCCCCGTGGCCGCCGCGCTGATCGCGCTGATCCTGCTCGTCCTGCTGCGCAGCGTGGCGGCGCCCGCGGTGCTGATGCTCGCCGTCGGTCTCGGCTTCGCCGCCACGCTCGGCGCCTCCACCCTGGTCTTCCAGCACCTGCGGGGCGAGGCGGGCGTCAACTTCACCCTGCCGCTCGTGCTGTTCCTGTTCGTGGTCGCGCTGGGCACGGACTACAACATCCTGATGAGCGACCGTATCCGGGAGGAGATGGCGCGCCCGGGGCCCGCCCGGCCGGCCGTTGCCCGCGCCGTACGGCACACGGCACCGGCCGTGGCCACCGCCGGCCTGGTCCTGGCCGGCTCCTTCGGCAGCCTCTCGGTCAACCCGGCCCCCGCCACCCAGCAGATCGGTTTCGCCACGGCTCTCGGCATCCTGCTGTCGGCGTTCGTCCTGTCGACCGCGCTGGTTCCGGCGCTCGCCGCGCTGCTCGGCCGTGCCCTGTGGTGGCCGGTCCGGCCGCACCGCACCGCCCGGCCGCAGGCACCGTACGGGCCGCGGGAACACCGCGACACGGCCCCGCGGACCGCCCCGGACGCCCCGGACGCCCGGTACGGCCCGACCGGCCCGCTCGACCCGGGCGAGCCGGACGACGGGGGCCGCCCGGCGGACCGGGCCGGCCGCGTCGGCACGCACTACAGGGACTGACGGAGCCCGGGGGCGGGAGGAGGGGAAGCGGATGTCCGGCAGCGAGGTCGGGGCCGTTGGAGACGTGGATCACTTCGCCGTGGGGTGACGCGTACTGGACGACATACCGACTAGTCAGCATGATGGTCGTGACCTGCTGCCGACCCGTTCCCAGGAGCACCGGATGAGCCCCGACCACCCGCCCGGACTCGATCTCGACCGGCTCCGCGGCCTGCTCGACCGCGAGCGGCCCGGCCTGGCCCGGGGCCCCCTGACGGGGCGGCTGATCGAGGGCGGCCGGTCGAACCTGACGTACGCGGTCACCGACGGCACCACCCGGTGGGTCGTACGCCGGCCTCCGCTGGGCCACGTACTGGCGACCGCGCACGACATGAAGCGCGAGCACCGCGTGATCAGCGCGCTGCACCCGACGCCCGTGCCGGTGCCCCGCACGGTGCTGCTGTGCGAGGACGAGGAGGTGCTGGGCGCGCCGTTCTACGTGATGGAGTTCGTCGAGGGCACTCCGTACCGGACGGCGCGGCAGCTCGCCGCGCTCGGCCCGGCGCGCACCCGCGAGGCGGTGCTGTCGCTCGTCGACACCCTCGTCGACCTGCACGCCGTGGACCCCGGCGAGGTGGGTCTCGCCGACTTCGGCCGCCCGGAGGGCTTCCTCGACCGGCAACTGCGCCGCTGGGGCAAGCAACTGGACGCCTCGCGCGAGCGCGACCTGCCGGGCATCGACGAGCTGCACGCGTCCCTGGGGCGTTCGCTGCCCGTCTCCCCCGCCCCGGCCGTGGTGCACGGCGACTACCGGCTGGACAACGCGCTGATCGGTCCTGACGACCGGATCCGCGCCGTCCTCGACTGGGAGATGTCCACCCTCGGCGACCCGCTCACCGACCTGGGCCTGCTGGTCATGTACTGCAGCCCGCTCGGCATGCCCGACTCGCCCGTGTCCACCACCGCCGAGGCACCCGGGCACCCCTCGCCCGCCGAGCTGATCGAGCGGTACGCAGCGCGCTCGGGGCGCGACGTGTCCGCGGTCTCCTGGTACACGGCGTTCGCCTGGTTCAAGCTCGCCGTGATCCTGGAGGGCATCCACTACCGGTACACGCTCGGCCAGACGGTCGGCCGCGGTTTCGACCGCATCGGCGATCTGGTCCCCGTTTTCATCCAGCACGGCCTGACCACTTTGCACGAAGGCCTCCGGGAGGGCTGATCGTCATGGACTTCGCGTTCGACGCGCGCACCGAGGAACTGCGCGCCAAACTGCTCGCCTTCATGGACGAGTACGTGTACCCGGCCGAGGAGATCGCGCACGAGCAGCGCGCCCGCCTCGCCTCGCCGTGGGAGACCGCCCCGGTGGTGGAGGAACTGAAGGCCGAGGCGCGCCGGCAGGGCCTGTGGAACCTGTTCCTCCCGGACGCCGAGCACGGTGCCGGTCTGACCAACCTCCAGTACGCGCCGCTGGCCGAGATCACGGGCCGTTCCCCGCAACTGGCGCCCACGGCGACCAACTGCGCGGCGCCCGACACCGGCAACATGGAGGTGCTGGCCCAGTTCGGCGACGAGCGGCAGAAGAAGCAGTGGCTCCAGCCGCTGCTCGCCGGTGAGATCCGCTCGGCGTTCGCGATGACCGAGCCGGAGGTGGCCTCCTCTGACGCCACCAACATCACGACGCGCATCGAGCGGGCCACGGACGGCTCGGACGAGTACGTCATCACCGGCCGCAAGTGGTACATCTCCGGGGCCATGCACCCCGACTGCAGGATCTTCATCGTGATGGGCAAGACCGACCCGGACGGGGCGGACATCCGGCGCCAGCAGTCCATGGTGCTCGTGCCGCGCGACACGCCGGGTGTCACGGTCGAGCGCGCGATGCAGGTCTTCGGGTACGAGGACCACTACCACGGCGGCCACGCCGAGGTGGTCTTCGACCACGCGCGCGTCCCGGTGTCCAACCTCATCGGTGAGGAGGGCGGCGGCTTCGCCATCGCCCAGGCCCGCCTGGGTCCGGGCCGCATCCACCACTGCATGCGGCTGATCGGCATGGCCGAGCGGGCGATCGAGCTGATGTGCCGGCGGGCGGTGTCCCGTACGGCGTTCGGCAAGACGCTGGCGCAGCAGGGCGTGGTGCAGAACTGGATCGCGGACGCCCGGGTGCAGGTGGAGCAGCTGAGGCTGCTGGTGCTGAAGACGGCCTGGCTGATGGACACGGTCGGCAACCGCGGCGCCCACACCGAGATCCAGGCCATCAAGATCGCCACCCCGCGCGCGGTGGTCGCCATCCTGGACCGGGCCATCCAGCTGTACGGCGCCGGCGGCGTCAGCCAGGACTTCCCCCTGGCCGAACTGTACGCGGGCGCGCGCACGCTGATGCTCGCCGACGGCCCGGACGAGGTGCACCAGCGCTCACTCGCCCGCCGGGAGCTGAAGAAGTACCTGTGACCGACTCGGCCACGACGGGGCGGTGAAGGTGCGTACGGGCGCGCGGTACCGGGTGCGCTTGATCCGGTGCCGGACAGCCTCCGGCCGACCGGCGGCGTGAGGCGCCCCCTCTGTCCCGTAGGGGGAGCCCCCAGGGTCCCGTAGGGGGCGCTCGCCGGTTCTCCACGGGACGGTAGGCGGTCCCGCCGGGCCCCGGCGAGGGCGGCAGTCGGTCGATGGCCGGGGCACGGCATTCTCCGGCCGGTGCCGGGCAGCCTCCGGCCGGTCCACGGCATCCGCCGGCCGGCCGGGGTGGGGCGTACGTGTTCCCGCCCTGGCACCGGCCCGCAGCGCCGGGGTGAGCCGCCGGTCCGCACCGGCCGCCGCAGGCCGCGCCCGACGGCGCTACGGCCGACGGCGTCACGGCCGACGGGCCGCCGTCCTCGAAGGCGGCGGCCCATCGGCCTTCTCATGCGCGCAGCACGGCCAGCTGGTGGCGCACGGCCGCGGTGACCCGGGGTTCGTCGTCGGTGGCGAGGAGGTCCAGGAGCGCCCCGCGGAGCACGGCCAGGGCCAGAGTGCGGCGGCTCGCGCCGTCCGCGCCGTCCCTCTCCGCCCGCGGCTGGCAGGCCGCCAGCACCTCCAGCCAGTCCTCGACCGCGGCCCGGGCGAACCCGGCCCACGCTCCGTCGGGCTCGACGAGGGAACGGGCGTACGCCTCGGTCCACAGCCGCAGCAGCGGACGGTGTGCGGCGGCCGCGAGCCACTCCCAGACCCGTTCGGCGGCGTCGGCCAGCCCGACGGGCCGGCCGGCCCGGGTGAGGTGCGCCAGGAGCGCGAGTTCATCGGCGCGGGCGCGCGCCAGCAGCGCCCGCACCAGACCCTCCTTGGTGCCGAACAGGAACAGCAGCACCCGGGGGCTGGAGCCGATGGCCGTGGCCAGCGGGCGCAGGGAGAGGCCGGCCAGGCCGTGGGCGAGCACGTACCGGTAGGCGGCTTCGAGCAGCTCGGTCTGCCGTGCGGAGGGGGCTCCCGCTCGCTGGGACATGGAGCTAGCCTAGCGTTACTGAAACAGTCGTGTCAGTGCGCCGAGCGGACAGCCGAACCACCGGGAGAACAGGCCATGTCACAGCAGGAGCACCGGCCGCGGTTCACCGTGCGCCGCGCCGACCGTCCCGGCGACCTGGGCTGGGTGGTGATGGCCCACGGCGAGGAGTACGACCGGCAGTTCGGCTGGAACACCGAGTTCGAGGCGCTGGTCGCGGGGATCGTCGCGCGGTACGCGGCCGGCCACGACCCCGTCAGGGAGGCCGGCTGGATCGCCGAGGCGGACGGCGAACGCGTCGGGTGCGTCTTCCTGGTGGCCGGCGACACCCCGGCGGTGGCCAGGCTGCGCATCCTGCTCGTCACCCCGGCCGCCCGCGGTCTCGGCGTGGGCAGCCGGCTCGTCGAGACGTGTCTGGCCTTCGCCCGGGAGGCCGGCTACGAGCAGGTGACGCTGTGGACCAACGACGTGCTGGTCGCCGCGCGCAGGATCTACCGCGCCTTCGGGTTCGTCCTCGCCGAGGAGGAGCCGCACCACAGTTTCGGCCATGATCTCGTCGGCCAGAACTGGACCCTCGACCTCACCCGGCCCACCGCGTCCCCGGTGGCGGCCGTCCGACCGTAGAGCGCCGGAGCGCGGTGCGTCGGGCGGCAGGAGGTCAGTCGTCAGGTGACAGGTCCCAGCCGTCAGAAGGACAGCAGTCGGGCGTCAGGTGTCACGTGCACCGCGTCCCGCTGGACCGCGTCCGCGCGGGACCGGTCGCGGTTCACCTCCAGGAACTGCCCGGCCGGCTGAGGTGCCCGCTCCCGGACGCCGCCGGTGAAGCGGCCCGGCGCACACGGTAGGCTGGCCGGGCGGCGACGACCGGACGTGCTCGGGTGCGCCGCGCGGCGGTGGGGCCCGCCGCACCCAACCGCGGCGACGACGCCGCCAACGGTCCCTGCTTGCGACACGCGTGCGCCCGAGGAAGCACCGGGCGCTGTCCGAGTAGGAGTACTGCCGCATGGGAGAGGCCCGACCCCAGGTGCTAGGCGAACCCGTCGACCCCGACGTCGAACCGCGCGGCCCCGCCGGGCGGCGCGAGCTGCTCGCCGGGCAGGGGCCGGTCGTGGCCGTCGTCTCGGCGGGCGGCGCCGTCGGAGCGGTGGCCCGCTACGGGGCCTCGCTGCTGTGGCCGACCGCCGCCGGCACGTTCCCTCTGACGACGTTCCTCGTCAACGTGATCGGCTGCGGCGTCATCGGCGTCTTCATGGTGGTCATCACCGACGTCTGGGCCGCCCACCGGCTGGTCCGGCCGTTCTTCGGCACCGGCGTCCTGGGCGGCTTCACCACCTTCTCCACGTACGCCGTGGACATCCAGCGGCTCGTCGACCAGGGCCGCGCCACCACGGGCCTCGCCTACCTGGCCGCCACCCTGCTCGCGGCGCTGGCGGCCGTGTGGACCACGGCGAACCTGACCCGCCGCGTGATCGAGCGGAGGAAGCGATGACCCGGCTCACCGGAACCGCGCTACGGGTGACGATCTTCATCGGCGAGAACGACACCTGGCACCGCAAACCCCTCTACTCCGAGATCGTCCACCGCGCGCACCGGGCGGGCCTGGCCGGCGCCTCGGTCTTCCGCGGCATCGAGGGGTTCGGCGCCTCCTCGCTCATCCACACCTCGCGGCTGCTGTCGCTGAGCGAGGACCTGCCGGTGGCCATCGTCATCGTGGACACCGAGGACCGCGTCCGCGCCTTCCTCCCGCAACTCGACGAACTGGTCACCGAGGGTCTGGTGATCCTCGACGGGTGCGAGGTCATCAGGTACGTCGGACGGCACCGGGAGAACACGTGAACTGGCTGCTCGTCGTCCTCGGCGCCATGGTCGGTGCGCCGCTGCGCTACCTGACCGACCGCGCGGTGCAGTCCAGGCACGACAGCGTCTTCCCCTGGGGCACCTTCACCGTCAACATGACCGGCTGTCTCGCCCTCGGTCTGATCACCGGTGCGGTCCTCGCGGGGGGCGCCTCCTCCGACGTCCAGCTGCTGCTGGGCACCGGCCTGTGCGGGGCGCTCACCACCTACTCGACCTTCTCCTACGAGACCCTGCGGCTGGCCGAGGAGGGCGCCCGCTTCTTCGCGGCGGCCAACGCGGTCGCCGGCGTCGTCGGCGGTCTCGGCGCGGCGTTCACGGGGGCGGCCGTCGCCCAGTCGGTCTGGGCGTGACGGCCAGGCACGACAGCCGGAGCGCGGCGCCGCCGCCGCCGCGCCGGGCGCCGGATTCGTCCGCATCGCCGTCACCACCGTCACCGCCGTCACCACCGCCGTCACTGCCGTCACTGCCGTCACCGACGACCCTTCCCTCGCCGCCGCTGTCGCAGCGCACGATCGCCTGACGCGCCGGGCCGCCCGGCTCGACCCGCTCGGAGGCCGATGCGTGAGCTGGGCCTGTTCCCGGGGCGGCGTCCTGCGCCACCGGGTCACCGCGGGGCGGGCGACGCGAGTCGGTGCAGGCGCAGGGCGAGCTGGATCTCCAGGACGCGCGCGGGTGTCTGCCAGTCGCCGCCGAGCAGGCGGCCGACGCGCTCCAGGCGCTGGGCCACGGTGTTGACATGGACGTGCAGCTCGTCCTTGGTGCGGACCGGGCTCATGCCGCAGGCGAAGTACGCCTCCAGGGTGCGTATGAGGTCGGTGCCGCGCTGCTCGTCGTAGGCCATGACACGGCCGATGGTGCGCTCCACGAACCCGGCGATGTCCCGCTCGCCGGCCAGGAGCAGGCCGAGGAAGCCGAAATCCTCGGCGGCGGCGCCGTCCCCGGTGCGCCCGAGCAGCCGCAGCACCTCCAGGCAGCGCCGCGCCTCCGCGTAGGCGGCGGTGGCGGTGCCGGGCCGGGCGGCCAGGTCGCCGGCAGGGGCGGAGGCGCCGACGGTGACCGCCTCGTGCACGGCGGCGCCCAGGTGACGGGCGCTCTGGCGGGCCAGTTCCGTCGCGGTGCAGCCGCGCCGGAGGGGGAGCAGCAGGACCGTACCGCCGTCACGGGCGGATGCCAGGCCCTGCCGGGTGGCGGCCAGGTGGGAGGCCGCCGACCACAGGCGGCGCCGGGCGTCGGCCGCCTGGCCGGCGTCGGCGGCCGGGGCGTCGAGGCGGGCGGCGAGCACGACGTGGGTGGCGTCGAGGTCGGCACTCAGCCGCGTGGCGCGCTCGCGCAGCAGGCGCGGGTCGCGGTCGCGGGCGTCCAGGAGGTCGTCGAGGAGTTCGCCGCGGACGCGCTGCTCGGCCTCCGCGGCCGAGCGTCTGGCCAGCAGCAGCAGTGAGGTGACCATCGCCGCGCGCTCGAGGGTGCGCTGGTCCACCGGGTCGAGGTGACCGTGCCCGCGCAGCACGAGCGCGCCGAGGAGTTCGCCGCCGGCGGTGACGGCCGCCACCCAGTCGTCGCCGTGGCGCACGGCGTGTCCTTCGGCTCGGGAGGCCTCCAGCGGCCCGGCGGGCGCGGCGGCGGCCTCGGTGAACTCGACCGTGCCGGCGAGGACCTGGGAGACGGCGGCCGCCACGTCGTGGACCTGGCCGCCGCGCAGGACCAGTTCGGCGAGGCGGTCGTGGACGTCGGAGGCGCGCTCGATGACCGCGCTGCGGTCGCGGATGATCTCGTTGGCGCGTTCGAGCCGGGCCAGGGCCGTGCGGGTCTCGGTGAGCAGGTGGGCGCTGTCGATGGCGGCGGCGGCGAGGGCCGCGAAGGAGCCGAGCAGGGCGATCTGTTCGCGTTCGAACACCCGGGCCCGCCGGTCGGCCGCGAAGAGGACGCCGATGACCTGCGCCCCGAGCATGAGCGGCACGCCGAGGATGGCGACCAGCCCCTCGTCCTGCACGCCCTCGTCGATGGTGCCGGTGTGCTGGAAACGGGCGTCCTTGAAGTAGTCGTCGGTGACGTACGGCCGGGCCGTCTGCGCGACGAGGCCGCCCAGCCCCTCCCCCATCCCCAGGCGCAACTGCTGGAAGCGGGCCGCCACCGATCCCTCGGTGACCCGCATGTAGGTGTCGCCGCGTGCCGGGTCGTTCAGCGTGAGGTAGGCGACGTCGGTGCCGAGGAGGGAGCGGGCCCGCTGCACGATGGCGGGCAGCACCGCGTCCAGGTCCCGCAGGCCCGCCAGGTCGTGGGCGGTCTCGAACAGCGCCGACAGCTCCGCCTCGCGGCGTCTGCGTCCCTCCAGTTCCGCGCGGACGCGCAGGGCGAGCAGCCTGGCGTGTTCGAGCGCGGCGACCCGCTCGGCGGGCCGGTTCCCGGCACGGGCGAGCTGGACCGGCTGTTCGAAGGCGGCGGCGGGCGCGCCCCGGGCCAGCAGTTCGAGGAACGGGGCCTCGGCACCGCCGTCCGGCGGGGCGGCGCCACCGCCGGCGGGCGTCTCCGCACCGGGGGCGGGGCGCCGGACGGACTGCACGTGATCGCTGGGCATGCGGACAGGATCCCGTATCGGGGCGACGTCCGCCGAGCCCTGTGGAAAACTCCGCTGCGGGCGGCGACGGCGCAGGTCAGTGGGCGGTCCAGCCGCCGTCGAGCACCAGCGAGGTGCCCGTGACGAAGGAGGCGTGCGGACCGCAGAGGTACGCCACGGCCTCGGCCACCTCCTCCGGTTCGATCAGGCGTTTGAGGGCGCTGTCCTGCAGCAGCACCTCGGACAGGACCCGCTCCTCGGGGACGCCGTGGGCCTGTGCCTGGTCGGCGAGCTGCTGCTCGACGAGGGGGGTGCGGACGTAGGCGGGGTTGACGCAGTTGGAGGTGACGCCGTGCGGCGCGCCTTCCAGGGCGGTCGTCTTGGACAGGCCCTCCAGGCCGTGCTTGGCCGCCACGTACGCCGACTTGTAGGCGGAGGCCCGCAGCCCGTGCACCGAGGAGATGTTGACGATCCGGCCCCAGCCCTGTGCGTACATGTGCGGCAGGGCACCGCGGATGAGCCGGAAGGGCGCTTCGAGCATCACGGTCAGTACCGTGTGGAAGACCTCGGGCGGGAACTCCTCGATGGGGCGTACCAGCTGGATCCCGGCGTTGTTGACGAGCACGTCGGTGCCGGCGGCCGTCCGCTCGGCGGCGTCCAGGTCGGTGAGGTCGAGGACCTGGGTCTCCAGGGTGCCGGCGAGGGAGCCGGCGCCTTCGGCGAGCGCGGCCAGGCCCGCCGCGTCCCGGTCGACCGCTCTGACCTCGGCTCCCGCCGCGGCCAGCCGGAGTGCGCAGGCGCGGCCGATGCCGCCGGCCGCGCCCGTGACGAGCGCGGTGCGACCGGCGAGGTCGAGCGGGGAGCCTTGAGGTGCGGGGTACGGGCTGGGCGAGGTCATGCCTCGACCATAGGCAGCGCCCGCACCCCACCCCATATGGGCACAACCCATACTTCAGTCAAGATCGATAGGCTCGAACCACGTGGGGGCGTCGGACAGGGCCTGCTTGATCCGGAACAGCGCGAACTCGTTCAGGGCGGGCAGCGCGTCCACGGGGAACCATCCGACCTCCAGCGACTCGTCGTCGTTGACCCGCGCCTCGCCGCCCACGGCACGGCAGCGGAAGGTGATGTCCATGTACTGACAGACGTCGCCGTTCGCGTAGGTGATGGGCTCCAGCGCCTGGACGAGGACCACTCGCTCGGTGACGCAGCGTACGGCGGTCTCCTCGTACACCTCGCGCACCGCGCAGGCGGCGGGCTGCTCACCGGGCTCGGGGATGCCGCCGATCACCGCCCACTTGCCGGTGTCGGAGCGGCGCCCCAGCAGGACTCTGCCCTCGTCGTCGAAGACGAGGGCGGTGACCCCGGGGAGCCACAGCAACTGGTTGCCCGCGGCGGCCCGGATCGTACGGATGAAGTCAGGAGTGGCCATGGACCGACCCTAACGGGCCGGTACCGCCGGTCAGCCGGTGGACAGAGGGTGTGCGGGGGCGTCCGTGCGGCGTACGGTCACGCCGCCCGGGCGCGCCGGCCGCGCACGCCGGCGCCGATCGCCCAGCCCAGGCCGCCGGCCGCGATCAGCACGAGGGCGATCTCCGGCAGCACGCCCAGCTCGGTCGCGGGCGTGCGCGAGGAGCGCAGCGGGACCTTCTGGACCAGGTGGCCCGGGACGAACATGCCGGTCCTCTGGGTGATGCGCCCGTCGGGCATGATGACCGCGCTGACGCCGCTGGTCACCGGAACGGTGACGGTGCGGCTGTGCTCGACCGCGCGGACGCGGGACATGGCCAGTTGCTGGTAGGTCATCTCGCTGCGGTCGAAGGTCGCGTTGTTGCTCGGCACGGAGATCATCTGCGCGCCGTGGGTGACGGTGTCGCGCACGGCCCAGTCGAAGGCGGCCTCGTAGCAGGTGGCCAGGCCGATCCGGGTGCCGGCCACGCTGAACACGCCGGGCTTCGTGCCCCGGCTGAAGTCCTGGCGGACCATCGAGGTCCAGTTCTCGTTGATCGCGCCGAGCAGCGAGCGCAGCGGAAGGTACTCGCCGAACGGCTGGATCTGCCGTTTGTCGTAGGTCTGCAGGGGCCCCTTGACCGGGTCCCACAGGATCTGTTCGTTCAGCAGTTCGCCGTCGCGTTCCACGACGCTGCCGACCGAGATCGGGGCGCCTATGGCCTGGGCCGCCTGGTCGATCACCATGCGCGCGTCGAGGTAGGCGAACGGATCGATGTCGGAGGAGTTCTCCGGCCAGAGCACGACGTCGGGCCGCGGGGCCCGGCCCGCCTTCACGTCCGCCGCCAGTCGTTCGGTCTCCCGCGCGTGGTAGTCGAGCACCGCGCGGCGCTGGGCGTTGAACTCCAGACCCGAGCGCGGCACGTTGCCCTGGATGACGGCGACGGTGACCGTACCGTTCTCCGCCTTGTCGCTCACCAGGGTGCGGGCGGCCAACGCGCCCACGACCGGCAGGACCACGCTCAGCAGCGCGACGGCCGCGGCGGGGCGGCGCACCGTCCGGGTCCGCCGTCCTTCGACCACCAGGCGTACGGCCTCGTGGAGGCCGAAGCCGCACAGGACCACCGCGAAGCCGAGCACCGGTGTGCCGCCGACCGCGGCCAGCGGCAGGAACACCCCGTCCGCCTGGCCGAAGGCGATCTTGCCCCAGGGGAACCCGTGGAAGGGCACACGCGCGCGTGCCGCCTCACCGGCGATCCACAGGGCCGCCGCCCACACCGGCCAGGCGGGCAGCTTCGAGACCGCCGCGACACCCACACCCACCAGGGCCACGAAGAGCGCCTCCGCCGCGACCAGCGCCAGCCAGGGTCCGGGGCCGACCTCCACACCCGTCCACACCAGCAGGGGCAGCAGGAAACCGAGGCCGAAGAGGTAGCCCAGGCCGAGCGCGGCCTTCCAGCGACGGCCGCGCAGCACCCAGCCGAACCCGGCGAACGCCGGCAGGGCCAGCCACCACAGGGTGCGGGGCGGGAAGCTGACGTAGAGCAGGAGGCCGGACAGGGCCGCCACTGCGGCGGGCACGAGTCGTACGAGTCTCGCGGCCCAGGGGGCGCGGGCGGAGGGCGGGTGCAGCCGGTCCGACTCGTCGACGGAAGTTGCGGTGACGGTCACCCCGGGAGTGTACGGCGGCTGACCTGCCCCTCGACAGCGCTGTTCGCGGGCCTCGGACGCCGGGCGGCAGGCCCGGGGCGGCACACCGCGACACCGACGGCCGGCAGCGTCCCCTCGCCGCTCTCCTCGAGCGTGCCCGGCGCCGGCAGCGGCCGCGGGCCGTGACGGCTAGGGGGTGTTTCGAAAGTGGCGCCGTCCGCCCGAAGGGCGGGCCCCGCGGCGTCTGGTGCGTGTGATCGCAAGGCGGAGGGTCGTCCTCGTCCTGGGTGTACGTGGACGATCCCGACAACGCGGCGAGCGCGCGTGCCAGGCGCCGCGGGGCAGGCGGGACTTTGGAAACACGCCCTAGGCGCGTCCCGGTGTCGGCGGACGCAGCCGGTCCCTGATCACGCGGACCGCCGACTCCGCGTTGTCGACGGTGATCGTGAAGGTGTGGCCGTCCCACAGGCGCAGCACGATGCCCTCGCCGCGCCGGACGACCACCGCGGTCCCCTTCTCGGGGCGCCAGCGGTAGCCCCAGCCGCCCCAGTGGCGCGGAGTGACGTGCGGTGCGAACTCGGCGTCCGTGACATGGGCCAGCGGGATGCGGCGGCGCGGCAGCCCGATGTGGCCGCAGCGCACCTCCAGGGACTCCTTGTCGACCCTCAGTGCGACGTGGACGAAGGCGAGGGTGCCGAAGAGCACCAGCAGCCCGGCCGCGATGCAGCCCACGACGGACATCACCAGCGCGGGGACCCCGGAACTCCAGGCGGAGTCGACGGCCAGTTCGATTCCGAGCGCGAGGCAGGCGGCGCCGACGAGCGCCAGCACCCACTGGAACCGGTTGGTGGCCCGCCCCGTCCACACCTCGGGATGCGGGCCGTTCTCGACGCGGGAGTGGTCCCTCATGGCAATGAGGTTACTCAGGTTTCGCCGCGTGGGTAGCGCGTCGCACACGGGGAGTGTCCCGCGCCCCGGCACCCGGGAACCCCGGCCCCCTCGCGCGGGCGGCCGTCAGCGGGCGGGCGAGACCGCTTCGAGGAGGCGGCCCTCCGCGTAGGCCAGGGCCGGCGCGGGCAGGGCGCCCTCCTCGCCGTTGAGCAGGACCGTCACCGTGCCCTCGGCCGACGCCCGGGGCTCTGGGCCGGCGCCGATCCGGCGCAGTGCCTGGGCCGCGACGGCGCCCGCCGAGCCGTGCAGGACCAGCGGCGGGTGTGCCGGCCGCTGTACGGCCGAACGGATGCGCTCGGCGACGAGTTCGTAATGGGTGCAGCCCAGGACGACGGTCGTCACGTCCTCGGGGGTCAGCGCGGCGGCGGCCGTGACGGCCTCGTCGATCGCCGCCTGGTCGGCGTGCTCGACGGCCTCGGCCAGTCCCCAGCAGGGCACCTCGGTGACCGGCACGCCGTCGGCGAAGTCGCGGATCAGGCCCCGCTGGTAGGGGCTGCCGGTGGTGGCGGGCGTCGCCCAGATGGCGACCGGGCCGCCGCCCGCGGCGGCGGGCTTGATGGCGGGGACGGTGCCGATGACCGGAACGTCCGGCTCCAGGAGGTCGCGCAGGGCCGTCAGCGCGTGCACGGTCGCGGTGTTGCAGCCGACGATCAGGGCGTCGGGCCCGTACGCGGCGGCGGCCTCGGCGACGGCGACGGCCCGCGCGGTGAGGTCCTGCGGGGTGCGGGGTCCCCAGGGCATCCCGGCGGGGTCGAGGGACAGCACGAGATCTGCGTCGGGCCGCAGGCGCCGTACCGCGGCGGTGGCCGCCAGCAGCCCGATCCCGGAGTCCATGAGCGCGATCTTCACCCGGCCACGATAGACGATCCCCTCGAACCGGCCGTCCGGGTGGGGCAGACTGCGGGGGTGAGCGTGATCATGTGGACCGCCGTCGGATCACTCGCCGCCTGGTTGTGGCTGCTGCTCGGCCAGGGGTTCTTCTGGCGTACGGACGTGAGACTGCCGCCGCGGACGGAGCCGGCGCCCGACGACTGGCCCGCCGTGTGCGTCGTGGTCCCCGCGCGGGACGAGGCCGCCGTCCTGGGCGAGAGTCTGCCCTCGCTGCTCGCGCAGGACTACCCGGGGCGCGCCGAGGTCTTCCTGATCGACGACGGCAGCTCGGACGGCACCGGTGAACTGGCCCGGGAACTGGCGCGGCGCGGCGGTGGGCTGCCGCTGACGGTCGGCTCGCCGGGCGAGCCGCCGCAGGGGTGGACCGGCAAGCTGTGGGCCGTACGGCACGGCATCGCGCTGGCACGCGCGCGTGACCCCGAGTACCTGCTCCTGACGGACGCGGACATCGCGCACGCGCCGGACAGCCTGCGGCGGCTGGTCGCGGCGGCGCGCACCGGGGGGTTCGACGTCGTCTCGCAGATGGCGCGGCTGCGGGTGGAGAGCCTGTGGGAACGGCTCGTCGTCCCGGCGTTCGTCTACTTCTTCGCACAGTTGTACCCGTTCCGGTGGATCGGGCGGCGGGGCGGGCGGACGGCGGCGGCCGCGGGCGGCTGTGTGCTGCTGCGCGCCGAGGCGGCCGAGCGGGCACGGATCCCGGACGCGATCCGGCACGCGGTGATCGACGACGTGGCGCTCGCCCGGGCGGTGAAGGGCGGGGGCGGGCACATCTGGCTGGGGCTCGCCGAGCGGGTGGACAGCGTGCGTCCGTATCCGCGCCTGTACGACCTGTGGCGGATGGTCTCGCGCAGCGCGTACGCGCAGTTGCGGCACAACCCGCTGCTGCTGGCCGGGACGGTCGCCGGACTGGCGCTGGTGTACCTGGTGCCCCCGGTGGCGCTGGTGGCGGGGCTCGCCGGGGGCGGCGCCGCGACGGCACTGGCCGGCGGCGCGGCGTGGCTGGTGATGGCGGCGACGTACGTGCCGATGGTGCGCTACTACCGCCAGCCGCTGTGGCTCGCCCCGCTGCTGCCGTTCACGGCGTTCCTGTACCTGCTGATGACGGTGGACTCGGCGGTGCAGCACTACCGGGGCCGGGGCGCGGCCTGGAAGGGCCGCACCTACACGCGTCCGGACGCCGCGCCCGAGGAGGGCTGAGAACCGGACCGCAGGCTCACTTGCGGCCGGGCGTCCAGTTCATGCCCCACCCGTAGGCCTGGTCGATGGTGCGCTGGGGACTCACCCCGCGCGCGGGGACCAGGTAGCGGGCCTCCCGCTGGACGACGAGGTCGCCGCCGATGTTGGTGATCAGTGCGAGCGCGCACACCGTGGAGGGCACCGTGCACTCGTCCAGGGAGAAGTCGACCGCCGCTCCGTGCTGCGGCTGGAGGGTGACCGTGGCGTGCAGGTCGGCGAAGGAGCGGGCGCCCTCGTAGATGGTCACGAAGACGAGGATGCGCCGGAAGTCGTGCGTGTGGTCGAGGTTGACGGTGAGGTTCTCGCCCGTGGCCAGGGCGCCGGTGCGGTCGTCGCCGTCGAGGTGGATGTAGGGGGGCCGGTGCAGGGCCCCGAAGGCGTTGCCGAGGGCCTGGACGACGCCCTTGCGGCCGTCGGCGAGTTCGTACAGCGCGCACAGGTCGAGGTCGAGGTCGGCGTGGGTCGCTACGGCCCGGCCGCGTTTGCCGGCCCAGCCGGTGAACTGTTTGCGCACCTGCCAGTTGAGGTTCACGCGCATCGCGCCCGAGGTGCCGCCCTGCTTGGCCAGCGAGACGGAAGGGGCCGCCTTGGTGAGCGTGACCTTGGTGAGGCGGACGGGGGCGGGCGGCGGGGGTGCGGTGGGCGGCGGGAACGCGGGCGCGGAGGCCGTGACGGGCGGCGGCAGGGGCACCGGCGGGCCGGCGGGGGGCGGTGTGGCGGGGGCGGGGGCCGGCGCCCCGGCCGCGGCCCCTCCGGCCCGCTGAGAGGGGGGCGGGGTGCGGGCCGCCGCCGGGGCCGGGGGCGGCGCGGCGTGCTGGGGCTGGTCCACGGTGATGCCGAAGTCGGTTGCCAGGCCCTCCAGTCCGCTGCTGTAGCCCTGGCCGACGGCACGGAACTTCCAGGCGCCCTGGCGGCGGTAGAACTCGCCCAGCACGAAGGCGGTCTCGACACTCGCCCCGGTGCTGTCGAAGCGGGCGACCACGGTGTCCGCCGCGGCGTCCCGCACCTCGATGTAGAGGCCGGGCACCTGGCCGAACGTGCCGCCGTCCGCCGAGGCGGCCAGCACAACCCGGTCGATCGCCGCCTCCACGCGCGCGAGGTCGGCGACGAGCGTGTCGGTCGCCTGTCCCGCGAGGTCGCGCTTGCCCTCGTGGCGCACCGCGCCGGAGGTGTGGGCCGGCTGGTTGTAGAAGACGAAGTCCCCGTCGGAGCGCACTTTTCCGCTTCCCGCCAGCAGCAGGGCGGAGGCGTCCACGTCGGGGACGCCGGGACCGGACCGCCGGCCCACCTCGACACGCAGGGCCGTGGTCGGCACCGGCGTGTTCGATCCCTTCGGCATGGACATGTGCGCCCCCTCACCTCGGCCGGGCCGATCTCCCCGATCCCGGCGCTGCGTCGACTCGCTCCCCGCCCAACCTATGCCCGCGGGGCGGGACTCTCACGAGGAGCGGCGGAACTGGCCCGGCGCGCCTCCCGTAACGCCCCAGAACCCTGCTCCTTACACGATCCAAACCCCCCGCGGCGTCCCTTTTTGTCAACTTCGCTCGGATTGGGGATCCCGCGTCACCGCCGACACGGAAAACAACCCTCTTATCGGTCTCCCCAACCAGCACATCGTGGGCTTAACTTATGTGCCATGACCTCCCCCCGCTCCACTTATGGTGGCGGCTACTACTCCGCCTCCTTCCCGGACACCCCGATCTACGACTCGCTCGTCGCCGAGCGGGGCACGCCGCAGATCGCTCCGATCCGGGTTCCCGCGCCGTACGACACGGGAAACCACGCGGGAAGCCACCTGCCCGCGCTTCCCTCGGCGCTGCCCGCCCTGCCGGCAGCCCCGTCCCAGCCCGGCTACGGCTACCCGCAGCCGCCGCAGCCCGCCCCGGTGCAGCAGGCGCCCACCGCCTACATCCCGCAGCAGGCCTCCGCCCCGCGCGGTTATCCCGGCCCGCAGCAGCAGCTTCCGCGCCCCATGACGAACGGCACGGGATACGAGGCGATGCGTCCCGCGGCCCCGCGGCCCGGTGCGGCGCCGTACCAGGACCCGTACAACAACCAGCAGTACCGCGGCTACTGATCCTTTCCGCCTCCCCCGCCCGTCCGAACCGCCTGGCAGGATGAGGTCATGGGGAATGCGGAACTGCACTCGATACACATCCATCCGGTCAAGGCGTTCCGGCCCGTGGGGCTCGGAGAAGCCGTTGTGGAGCCCTGGGGGCTGGCCGGGGACCGGCGCTGGGCCGTGACCGACGACGGGGGAAAGGTCGTCACCCAGCGCCAGCAGCCGCACCTCGCGTCGGCCGTCGCCGAGTTGTCACCCGGCGGCGGCCTTCGTCTGTCCGCGCCCGGACTCGAACCGTGCGCCGTGCCCGTGCCGCCGCCGGGGGCCACCGTGACGGTGGACATCTTCGGCGAGAAGGTGGAGGCCGTCGGGGCCGGTGCCGCCGCCGACGCCTGGTGCAGCGCCCTCGTCGGGGCCGCGGTGCGCCTGGTGCACATGGACCACCCCGCCACCCGCCGGCCCGTCGACCCGGACTTCGCGCGGCCCGGGGAGACCGTGAGCTTCGCCGACGGCTTCCCGCTGCTGATCACCTCGCTCTCCTCGCTCCACTCCCTCAACTCGCTGATCGCACAGGGCGATCACGCCGACGAGGGCCCGGTGCCGATGGACCGGTTCCGCCCGAGCGTCGTGGTGAGCGGCACTGCCGCCTGGGCGGAGGACGACTGGCAGCGGATCGCGATCGGAGAGGTCACCTTCCGGGTCGCCAAGCCGTGCGGCCGGTGCCTGGTCACCACCACCGACCAGACCACCGGTGAACGCGGCAAGGAACCCCTGCGCACCCTCGGCCGCCACCGGCGCTTCGGCGGCTCCCTGGTCTTCGGGCAGAACCTGGTGCCCGAGTCACGGGGCACCCTCCGCGTCGGCGACCCGCTCACGATCCTCGAGTGAGACCCGCCCCTTCCCGGGAACCCGTGGCCGCGGTCCGCTCGTTGGGGTTCCGTGAGAGATTCATGAGAGTGGCCGGTCGGAGGTGATTTCCCTCTCTCTTCGAGCGGCTTCCCGGATGCACGGCTCCGCGGGGGGTTATCACGGAGCGGGAAGGGGGTGCGGAAGAGTGCGGGCAATCAGCGGGCTCTGGCGCTGGCGGCACAATCCGCTGCGGCGCACGACCGATCTGGTCGAGTCATGGGTGGCGTTGGCCGCCCTGTTCCTGATCCTGGTCGCCGCCCCGGCCCTCGGTTCCCTCGTCGGTACGGTCACCCAGGACGCGCTCCAGCAGTCGGTGCGCGAGCAGCGCCACGCGCGGCATCCGGTCCCGGCCACCGTCGTAGGGAGACTGACCGCGTCCGCACCGGTCCCCGACCCGGAGATCGCGACCGGCCGGGACGTCCGCAGCCGTGTCGTCGCCGACTGGACCGGACCGGACGGCGTCCACCGGCACGGCCGGGTCACCACCGATCTCAAGAGCCCGCACCCCGGCGACCGCTTCACCCTGTGGACCGACGCGCACGGACGGACCGTGCCCCGCCCCCTGGACCCCACCACCGCCACCACGCACGCGGTGCTGGCCGGCCTCGGTACGGCCCTGGTGGCGGCGGGCCTGACCGAGGGGATACGCAGACTGGTCCTGTGGCGCCTGGTCCGCCGCAGGTACGCGCGCTGGGACCAGGCCTGGGACCGCGCCGGTCCGGACTGGGGCCGCACCGGCACCGGCAGCTGACGCCCTCCCGGCTCCGGCTGCCGCCGGCCTGCCCGCTCCGGTCAACCGACCCTCCACGCACGCGCTACGGTGGACCGGCCGACGCGTTCGGCACCCTCCGCGCGCGTGCGCGCGGCGGCCCGACGGGCTGAGCACGGCCCCGGTCCCGGCACCGGTGCGGCGCCCCGAAGGTGAACGAGCCATCAGTACGACGAGGTGGGGGCACGGCAACACCATGGCACAGGGCACGGTCCAGGTGACGCACACCGGCACATCACGGTGGCGGCGCCGCACGGGTGAGTACGCATCGCTGGCCGCCGCCCTGGAGGCCGCGGCGGACGGTGACGTCCTCACCGTCGCCGCGGGCACCTACCGCGAGAACCTCGTCGTCCAGCGCGCGGTGACCCTGCGCGGTCCCGAGGGAGCCCCCGGCGCGGTGCGCATCGCCCCCGTGGACGGGGTGCCGCTGACCGTGCGCGCCTCGGCGGTGGTGCAGGACCTGTACGTGGAGGGCCAGGACACCACCGCGCCCGCCCTGCTGGTGGAGGAGGGCACACCGGAGCTGAGGGACGTGCGGATCGTGACCCGGTCGGCGTCCGGCATCGAGGTGCGCGGCGGAGCCCGCCCCACCGTGCGGCGCTGCACGGTGGACAATCCGGCCGGCGCCGGCATCGCCGTACTCGGTTCGGGCGGCGGGGTGTTCGAGGAGTGCGAGATCCTGGCCGCCGGGCAGTCCGGCGTGTCGGTCCGGGACGCCGCCCACCCGCGTCTCGAACGCTGCCGGATCCACCACACCTCGGGCCCGGGCATCACCGTGACCGGGGACGGCTCCGCCCTGGAGGCCGTCGGCTGCGAGGTCTACGAGGTCCGCGGCAGCGGTGTGCAGGTGACCGGGCGGGCCGCCGCGCACCTCACCGACTGCGAGGTGCACCGCACCACCGCGGACGGCGTCACCCTCGACACGGACGCCGTGCTCACCCTCGCCGACTGCCGGCTCCACGACATCCCGGAGAACGCGGTGGACCTGCGTTCGCGTTCCGTGCTGACGCTGACGCGGACCACGGTGCGCCGGTTCGGGCGCAACGGCCTGTCGGTGTGGGACCCGGGGACCCGGGTGGACGCCAACCAGTGCGAGATCTCCGACAGCACCGGCGACTACCCGGCCGTGTGGATCAGTGACGGCGCGACCGCGGTCCTCGACTCCTGCCGGGTGCACGACGTGCCGGACGCCCTGTTCGTCCTGGACCGCGGTTCCCGCGCGGACGTCGTCGACAGCGACCTGTCCCAGGTGCGCAACACCGCCGTGTCGGTGAGCGACGGCGCCACGGCGCAGCTCGACGACTGCCGGATCAAGGAAGCGGCCACGGGGGCGTGGTTCCGTGACCACGGCAGCGGCGGCACGCTCGCCAACTGCACGGTGGACGCCACCCAGACCGGGGTGATCGTCACCAAGGGCGCCGACCCGACCATCGAGCGCTGCACCGTGGTCTCCCCCGCCGAGGCCGGTTTCTACGTCTCCGCCGGCGGCCGCGGCAGCTTCCTGGGATGCCGGGTCACCGGCAGCGGGGGCTACGGCTTCCATGTGATCGACGGCTGCCGCACCACGCTGAAGAAGTGCCGTACGGAGCGGTGCGCCCGCGGCGGGTACGAGTTCGCGGACGCCGGCCCGGACGCGGCACCCGGGTCGGGACCGGTCGTCGAGGACTGCGCGAGCGACGAGAGCGGCGGCGTGCGTCCGCCCGCCGCCCGGGAGACGGCCGTGCAGACGGTGCAGCCGTCGCCCGGTGCGCCCGGTCTGCTGGGGGCGGTCCCCGGGCAGCGCGGCACCGCGCAGGAGCCGCCCGCGCCCGCGGTTCAGGAGGAGCGGCCCGCGCGCACCGCGAAGGACGTGCTGGGTGAACTCGACGCCCTGGTCGGCCTGGAGAGCGTCAAGCGCGAGGTGCGGGCCCTCACGGACATGATCGAGGTGGGCCGGCGCCGGCAGCAGGCGGGACTCAAGGCCGCCTCCGTCAAGCGCCACCTGGTCTTCACCGGCTCCCCCGGCACCGGCAAGACGACGGTCGCCCGCCTGTACGGCGAGATCCTCGCCTCCCTCGGGGTCCTGGACAAGGGCCATCTCGTCGAGGTGTCCCGCGTCGACCTGGTCGGGGAGCACATCGGCTCCACCGCGATCCGCACCCAGGAGGCGTTCGAACGGGCGCGCGGCGGGGTGCTGTTCATCGACGAGGCGTACGCGCTCTCCCCCGAGGACGCCGGGCGCGACTTCGGCAAGGAGGCCATCGACACGCTGGTGAAGCTGATGGAGGACCACCGCGACGCGGTCGTGGTGATCGTCGCCGGCTACACGGCCGAGATGGAGCGGTTCCTGTCCGTCAACCCCGGCGTGGCCTCGCGCTTCTCGCGCACCATCACCTTCAGCGACTACGGTCCCGAGGAGCTGCTGCGGATCGTCGGGCAGCAGGCCGAGGAGCACGAGTACCGGCTCGCGCCGGGCACGCCGGACGCGCTGCTGAAGTACTTCACGGCGCTGCCCCGGGGCGCCGCGTTCGGCAACGGCCGCACGGCGCGGCAGACGTTCGAGGCGATGGTGGAGCGGCACGCGAGCCGGGTCGCCCAGCTCGACGACCCCGACACCGACGATCTGTCCCTGCTCTACTCCGAGGATCTGCCCGAGCTGCCCTGAACCCCGGTGTCTGCCGGTGACCGCGCGCCCGGTCGCGGGCCGGCGGCCGGGGAGGTCGACGAGTCCGCGTCGCGACGTGGTGGGGGCACTTCCGGGTGCAGCCGGGCCAGCAGCTCACGGCGTTCCTCGGCGAAGGCCGGGTCGGCCTGGTAGTCGGAGTGGCCGAGGACCGGTGCGGGCAGCGGATGCCGTGCCGTACGGCCGTAGGCGAGCGGGTCCTTCAGCGGGGCGCGGTCGACCTCCGGGCACCCGGCCCCCGGGCCGCCGTCGCGGGGCAGGCGGACGGGACCGCCGATGGGGTCGGTGAGCCGGTACAGGTTGCGCCAGCAGACCACGTCGCGGTGCAGTCCGGTGAGGGCGCCCGGTCCGAAGTGGGCCGGGAACCAGCGGCCGTAGAGGCGGGTCAGCGGGGAGCCGTAGGTGAGCAGCGCGACCCGGCGGCGGACCGCCGGGGTGAGCTGCCAGGCCGCGGCGGCTGCCAGCACACTGCCCTGTGAGTGTCCGGACAGGACGAGACGGCCCCCGGTGGCCCGGGTCCAGGTGGCCATCCGCCAGGTGAGGTCGGGGACCGCGCGTTCCGCGTAGCACGGCGGCGCGAAGGGGTGGGCGGCGCGCGGCCAGAAGGTGCCGACGTCCCAGAGGATGCCGATGGTGCGCCGGGCGGAGGCGTCCTTGTAGGCGCGCCGGCCCCAGGTGACGAACGCTATGAACCCGAGTCCGACGAGCCAGGAGCCCAGTGCCTGCGCGGTCTGGGCGGCGCCCTGGACGGCCGGGTGGACCTCGCCGGCGGCCTGGACCGGGGTCCGGCCGGTGCCGAGGGCGCCGACGAGCGCGACGGTGCCCAGCAGGAGGGTGGCGGCGGAGACGACGCCGACGACGAGCGGCGCGTCGTCGGTGAGGGTGGCCGTCGCGCGCGTGCGGGCGATCCGGCGGGTGCGCTCGCGGTCGGCCGGCTCGTCCGGGAAGTCCCGCCGTACCGCTGCGCGCTCGGCGCGCGCCAGCCGCCAGGTGCGGCCGGCGAGCCGCCCGCACAGCACCAGCAGCAACAGGAGCAGCGGAGGGATGACGGACGCCTGCCAGGTGAGCAGGACCGGCGGTCCCTGGATCCAGCCGCCGGTGCCGTCCAGCCAGTCGGCCACGCGCTGGGCGACGCCGCCGGACATGACTCCGCCGAGCGCGCAGGACAGCATGGCGACCGCCGGTCCGCCCTGGCCGCGCAGCGCGGCCCGCTGTCCGCCGGCAGCGGGCGGCGTACCCGGCCGGTGGTCGGCGGACCGGCCGCGGTGCAGCACTCCCGCGGTGACGGCGAGGGCGACGACCAGGGCGCCCTGCACCAGGGAGACGGCACCGAAGGCGGCGTCGCCCTGCAGCCGGCCCGCGGACGTCCAGCCGGGGCGCGACCAGCCGCCGTAGACCAGGGCGAGGGCGAACAGCAGGAGCGCGCCGAGCGGCAGCCACCGTACGAGGCGGCGGTCCAGGTGCCGGTCGAGGCGGTGCTCGCTGCGGCCCCGGCGGCAGACCACGGCCACCGCCAGGGCGGCCGTGCCGGCGAGGGCGGCGTGCAGCAGCCAGCCCAGGGCCTCCAGGGCCGCGGGGCCGCCCGGCCGCCGGTCGAAGCGCGCGGCGGGGACGGCGACCGCCGCGGCGACGGTCAGCAGTCCGGCGGCGGTGTGCGCTCCGCGCAGCCGGGCCACCAGGCGCCTGCCGTACCAGAAGCCGGGCCGGGCCAGGGAGCCGCCGCCCGGTTCCTCCTCGGCTTCGGGGCCCGGGGACGGCGGCTGCTGGGACTCGTAGGCGCTCCAGGTGCGGTGGGAGAGGTGGCACAGCAGGCCGGTGAGGGCGGCGGGCACCAGCGCGGCCAGGGCGAGCCGGCGGCCGGGCTGGCTCCACCAGCCGCCCGTGGCGGGCGAGAGGAAGGCCAGCCAGGAGTGGCGTGCGGTGCAGGCGAGTGTGCCCGCGCACTGCCAGGCGGCCAGGTCGAGGGCGACCTCGCAGGCGGCGGCGACGAGCAGCACGGTGAGGGTCAGACCGGCCAGCCGGACCAGCAGACCGTACAGGCGTACGGTGCGGGGGCGGCCGTGGGCCCCGGGGCGCATCCAGTGGGCGAGGTTGACGACCATGAACGGCAGCAGCAACAGCCACAGGGCGCGGCTGCCGTCGCCGGAGGTGAGGTTGCACCAGACGTACGCCTCGGGCACCGGCCGGCCGGGGCCCCGCCCCGCCAGGGTCTCGGCGTCCGCGTCGGCGGCCCGGCGGTAGACCGCCGCGGTGTCGTCGCCGGTGACCCGTACCGTCCGCTCGTCGTCGAGCATCTTCTCGGGCGTGGTGCCGCCGACGCCGTGCACGAGGAGTTCCAGCGCGGGCGGGGGCGGTCCTGACGGCGCGCCGGGGCTCCCGGCCGGACGCGCCCCGCCCGCCCCGTCCGGCGCACCGGGTCCGTCGGCCCGGGCAGCGCCGCCGGGTCCGTCAGGCCCGTCGGCTCCGTCAGCGCTCCCATCGGGTCCGTCAGGCTTGTCAGGTGCGTCAGGCCCGTGAGAGCCATCGGGTCGGTCAGGCTTTTCCGGTCCGTCCGATCCGCCCGGTCCGCCCCGTCCGTCCGGTGCATCCGGTCCGTTCGCCGTCGGGTGTCCTCGTGTCTGTGCCACTGCCGCACTTCCCTCGGGTCGCGCCGTCGTCCTTGCCGGTGCGCGACCAGGATCTCCGCCGGCGGCCCGCCGCACAGCCCCTGTCACGCAATCTCCCCGATCCGGGTGACATCGGAGTGAGGGGGGCGTGCGGCCCGGGCGCTTGTTTCTGGCATGAGCGCGTCGGGGCGGGGGATGGCGCCGCGGCGGGTGACCCGTGAAAGGATGGGGCGCCCGCGCACCGGGGCTGTCCGGACCTCCTCGCCGGACCCGCCGCGCAGGCGCGGGTCGGACGGCTTGAGGCGAAAGGAACCGGAGCACACGTGAGCGAGAATCAGAACCTCCTCGCGGAGCAGCGGCGCGCCCTGATCCTCGACGAGGTCCGGCGCCGGGGCGGGGTGCGGGTCAACGAGCTGACCCGCAAGCTCGGCGTGTCGGACATGACGGTCCGCCGTGACCTGGACGCGCTGGCCCGTCAGGGCATGCTGGAGAAGGTGCACGGCGGCGCGGTCCCGGTCGTGGAGGCCAGTACGCACGAGCCCGGCTTCGAGGCCAAGTCGGGTCTGGAGCTGACGGCCAAGGAGGACATCGCGCGGGCCGCCGCCGAGCTGGTGGCGCCGGGCTCGGCGATCGCCCTCTCGGGCGGTACGACGACGTATGCGCTGGCCCATCACCTGGTGGACCTGCCGGACCTGACGGTGGTCACCAACTCGGTCCGGGTCGCGGACGTCTTCCACACGGCGCAGCGCACCTCCGGCCAGCGCCAGGGCGCGGCGACCGTGGTGCTGACCGGCGGTGTGCGCACACCGTCCGACTCGCTGGTGGGCCCGGTGGCCGACCAGGCGATCGCGGCGCTCCACTTCGACATGCTCTTCCTCGGGGTGCACGGGATATCGGCCGAGGCCGGTCTGTCGACCCCGAACCTCGCGGAGGCGGAGACGAACCGGCGGCTGGTGCAGTCCGCACGGCGTGTCGTGGTGATCGCCGACCACACCAAGTGGGGTGTGGTCGGGCTGAGTTCGTTCGCGACACTGGAGCAGGTGGACACCCTGGTGACGGACGCCGGGCTGCCGGCGCAGGCGCGCACCGAGATCTCGGAACACCTGCGGCTGGTGGTGGCGGGCGAGACCGTGGAGGGCTCAGCCGGCTGACGCCCCCGCAGGGGTGCCGCCGCCGACGGGGGCGAACGGGCGGCGAACCGACCGGACGGCGGCCGGCGGGCCGGCGGGACTGTCCCCGGCTCAGCGCGGCCAGGTGCCGGTGGTCAGGAACGCTTCGATCGCCGCCGTGAACGGCGCGCTGTCCAGGCCCTGTTCGGCCAGCCAGGTGTCCGAGTAGTACTTGTCGAGGTAGCGGTCGCCCGGGTCGCACAGGAGCGTGACGACACTCCCGCGGCGTCCCTGCTCCCGCATCTCGGCGACGATCTTCAGGGCGCTCCACAGCCCGGTGCCGGTGGAGCCGCCGGCCTTGCGGCCGATGACCCGCTCCAGGGCGCGGACGGCGGCGACGGCGGCGGCGTCGGGCACCTTCATCATCCGGTCGATGGCGCCGGGCACGAAGCTCGGTTCCATGCGCGGGCGGCCGATGCCCTCGATGCGTGAGCCGCGCTCGCAGGTGACGTCCGCGTCCCCGGTGGTCCAGCCCTCGAAGAAACAGGAGTTGTCCGGGTCGGCGACGCAGACGCGGGTGTCGTACTGCATGTAGTGGACGTAGCGCGCGAGGGTGGCGGAGGTGCCGCCGGTGCCCGCGGTGGCCACGATCCACGCGGGCTCGGGGAACCGTTCCAGCTCCAGCTGGCGGAAGATGGATTCGGCGATGTTGTTGTTGCCCCGCCAGTCCGTGGCCCGCTCGGCGTAGGTGAACTGGTCCATGTAGTGGCCGCCGGTGTCCACCGCCAGCCGCGCCGCGGCCTCGTACATCGTGCGCGGGTCGTCCACGAAGTGGCAGCGCGCGCCGTGGAACTCGATCAGGCGGCACTTCTCCGCGCTCGTCGTACGCGGCATCACCGCGATGAAGGGCACCCCGATCAGCTTGGCGAAGTACGCCTCGGAGACGGCCGTGGACCCGCTGGAGGCCTCGATGACCGGGCGGTCCGGCCGGATCCAGCCGTTGCACAGGCCGTACAGGAACAGGGAGCGCGCCAGGCGGTGCTTCAGGCTGCCGGTCGGATGGGTCGACTCGTCCTTCAGGTACAGGTCGACCCCCCATTCCTCGGGCAGCGGGAAGCGGAGCAGGTGGGTGTCGGCGGAGCGGTTGGCGTCGGCCTGGACCTTGCGGACGGCCTCTTTGAGCCAGTCGCGGTAGCCGGTGTCGCTGCGGTCGACGTCGAGGGTCTCGCCGGTCCGGCGCTGCTCGGTGGTGCTCACGGCCGTACTCCTCAAACTGGGCTCACGGTGCCCGCGACGGCGTGTCGCACGGCCCGACGCACTCGATGATAGACACCTTCGGCACGCCTTTCACCTGCATAAACGCCACTTTGAGCGGCTCAAAGGCTGCCCTGGGGCGCGACGCGCCAGAGCGCGTCGGCGGCGCACTGCGGGCATCGGCCGGGGCGCGTTCGCGCGAGTGCTCCGGGTCCGGGCCCGCCGGGGTCCCACGTGCTCTGGTGCTCCGTGCCGAAGCGGGGCAGACTGCACCGCGCGGGACGAACAGCCCGCCGGAAACGCGCCGGGCCCCGGACGAACCGTGCCGGTTCGTGTCCCGTCGGTATCGGAGCCGGGCGTGCGGGCGTGTCCCGGCGGCGACGGGAGCCGGCGCGCGCACCGGGCGCCGGCGCATGCAAGGGGGCGGTCAGGGATGGCGGAGCCGGAGTTCACGGCCAGGGGGGTGCGGATCGCGCGGCGGCTGCGCTCGCTGACCCGGGCCGGGCGGGTGCGGATCAGCGACGGCAGGCTGGAGCTGCTGACCAGCTACGGCAGCGAGATCGACAGCGCGCCGATCCGTGCGGTGCGCGCGTCCAGGCCGTGGCTGGCCCCGGAGGACCGGGCGCTGGCCGACCTCAACGGCCACCGGTACGTGCTCACCCTCGCCGCGGACGACCCTCCGCCCGGGGAGCCGGGTCCGCCGGCCGCCGAGCGGTTCATCGAGGCGGTCCGCCGGGCGGCGGGACGGGACGGCTGAACGTCGGAAGGTGACTCGAAGTTGCGGTACCGAACCCCTTGCGCCACGCTGGTCTCACGTCACTCTGGGTTTACCGGCGATAACGCTGCGAACCAGCCCGCCGGCCACGACAGCAGGCGGCAGTGTCACGCAGGCGCCCTGCTGCATCCGAAACGTCGTGTTCTTCCGGACCTCAACGTCGGGGAGTCGCAGCCGTGATCAGTCACCCAAGCAGGCACTGCACGGTGGAGCTCCAAGCCCTGCCGTCGCGGATCGGCCAGGTCCGCAGAATCGTATCGGCGCACTTGCGCTACTGGCATCTGGATCCTCTGATAGACCGGGCCGCGCTCGGTGTGACGGAGTTGCTGACCAACGTCCACCAGCACGCCCGGCCCGACAAACTGTGCACCGTCGAGCTGGAGTTGCTGCTCGACCGGCTCACCGTCTCCGTACGCGACCATGATCCACGTCTTCCCGTGGTGGAGGACATGGGCGAGATCGCACCGCTGGCCACCGAGGGCCGGGGGCTCGCGATGGTGGCCGCGATGAGCGAGAGCTGGGGTGCTCGCCCGGACGGCGAGGAGGGCAAGGTGGTGTGGTTCACCCTGCCCACGGCCGCCGGTCCGGTCGGGGTGCCCGCACGGGTACCGCGGCTGGTGGGCGGGGAGCAGTCCGTGCCCCGGTTCACCGAGGTCGGCCCCGCCCTCGACGGCGCGCGCCCCGCGCACGCTCCCGCCCGGTCGGCCGTTGTCGGGTGACCGGGCGGTGAGGACGCGCGGGGACGCGACCCTCGGCCGCCCACGCCGTTCCGGTGACCCGCTGCGGTGAGCCACCGGAACGACCGCGGGCGGCTGCGGTGCGTGCGCGGCCGGCGGCCGGTCGGCGGTGCTGTCGGCGCCACCGGTGGCGGCGTGGTCACAGGGCACCCGTCCTGCCCGTACGCCGAACTGCCCCCCGGCACCGGCAGTCGGCGCCCGAACTTCCTCGGACGCTCGCCCGAAGCGCTCTCGAGGCGCTCTCGAAGTGCCGCGGACAAGTTCGGGAGTTCCCCGAGGAGTTGCGGAGAACCCCGGGTGGGCCTCCGAGGAGTCCGCCGGTGACGCCCCGGTGGCGGCCCCGGGAGGGAGTCCGGGTCGTCGTACGGCCGGTGGCTGTGTGCGTACCGCGCGAGGGGTACGCGGGCGTGGCCGTGTCCGGTCGCAGTGCCGCGGTGTCAGGACAGCCGGTGCGTCGGCTCGTCGGTGGTCGCCGCCCAGGTGGCCAGCAGGCGCAGGCGGTCGTGGGCGGGGGTGCCGGGCTCGGCGCTGTACGCGGTGAGGGTCAGCCCCGGGTCGGCCGGCAGCGGCAGGGCTTCGAAGAGGAGGGCGAGGTCACCGACGGCGGGGTGGCGGAAGGTCTTCACGCCGGTCTGGTGCAGCCGTACGTCGTGGGCGGCCCACAGGGTGCGGAACTCCTCACTGCGGGTGCAGAGTTCACCGACCAGGTCGGTCAGCTCCCGGTTGTACGGGTCGCGCCCCGCCTCCGTGCGCAGCAGGGCGACGGTCGTGTGGGCGGTGCCTTCCCAGTCGGGACAGAGATCGCGGGCGCCGTCGTCCAGGAAGCGGAAGCGGGCGAGGTTGGCGGGGCGGGCCGGGCCGGCGAACAGCGGTGCGTACAGGTCGCGGCCGAGGTCGTTGACGGCGAGGACGTCGAGACGCCCGTTGCGGATGAAGGCGGGCGCGTCGGTCATCGCGTGCAGCAGGCTGAGCAGACCGGGCCGGATCTGCTGCGGGCGTCCGCGGCGCGGGCCGCGGCGGGTGGTGTCGGCGGTGCGCGCGAGATCGAACAGGTGCCTGCGCTCCGCCTCGTCGAGCAGGAGGGCACGGGCGAGGGCGTCGAGCACGGTCTGTGAGGCACCGTTCAGGCTGCCCCGTTCCAGGCGGGCGTAGTACTCGACGCTGACTCCGGCGAGAAGCGCGACCTCCTCGCGGCGCAGCCCCGGGACGCGCCGGTTGCGGCCGTGCGCCGGCAGGCCCGCCTGCCGCGGGGTGATCTTGTTGCGGCGAGTGGTCAGGAACTCGCGGATCTCGGTGCGGTTGTCCACCCGACCGAGGGCACGTCCGCCGCCACGCGTGTGGGGTGCCCTGCCGGTACACGTATCAGCGAGTCCTTCCCCACCCCCGTGACCTGCGGTTGCATCGATCCGGGGCGCGATGGCGGGCACCGGCTCTGCGATGGCGGCGCCCCGGTGGAACGAAAGGAAGGACGACGATGACGAGCGAGCACACCGAGCCCTCGGGCGCGCAGAAGATGCTGGGGGACTTCGCTCCCGCGCTGGTCGGGTACACGGACGACGTGCTGTTCGGGCAGGTCTGGGAGGGCCGGGAGCTCTCCCCGCGCGACCGCAGCCTGGTGACCGTCGCTTCCCTGGTGACCAGCGGCAGCACCGAGCAGCTCCGCTACCACCTGACGCTGGCCAGGGAGAACGGGGCGAGCGAGCAGGAGCTGATCGCGGTCCTCACCCACCTGGCGTTCTACGCCGGGTGGCCCCGGGCCATGTCCGCGATGACCGTGGCCAAGCAGCTCTTCCGAGCCTCCTGACCGGAGCCCCCGGGGGCTCCCTCCCGGGGCGGCGGGGCCGCCCTCCGGGCCCTGCCCGGCCCGGACCCACCGCCCCGGCCCCCTTTTCACCGACCGCACGGAGACGAACGACACCATGGAACTTCTCGCACAGCCCCCGACCATGAAACTCCCCGCCGAGTGGTTCACCGGCGACGCCTACGCCGACGTCCTCCTGCGGGGCGAGGAGCCCTCCCGCGCCCGGGCGAACATGGTCCGCTTCACGCCCGGCGCCCGCACGGCCTGGCACTCGCACGGCCTGGGCCAGACCCTCTGCATCGTCGAGGGCGTCGCGCTGGTCCAGGCGCGCGGCGGCGCGATCCTCGAGGCCCGCCCGGGCGACGTGATCTGGACCCCGCCGGGCGAGGAGCACTGGCACGGCGCGGCCCCCGGCACGTTCATGACCCACCTGGCGCTGTGGGAGGGCGACGAGACGACCTGGCTGGAGCACGTGACGGACGCCGAGTACGCAGGCCCGCGCGTCGGCACCCGCGACCGCACCTGAGAAGCGACGACGAGCGGGGACCCCCCGTACGCGCAACGATCAGCAGTCCTGGCGTGCGCCGGCACCGCCCGGTCCGTGCGGCGGGCGCTGCGATGCACCCGCCCCGGCGGCGACGTCGGCTTCGACGGGTGCCGCACGGCGTGGGGATCGACGGTCAGGAACTGTTCTCCCACGCCGGCCGCGCGGCGGGCCGGCCCCGGTGCGGGCCTTCCTGCCGGTTCTGATCGAACGGGGGCCTGACGGCCGTACCGATCCGGACAGGGCCTTCGACCTGAATCTCCCGCTGGAGGAGGTGGCCCAGGGTCACCGGGCCGTGGACGAACGCCGCGCGCTCAGGACGCTGCTCCGGCCCTGAGCGGGCCGCCCGCTCATGAGGCCGCCGTGCCCTGCCCTGCCGGCGGCCCGGCCGGTCCGGTCCGGGTCAGGTCAGTGCCGCCAGCGGGTCGTCGAGGACCGGCTGCCAGGCCAGCTCGGCCGCGCCGACCAGGCTGTTGTGGGCCAGCGTGCAGGGCAGGATGGGGACCCCGCCGCTCTGCCCCCACAGACTGCGGTCGGCGACGACGGCCCGCAGCCGGCCGGGGTCGGCGTCGAGCAGGGCGCGGTGCAGTCCGCCGAGGATGATCCGGTCCGGGTTGAGGATGTTCACCAGTCCGGCGAGCCCGAGGCCCAGGCGGTCGATCAGGG
Organism: Streptomyces sp. NPDC006743; assembly: GCF_040703815.1. Lineage (NCBI taxonomy): Bacteria > Bacillati > Actinomycetota > Actinomycetes > Kitasatosporales > Streptomycetaceae > Streptomyces > Streptomyces sp. NPDC006743. The sequence goes on along the minus strand of NZ_JBEYJA010000025.1, from coordinate 22,220 downwards.
CGGCCGTGGCCGTGCGGACGGCCGGGTCGTCGTAGTGGCCGCGGATCAGGTCCTCGGCCTGCTTCAGCAGCGACACCTCGGGGCCCGGTTCCCGGCCCGCGGCGGTGAGGAAGGCCAGCGGGTCGGCCTCCACGTCGAGGCAGCCGCGGCTGCCGCAGTGGCAGGGCCGGCCCTCGGGGTTCACGGTGAGGTGGCCGACCTCCAGCGCCAGCCCCGAACTGCCGGTGTGCAGCCGCCCGTCCAGCACCAGCGCGCCGCCCACGCCCCGGTGTCCGGTGGCCACGCACAGCAGGTCGCGGGCGCCGCGTCCGGCGCCGTGCCGGTGCTCGGCGAGCGCGGCGAGGTTGACGTCGTTCGCCGCGAACGCCGGTCCGCCGATGCCGGCCTCGCGTACGCACCGGGCGAAGATCCGCCGCACGGGGGCGCCCGCGGGCCAGGCGAGATGGAGCGGGTTCAGGGCCGTGCCGTCCGGTTCGGCGACCGCGGAGGGCACGGCGAGACCCGCCCCGACGCAGCGCCGCCCGGTGGCCCGCAGCAGCTCGGCGCCCGCCTCGACGACCGAGCCGAGCACCTTGGCCGGGTCGGCGTCGACGGTCTCGCAGCCCGGCGCGGTCGCCACGATCCGGCCGCCGAGCCCCACCAGGGCGGCCCGGAAGCCGTCCGCGTGCACCTGGGCGGCCAGGGCCACGGGGCCCTCGTCCGCGACCGTGAGCCGGTGCGAGGGCCGTCCCTGGGAACCGGCCGCCGCCCCCGGCCGGGCGTCCACCCGGATCAGGCCCAGCGCCTCCAGCTCGGCGGCGACCGCACCGGCCGTCGCCCGGGTCACGCCCAGTTCGGCGGTGAGCACGGCGCGGGTCGGGGCACGTCCGGTGTGCACCAGCTCCAGGGCGGGTCCGAGCGCACCGCGCCCCCGGTCCAGCCGCGTCCTCGAGGGGGTCCCTTCCCCCGCCGCCCGGGGGTCCGCCTTGCCGCTCATGAGGCCGAGTCTCCCATGATCCGCGGGCCCGGCCGGCGGGTCCGCCGGGCCGATCGTGCCGCAGGTCAGCGGCGGTGCGGATCAGCCCAGGTGAGCGGGGTCCGGTGCGGGCGGCGGCACGGCGCGGGATCCGGCGGAGGGATCCTGGAACCCGCTCACCCGGAGCGTGACGTTCAGCCGCCCGGTGAGGCCCGACTCACGCGGTGCGGTGCCCCCGTGGACGCGCGGCACGCCGTGGTACGCCAGCCGGGACGGGCCGCCGAACACGAACAGGTCACCGCTGCGCAGCTCGACGTCCGTGTACGGCTTCGCCCGGGTGCGGGTGTTGCCGAAGCGGAACACGCAGGTGTCGCCGAGGCTCAGCGACACCACGGGTGCGCCGGACTTCTCGTCGCTGTCGCGGTGCATGCCCATACGGGCGTCGGCGTCGTAGAAGTTGATGAGCGCGATGTCGTACGCAGCCGCGCCGGCCCCGTCGGCTCCGAACGCGTCCGTGCCGGCCCCCTGCGCCGCGAGCGCGCCGGTTCCCAGCGCGTCCGCGACCGCGCGCCGGCCCAGCTCCCCGAGCCAGGCCGGGAAGGGTTTGACCGGGGCGCCGTCGCCGTCGACCGCCGTGGGCGCGTAGCCGTACGGGTACCAGTGCCGGCCGAGGCAGACCTGCCGGGCGGTCATCGTGCCGCCGCCGGGGGTGCGCACCGTGCGCAGGCCGGCCGGCGGGCGGGCCCACTCCCGGCAGGCGGCCAGCAGCTCGCGCTGCCCGGCCGCGTCCAGCCAGTCCGGTACGTGCACGGCACCCGGCGCGATCTCCGTACGGGAACGGGGGAACAGCTCGGCGTCCATGCCTCCATCCTGCCCGAGCGGTCGTGAGCTGCGGCTCGGCTAGCCTGGACGCACGATGAACGACCGTATGACGACTGCCTGGGGCGAGCCGGCGCTGGCCCGGTTCCCCGAGGACCCGCGCGACCGGCTGCGTGCCTGGGACGCCTCCGACGAGTACCTGCTGCGACACCTCGCCGAACAGTCCATCGACCTGTCCGGCACGGTCGTGGTCCTCGGGGACCGCTGGGGCGCGCTGGTCACGGCGCTGGCGGCGCACCGGCCGGTGCACATCACGGACTCCTACCTCGGGCAGGAAGCGGCTCGCGCCAACCTCGCCCGCAACGGGGTGGGGACCGGGGCGGTGCGCCTGCTGACCACTCAGGACCCGCCGCCCGGACGGATCGACGTCCTGCTGGTGCGGGTGCCCAAGAGCCTCGCCCTGCTGGAGGACCAGCTGCTGCGGCTGGCACCGGGGGTGCACGCGGGCACGGTGGTCGTCGGCACCGGCATGGTCAAGGAGATCCACACCTCCACTCTGGCGCTGTTCGAGCGGGTCCTGGGCCCCACCCGGACCTCACTGGCCGAGCGCAAGGCGCGGCTGATCCTGTGCCGGCCGGACCCGGCGCTGGAACGGCCCGCGAACCCGTGGCCGTACACGTACACGCTGCCCGACGGGGTCGGCGCGGTCTCCGGGCGGCCGGTCGTCAACCACGCGGGGGTCTTCTGCGCCGACCGGCTCGACATCGGCACCCGTTTCCTCCTGGAGCACCTGCCGGACGCGCGCACCGCGCGCCGCGTGGTGGACCTGGGCTGCGGCAACGGTGTGGTGGGTACGGCGGTGGCGCTGGCGCACCCGGGGGCCGAGGTGCTGTTCACGGACGAGTCGTTCCAGGCGGTGGCGTCGGCGGAGGCGACGTACAAGGCGAACGGGGTGCCGGGGCACGCGGAGTTCCGGGTCGGGGACGGCCTGGACGGGGTGCCGGCCGGCAGCGTGGACCTGGTGCTGAACAACCCGCCCTTCCACTCGCACCAGGCGACGACGGACGCGACGGCGTGGCGGATGTTCACCGGGGCGCGGCGGGCGCTGCGCCCCGGTGGTGCGCTGTGGGTGGTCGGCAACCGGCACCTGGGTTATCACGTGAAGCTGCGCCGGCTGTTCGGCAATTGCCGGCTGGTGGCCGGCAACCCGAAGTTCGTGGTGCTGACGGCCGTCAAGAGGTAGCCGCTGCACCCGCCGTGCCGAGGCCGTCCGGTGCGGCGGCGCCCTCGGACGCACCGGCGGCGGCCGGCGTGCCGGTGTCGTCCGAGGCGGCCCGGACGGCCGGCGTGCCGATCACGCGGATGAGGCGTTCCACCTCCCGCGCCATCGCCTCGCGGCCCACTCCCAGGTACTTGCGGGAGTCGACCGCCTCCGGGTGGGCGGCGAGGAAGTCGCGGACCGCCGCGGTCATCGCGATGTTGAGGGCGGTGCCGATGTTGACCTTGGCGATGCCGCCGGTGACGGCCGCCGTCAGTTCGCCGTCGGGCACGCCGGAGGAGCCGTGCAGGACGAGCGGGACGTCCAGCGCGCCGGCCAGGCTCTTGATGAGGTCATGGTCGAGGGCGGCGGTGCGTTCCGTCATGGCGTGCGTGTTGCCGATGGCCACGGCCAGGGCGTCCACGCCGGAGTCGGTGACGAACGCGTGCGCCTCGGTGGGGTCGGTACGGGCACCCGGGGCGTGGGCGTCCAGCGGCGGCCGGCCGTCCTTGCCGCCGACCTCCCCCAGCTCCGCCTCGATCCACAGGCCCCGGGAGTGCGCCCACTCGGCGGCGGCCCGGGTCGCGGCGAGGTTCTCCGCGTAGGGCAGCCGCGCCGCGTCGTACATCACCGAGCCGAAGCCCGCGTCGGCGGCCTGGCGCAGCAGGTCGTCGCTCTGCACGTGGTCGAGGTGCAAGGCGACGGGGACGGCTGCCCGTTCGGCCGCGGCGACGGCGGCGCGGGCGAGCGGCAGCAGCCGCCCGTAGCGGTACGCGACCGCGTTCTCGCTGACCTGGAGGAGGACGGGTGCGCCGGCCGCCTCGGCGCCCGCGACGACGGCCTCGATGTGTTCCAGGGTGATGATGTTGAACGCGGCGACGGCGGAGCGCGCGGCGGCTGCGCTGGCGACCAGGTCGCCGGTGGCTGCAAGCGGCACGGCCTGTTCCTTTCGGGAAGGGGGCGGGGCAGGCGGTCAGGGGGTGAGGATCACCGAGCGGGTGAGGTGGCGCGGCTGGTCGGGGTCGAGGCCGCGGGAGGCGGCGACGGCCACCGCGAGGCGCTGGGCGCGCACGAGTTCGGCCAGCGGGTCGAGGGTGCCCTGGACCCACAGCGCGCCCGTGCCGCGGACCTGCTCGGCGAGGCCTTCCGGTGCCTCGTCGAGCGCCCAGGTGGCCGTTCCCCGGGTGGTGACGCTGATGGGGCCGTGGCGGTACTCCATCGCCGGGTACGCCTCGGTCCAGGACAGGGAGGCCTCGCGCATCTTGAGGCCGGCCTCGTTGGCGAGGCCCACGGTCCAGCCGCGGCCCAGGAAGGTGAACTGCGTGCAGTCGACGAGCCCTTCGGGCAGGGGCCCGGCCAGTGCGGTGCGGGCGTCGGCGACCACGGCGTCGGTGTGCAGGCCGAGGTGGGCGCGCAGCAGGGTGAGCGCGGTGGTGGCGAACCGGGTCTGCACGACCGAGCGTTCGTCCGCGTAGTCGAGGACGACGACGTCGTCGGCGGCGGACATGACCGGGGTGGCCGGGTCCGCCGTGACGGCGGTGGTGCGGGTGGTGCCCTTCAACCCGTCCAGCAGGTCGAGGACTTCGGTGGTGGTGCCGGACCGGGTCAGGGCGATCACGCGGTCGTAGGCACGGCCTCGGGGGAATTCCGAGGCGGCGAAGGCGTCGGTCTCGCCCTGGCCGGCGCCCTCGCGCAGCGCCGCGGCGGACTGCGCCATGAAGTACGAGGTCCCGCAGCCGACGATCGCGACCCGTTCCCCCGGGGCCGGCAGCGCCCGGCCGTGCTCCGCGGCTTCGGCCGCGACTCGGGTCCAGCACTCCGGCTGGCTGGTCAGCTCGTCCTCGACATGGCTCATGGCACACCCTCCCGGGTCATCTGATTGTTCTTGCAAGATACAGCCCACTTTCGAGCACAATCAAGCATTTCACTGCGCGTCGGGTGCGCTAAGGTCGCGGAGGACGGACGAACGGAGGCCGCCGATGTCGCGCGACGCCCGCTGGAAGGCGCTGCTGGAACTGCTCGTGGAGCACGGCCGCCTGGAGGTCGAGGAGGCGGCGACCCGGCTGGAGGTGTCGGCCGCCACGATCCGGCGCGACTTCGACCAGCTCGCCGAGCAGCAGATGCTCGTACGCACCCGGGGCGGCGCGGTCGTGCACGGCGTCTCCTACGAGCTGCCGCTGCGCTACAAGACAGCCCGCCGCGCATCGGAGAAGCAGCGCATCGCCCAGGCCGTCGCCGGCCTCGTCGCGCCCGGGGAGGCGGTGGGCCTGACCGGCGGCACCACGACCACGGAGGTGGCGCGCGCCCTGGCGGTGCGCGGCGACCTCGGCTCCGGCTCGCCCGCCCTGACCGTGGTGACGAACGCGCTCAACATCGCCAACGAGCTGGCCGTGCGGCCCCAGTTCAAGATCGTGGTGACCGGCGGGGTCGCCCGCCCGCAGTCGTACGAGCTGATCGGGCCGCTGGCGGACGGCGTGCTCGGGCAGATCACGCTCGACGTGGCGGTGCTCGGGGTGGTCGCCTTCGACGTCACGCACGGTGCGGCGGCCCACGACGAGGCGGAGGCGGCCATCAACCGGGTGCTGTGCGAGCGCGCCGAGCGCGTCGTCGTGGCCGCGGACTCCAGCAAGCTGGGGCGCCGCGCCTTCGCCCGCATCTGCCCGGCGGAGTCGGTGGACACCCTGGTCACGGACGCGGCGGCGGGCCAGGAGACGGTCCGCAGGTTCGAGGAGGCGGGGGTCCGGGTGGTCACCGTCTGAGACCGGGGCACGCCGGGGGCTGCGGCCGCCCGGGGGGAGAGCCCGGGTCCGCGGTCCCACCGGGCCGCTCGACGCCTGCCGACGGCCCGGAACCGCCGCGGCGATCGGAGCAGGCGGGACGCCCGGGGTCTCGGGGCGGACCGAGGTGTCCGGCGTGTTCGCCGCGTACCGGGACCGTGGCCGGGGCCCGGGCGGGTCAGGTGCGCAGGAAACCCACACCACGGCCGTCGTTGCAGCCCGCCGGGACCGGACGGTCCTCCCCCGCTCCCCCCTGATCGGCCTTGAGCGCGACGCTCATGAGGGACAGGAGGAGATCGACGTCGGCCGAGGCGTCCAGGCGGATCGTCACCCAGGAGGAGCCCGGCACGACACGGACGGCGGCGAAGCGTCGGAGGTCGCCCGACAGCCGGCGTATGGCCCGGTCGGTCAGCTTGAGGTCGACGTCGCGGTCGGAGTGGAAGTGGGCGATCTCCCCGTGCGCCGAGCTGAGCGCCTGCCCGGTGCCACAGCTCGGTACCGCTTCCATCAGGTCGGGCCAGGTGGCCAGTTGGGCGAGAGCGCGCGCGGCGAGCGTCATGGGCCCATCATGGCGCGCTCACCGCACGGCAACCGACACGTGAGGAAGCCTTAACCGATCCGTGTCCAAAACGGGAAGGCCGCCTCACCCGTTCGGGCAAGACCCGCCGGACGGCCCATCGGCGCGGTGGTGGCCGCCCCGCGCAGGCACCACCCTGGTCCCCGGGGGCGACCGCCCCCGGTCCGGTCGCGGAGGAGTGGTGGGCGCATGGTCGGCAGTCGGGCGGAGCAGCCGGACCACACGGCGGTGCGGGTCGCGCTGTGGCGGGCGCTGCACCTGCGGGCCGATCCGCCGCCGCACGTCTTCGAGGACGAGGTGGGCCTGCGCCTGGCGGACCCCGGCGAGGACTGGCGCGCGCGACCGGACATGGACCCGGAGGGGACGCGGGCGTTCCGGGCGGGCATCGTGGCCCGGGCCCGCTTCGTCGAGGACCTGGTCGTGGCGGAGGCCGGGCGGGGCGTCACGCAGTACGTAATCCTCGGCGCCGGTCTGGACACCTTCGTCCAGCGCCGGCCCGAGGTGGCGGCCGGGATGCGGGTGTTCGAGGTGGACCAGCCGGAGCCGCAGGCGTGGAAGCGGCGGCGCCTGGCCGAACTGGGACTGGGGGTCCCCGACGGCCTGCGGCTGGTGCCCGTCGACTTCGAGGCGGGCGGCTCCTGGTGGGAGGAACTGGTCGCGGCCGGGTTCGACACGGCCGGCCCGGCGGTGGTGGCCTGCACGGGCGTGAGCATGTACCTCACGCGGGAGGCGATCACGGGCACGCTGCGCCAGGTGGCGGGACTCGCGCCCGGCTCCACGCTGGCCATGACGTTCATGCAGCCCGCGGAACTGCTGGAGCCGGTGATGCGCGACCTGCTGGAGACCACCGCGCGCCGGGCGCGGGCCTCGGGGACGCCGTTCCTCAGCTTCTTCTCCCCGCCGCAGATGCTCTCCCTCGCGCGCGAGGCGGGGTTCGCGCAGGTGCGGCACGTGCCGGCGGAGGACCTGGCGCGGCGCTACTTCAGCGGCCGGACGGACGGGCTGCGTCCGGCGGCCGCGGAGGAACTGCTGGTGGCCACGGTCTGAACCGTCGAAGGCGCCCCGGCCTGCGGCACGCTTCGGCGCCGAGCGTCCCGGGGGCCCTGTCGTGGCGCTGGTCGCGCTGGTTGGATCGTCGCGCTGGGTGCGTCGTAGCGCTCGTCGCGCCGGTTGCGGCGTGGCGCTCGTCGCGCCGGTTGCGCCGTAGCGCTCGTCGCGCCGGTTGCGGCGTGGCGCTCGTCGCGCTCCTTCCGCCCGCGCGCAGGCCTCTGATCGCTTCTGGGGGCACACTTGCAGTAAGAGCTGCGAACAGAAGTGGGGCCCCGGCGGGCGGCGCCCGGCACGCGCCCTCGTCGCGTCGCCACAAAGCCCTGGTGGCTCCGCTGCAAGGACCTTCCGGCGCCTTGCGGTCGCACGCACCGGACACCGCCCGCTGATCGGACCCCACCTCCGTTCGCAGCTCCAAGGCCCGTAGGTCTGGCACGAGGGGGTGTCGGAAGTGACACGTCGTGCGGGAGTGTGGCGGTGGCGATGGCGGCGCAATCCACTCCGCCGGACCAGCGATGTGATCGAGGCGTGGATCCTGCTGGCCGCCTGGGTCCTCGCCCTGGTGGGCGGTCTGGTGGCCGGGCTGCTGACGGTGGGCGCGATGCAGCAGACGGCGGAACGCGCCCGCGCGCAGAGCCACCCGGTGACCGCCGTGCTCACCCGGGACGGCCCCGGGGGGAACGACCGGCCGGCCGGCGGCGCCCTGGTGTGGGGGACGGTCCGCTGGACCGAACCCGACGGCGCCGGCCACACGGACCGCACCCGGGTCCCGGCCGCCGCCACCCCCGGGTCCCGCATCACCGTCTGGACCAACGGGCACGGCGCCCTGACCTCCCCGCCCGCCTCGGCGGCCGACACGGCCTTCCAGTCGGTCCTGGGCGGACTGTGGGCCGGAACGGCGACCGTCGGTCTCGTCATCGGCACCGCGAAACTCGCGCAGTCCCGTCTGGACCACCACCGCTTCGACCAGTGGGACGACGAATGGGCCCGCATGGACACCCGCTGGGGCCGTATGACGGGCTGACCGGCACCCTGGGGAGAGGCCGACCAGCACCAGGGGAGAGGTGGCGCGGCGCCCGCACCGCGACGGGCCGCCGCCCCGGTTGCGCGGGGCCCGCTCGTCCGCCGGGCCACTCCGCTGAGCTGTCCGGCGGCGCCCTCGCGGTGCGGCCGGCCGCTGCGGCGAGGCCGTCCCAGCGCGACCGTTGCCGCGCGGCCGTTCCTGTACCTGCGACGCGGGATCCCGGGGCGGCCGGCCGCTGGGGCGAGGCCGTCCCGACGCGGCCGTCCCCACCGCGGTCATCGCCGCGCGGCCACCGCGACGCGGCCGTTCCTCTACTTCCGGCACGGGGTTCCGGTGCGGCCCCGGCGGGACGGGCCCGCTCCGGCCAGCCCGCTCCGATCGGACCGGCTCTCCCGCCCCCATCCGCTGACCTGCGCGGAACCGCACCCGGAAACTCCGCACCGTCCCACCCGGGGCGGTCCGCCCACCCCCTTGCCCCGCCGCGAACGCCCTTCTAGCCTGACTTTGTGCCGCTAATAAACAAAGTCCGTTCGCACAGTGTCGTGCCGGACCCCTCGCTCGTCCGGCTCCGGATCGCCCTCACCGCGTTCTTCGCGCTCGACGGCTTCGTCTTCGCCGGCTGGGTGGTGCGCATCCCGGCCGTCAAGGAGCAGACGCACGCCTCCGCCGGGGCGCTCGGCCTCGCGCTGCTCGGCGTCTCCGCCGGGGCCGTGGTGACGATGACCCTCACCGGGCGTCTGTGCCGCCGCTACGGCAGCCACCCCGTCACCGTGGTCTGCGCCGTCCTGCTCTCCCTCAGCGTCGCCCTGCCCCCGCTCACCCACTCCGCCCCGGCCCTCGGCGCCGTGCTCCTGGTGTTCGGTGCCGCCTACGGGGGCATCAACGTGGCGTTCAACAGCGCGGCCGTCGATCTGGTGGCCGCGCTGCGGCGGCCGGTCATGCCGACCTTCCACGCCGCCTTCAGCCTCGGCGGCATGGCCGGGGCGGGCCTGGGCGGGCTGGTGGCCGGTCATCTCTCCCCCACCCGCCACCTGCTGTCCCTCACCCTGATCGGCCTGCTCGTCACCGCGGTCGCGGGCCGCACGCTCCTGCGGATCACGCCCCCGGCCCCGCCCCCGCCGGGCCTGACTCGCCCAGGGGAGCGGGACACGCGCCGGCTGGACGGGCGAACTCGCGCGACGGTCCTCGTCCTCGGTCTCATCGCCCTGTGCACGGCCTACGGCGAGGGCGCCATGGCCGACTGGGGCGCGCTGCACCTCACCCAGGACCTGGCCGCCTCGCCGGGCGTCGCGGCGGTCGGCTACTCCTGCTTCGCGCTCGCCATGACCGTGGGGCGGCTGACCGGGACCACCCTGCTCGAACGGCTCGGCCGCACCCGCACGATCGTGGCGGGCGGCTGCGTCGGGGCCGTCGGCATGCTGCTCGGCTGTCTGGCGCCGACCGTGTGGGCGGCCCTGCTCGGCTTCGCCGTCACCGGGCTCGGGCTCGCGAACCTCTTCCCGGTCGCCGTGGAGCGCGCCGGCGCCCTGGCCGGCCCGAGCGGTGTCGCGACCGCCTCCACCCTCGGTTACGGCGGCATGCTCCTGGGGCCTCCGGCCATCGGGTTCATGGCCGAATGGCTCTCCCTGCGGGCCGCGCTCACCAGCGTCGCCGTCCTGGCCGCCGTCGCCGCCGCGATCGGGTTCGCGACCCGGCGGTCGGCGTACGAGTGAGGCGGGCGGCCGGTCACCGGCCGCCGACCGGGGCCGGCCCACCGGCGGCCACGACCGGTTCCGGCCCGCCACCCGCCCGCGACCGTTCCGGCCGGTCCACGCCCCGCGACCGCCGGTCCACGACCCGCGATCCAGGGTCGGCGACCACCGGCCCGCGACCGGCGCGGCGCCCTGTCAGGAAGCCGCGTCCATGCCGTCCCCTTCCGCGTAGACCTTGGCGTCGGACGGCGCCGGACGTTCGACGCGGCACACCAGAGCGTCGTTCTCGACGTCCGCGACGATCGTGTCCCCGGGGTCGGCCGAGTCGCTCAGGAGCAGGGAGGCGATCCGGTTGTCCAGTTCGGCCTGGATGGTGCGGCGCAGCGGACGGGCGCCGAACTCGGGCTGGTGCCCGTGGGCCACGAGGAGCTTCTTCGCGGCGTCGGTGACCCGCAGCTCCAGGCCCTGGGCGCGCACGCGCCGCCGGCTGTTGTCCAGCAGCAGGTCGACGATCCGGTTCAGCTCCTGCTCGCCCAGGCCGTGGAAGACGATGATGTCGTCGATGCGGTTGAGGAACTCGGGCAGGAACCGGCCGCGCAGGTCCTCCATCAGCTGGTCCTTGACGGCGGCGACGTCTCCGTGGTGGGCGAGGATCCGCTGGGCGCCGATGTTGGACGTCATGACGACCACGGTGTTGCGGAAGTCGACGGTGCGGCCCTGCGCGTCGGTGAGGCGTCCGTCGTCCAGGACCTGGAGCAGGGTGTTGAAGACGTCCGGGTGGGCCTTCTCCACCTCGTCGAAGAGCAGCACGCTGTAGGGCTGGCGGCGCACCTTCTCGGTGAGCTGGCCGGCCTCCTCGTGGCCGACGTATCCGGGCGGGGCGCCGACGAGCCGGGAGACGGTGTGCTTCTCCTGGAACTCGCTCATGTCGAAGCGGACCATGCGGTTCTCGTCGCCGAAGAGCAGTTCGGCCAGTGCCTTGGCCAGTTCGGTCTTGCCGACGCCGGTGGGGCCGAGGAAGAGGAAGGAACCGACGGGCCGGTCCGGGTCGCCCATGCCGGCCCTGCTGCGGCGTACCGCCTGGGCGACGGCGGTGACGGCCTCCTCCTGGCCGACGACCCGGTCGTGCAGGGCGTCCTCCAGCTTCAGCAGCCGTTCCTTCTCGCTCTCGGTGAGCTGGGCGACGGGGATGCCGGTGCGCCGGGACAGCACGTCGGCGATGTCGTCGACCGTCACCTCCAGCACGCCCTCGCGGCGCTCGGCGACCCCCTCCAGCTCGGTCTCGACCTCGGTGATGCGGTCCTTCAGCTCGGCGGCCCGTTCGAAGTCCTCGGCGGCGACGGCCTGGTCCTTCTCGCGGCGCAGCTTGGCCAGCCGGTCCTCGCGCTCGGCGACCTCGGTGGAGCGTCCCAGGGACCGCAGCCGTACCCGGGCCCCTGCCTGGTCCAGCAGGTCGATGGCCTTGTCGGGCAGGAACCGGTCGCTGACGTAGCGGTCGGAGAGTTCGGCGGCGGCGGCCAGCGCGTCGTCGCTGTAGCGGACCTGGTGGTGGGCCTCGTAGGAGTCGCGCAGGCCCTCCAGGATCTGCACGGTCTCCTCGACGCTCGGCTCCGGCACCATGACGGGCTGGAAGCGGCGTTCCAGGGCGGCGTCCTTCTCGACGTACTTGCGGTACTCGGCGAGCGTGGTGGCGCCGACGACGTGCAGCTCACCGCGGGCGAGGGCCGGTTTGAGGATGTTCCCGGCGTCCATGGAGCCCTCGCCGGTGGCGCCCGCGCCGACGACGGTGTGCAGTTCGTCCAGGAACAGGACCGTCGACTCGGAGGCGGCCTTGACCTCGTCGATGACGTTCTTCAGCCGTTCCTCGAACTGCCCGCGGTACTGGGCGCCGGCGACCAGACCGGTCAGGTCCAGGGCGACGACCCGTTTGTTCTCCAGGGTCCTCGGCACGTCCCCGGCGACGATCCGCTGCGCCAGCCCCTCCACGATCGCGGTCTTGCCGACGCCCGGCTCCCCGATCAGCACGGGGTTGTTCTTGGAACGGCGGGAGAGGATCTCGACGGTCTGCTCGATCTCCTGGGCCCGGCCCACCACCGGGTCCAGTTTCCCGGCGCGGGCCTCCTCGGTCAGGTCGCGGCCGTACTGGTCGAGGGTCGGCGTGTCGCTCGGGGTGTCGGTGCCGCCGGGCGCGCCCTCGTTGCGGGCCGCCGCCTCGGCGCCGCGGCGCACCTGCTCGGTGTCGATGCCGTGCGCCGCAAGGACCCGGTCGGGCGCCGCGCCCGGCGTGTCCAGCAGGGCGCCCAGGATGTGCTCGGGCCCGATGTACGACACCCCGGCCGCCCGCGAGTGCTCGTAGGCGCGCAGCAGCACCCGCTTGGCCGCCGGGGTCAGGCCCGGCTGGGCGGAGGGCGTGCCGCTCTCCCCGGGCAGCGCCCGGACGAGGTCCGCGGCGAGCCGTTCGGGGTCGGCGCCGGCCTGGGCGAGCAGGCCGCGGGCCGGTTCCACCTGGGTGCAGGCCCACAGCAGGTGCTCGGTGTCCAGGTCGGAGCTGCCGTCCTCGGCCGCCTTCCCGGTGGCGCGGTTGATCAGGTCCTGCGCCGACTCGGTGAGCAGCCGCCCGATCGGCACCCTCTGCACCTGCGGCGGCGAGGCCCCCGGCGTCATGCCGAAGAAGCGGTTGAGGATCTCGGAGAACGGGTCCGGGCCACCGAACGAGGCGCCGAAGGGGGACATCGTCATGATCGCCGTCCGCAGCGTGGGGAAATGAGTCCTCACCAGCCCACCCCACCGTTCGGCCCACCGCAACGCGGCATACGCCGACCCGGTGTCGTACCGGGCGCCCGGCCCCGGGGGCGGGTGCCGGGAGCCGGTCCGGTGTCAACCGGGAGAGCCGCCCGCGTGCCGTGCCGTGCCGACGTGCCGGGGAGGGCGGCCGGGTGCGGCGCCGGCCAGAGGTGTCCGGTGGCCGGACCGCCTCCCGGGGAGCGGGTGCCGTCCGGCACACTTCGCGCCATGAAGACTGCCGAGTTCCTCGAGACCCTGGACCGGGAGGGCCGGTCGCTGGCCGCCGCCGCCGAGCAGGCGGGGACCGGGGCGCCGGTGCCGCCGTGCCCGGGGTGGCGGGTGCGGGACCTGCTGCGGCACACCGGCGTGGTGCACCGGTGGGCCGCCGCCTTCGTCGCGGACGCGCATGCCTCGCCGCGGCCCATGGGTGAGCCCCCGCTCCTCGACGGTGCCGCTCTGGTGGACTGGTACCGCGACAGTCACCGGCGTCTCGTGGAGACCCTGGAGCGGGCCCCGGCCGACGTGGCGTGCTGGACGTTCCACCCGGCGCCCCTGCCCTCGCCCTCTCCGCTGGCCTTCTGGACCCGGCGTCAGGCGCACGAGACGGCGGTACACCGTTTCGACGCCGAGGCGGCACGCGGCGGGACCCCGGCACCGGTCGGCGCCCGGTTCGCCGTCGACGGCATCGACGAGCTGCTGCGCGGCTTCCACGCCCGCTCCCGCAGCAGGGTCCGCACGTCCCGGCCGAGCGTGCTGCGGGTGCGCGCGGAGGACGTGCCCGGCGGCGCGGGGCCGGCGGACGACGACGCGGTGTGGACCGTACGGCTGTCCGACGGACCGCCGGTCACGGAACGGGGCGGCGGCGCGGACGCCCCCGCCGACGCCGAACTCTCCGGTCCCGCCGGCCAGTTGTACCTGGCGCTGTGGAACCGGGTGCCGGTGCCGCGGGTGACGGGGGACGCCTCGTTGGCCGCCCTGTGGCGGACGACCTCGGGAATCGTCTGACCGGCGGGGGGACGCCCGCGGTCTCGGCCCAGCCGGCCCGGCCGGACCAGTCCCGACTCGTGGGCGAGGGCGACCCGTTGGGCCCGGTCGCGCAGGCACCGAGTTCCACGCACCGGCGTGCCGGGGACGTCCAGGGGCCCGGCGCCGCCCGGCGACGACGGCGCTGAAGCGGCTGACGGCGACGGCCAGGAGGACGGGCCCGGACGGATGTCCGGCGGCGAAGCGGGCCGGCGTGACCTCCGCCGTGCCGTACGCGACGAGCGCCGGGTACCGCCGGCGCCACAGCAGGGGTCGGGCAGCCACGCGGCCTGGAGGGCGTAGACGTAGGCGTACGCGTCCGGTTCCTGATGGGGCCCTGCCTGCCGTGGGCGGCGAAGTGGGTGCCGAGGACGACGAAGGCGGTGAAGAGCGCGGTGGAGGGCCGCGGCCGGCGGGCGCCGGCCGGTCCCGCTCGCCGGTGCGGTGTCACCCCGGGGGCCCGCCGCGCCGCCACCGCGGCGGCCCGCCCTCGCGTACGCGCTGCACCTCCGTGCCCGCCACGCCAGGCCCTGCGCCGTCGCCGGGCGCGTCGGCCCGCCGCTGCGATCACCCGTACTCCGTGGGCGCCCCCCGCGCGGCGCCGGACGCTCCTCGGCACGGCGACCGGGGCACGCCGGCCGGGCTCACGCGTCCGGCCCGGCGCGGGGCGCCCCCGGACAGGACGACATGGGGCCCGGTCTCCTCGGGCGCGCAGGACCGCACGCCGTCTCCCCGCGTCCCGCGGTGGCGCCGTCCCGCCCTCACGCCGTCACGGACCGACCGTGTCCTCCGCCGCGTCGGTCTCCGGGGCGGCGGGCACCGCCTGGCGCCGGTCCATCATGGTCAGGGCGCGCTGGGCGACCGGGTGGTTGCGGACCAGTTCGCCCAGCGTGGTCGAGCCCTGGGTGATGTCCTTGAACGCCTTCCAGGCCGGGCGGAAGCCGGTGAGGGCGGCGTGGAAAAGGCCGGGGCGGCGTTCGAAGACCGCGAGCATCCGCTTGCCGACGGCCATCTCGACCCCCAGCCCCGCCTTGATCGCGAACGCGTAGTTCAGGGCCTGGCGCCGGGCGTCCACCGCGTCGTGCGCCTCGGCGATCCGCACCGCCCACTCCCCCGCCAGCCGCCCGGACCTGAGCGCGAAGGAGATGCCCTCGCGCGTCCACGGCTCCAGCATCCCCGCCGCGTCCCCGCACACCAGCACGCGGCCGCGCGAGAGCGGGGAGTCGTCGGCCCGGCAGCGGGTCAGGTGCCCGGAGGAGACGCTCGGTTCGAAGCCGGCCAGGCCCAGCCGGGCGATGAAGTCCTCCAGGTACCGCTTGGTGGCGGCGCCTTCACCGCGGGCCGAGATGACCCCGACCGTCAGCGTGTCGTCCTTGGGGAACACCCAGCCGTAACTGCCCGGCATCGGCCCCCAGTCGATCAGGACGCGTCCGCGCCAGTCGTCGGCGACGGTCTCGGGGACCGGGATCTCCGCCTCCAGGCCGAGGTCCACCTGGTCGAGCTTGACCCCGACGTGGGCCCCTATGCGGCTGGCGCTGCCGTCGGCGCCGACCACGGCGCGGGCGAGGACCGTCTCGCCGCCCTGGAGCACCACGGCGACCGTCCGCCGGTCCGGCACCGCCGAGCCGTGCTGCTCGACCCGGGAGACGGTGGCGCCGGTGCGCAGCTCGGCGCCCGCCTTCTGCGCGTGCTCGACGAGTTGCTGGTCGAACTCGGGCCGGTTGATCAGCCCGAACAGCATCTGCTTGGAGCGGCGGGTGCGGGTGAAGCGGCCGTTGTGGGAGAACGTCACGGCGTGCACCCGGTCCTTGAACGGGAGGTCGAACCCGGGCGGCAGCGAGTCGCGCGAGGGACCGATGATCCCGCCGCCGCACGTTTTGTACCGCGGCAGTTCCGCTTTCTCCAGCAGCAGCACGCGCCGCCCCGCGACCGCCGCCGCGTAGGCGGCCGAGGCCCCCGCGGGTCCCGCGCCCACCACGACGACGTCCCACACCTGCTGCACGTCGTCCGCCGAAGAGTTCTCGCTGCTCACGATGGTCTACCGCTCCAGATCAACCCGGCTGCCGCTGCTGTCCCTGGCATCCTACGGCGGGTTTCCGCCAGGTCCGCTGTGGGAGGATCGGCAGCGGACGCGACCCGCGCACGTGGACGCGCCCGCGCTGACACGATCATCCGGAACACAGAAGTGCTCACAGAGCACCGGCAAGGTGCTCAGAGTGCAATGTCGCACCCACAAGGAGCGTGCCCATGTCGTCGCATCCGGTCGCCGAGACCGTCGCCTCCCTGCTGCCCGGGGCCCGGGCGGAACTGGCCGAGCTGGTGGCCTTCAAGTCGGTGGCGGACTTCGACCAGTATCCGAGGAGCGAGAGCGAGGGCGCGGCGAACTGGATCGCCGACGCCCTGCGCGCCGAGGGCTTCACCGACGTGGCGCTGCTCGACACCCCGGACGGCACCCAGTCGGTGTACGGCTACCTGCCCGGCCCCGAGGGCGCCAAGACCGTGCTGCTGTACGCCCACTACGACGTACAGCCGCCGCTGGACGAGGCCGCGTGGGCGACGCCGCCCTTCGAGCTGACCGAGCGCGACGGCCGCTGGTACGGGCGCGGCGCGGCCGACTGCAAGGGCGGGGTCATCATGCACCTGCTCGCGCTGCGCGCCCTGAAGGCGAACGGCGGCATACCGGTCAGCGTCAAGGTGATCGCCGAGGGCTCGGAGGAGCAGGGCACCGGCGGCCTGGAGCGCTACGCCGAGGAGCACCCGGAGCTGCTGGCGGCCGACACCATCGTGATCGGTGACACCGGCAACTTCCGCGTCGGGCTGCCCACCGTGACCAGCACCCTGCGCGGGATGACCCTGGTCCGCGTCCAGGTCGACACCCTCGAGGGGAACCTGCACTCGGGCCAGTTCGGCGGCGCCGCCCCCGACGCGCTGGCCGCGCTCGTCCGCACCCTGGACTCGCTGCGCGCCGAGGACGGTTCGACGACCGTCGACGGCCTGGCCGCCGACGCGGTGTGGGACGGTCTCGCGTACGAGGAGGAGCAGTTCCGCAGGGACGCGAAGGTGCTGGACGGGGTGGAGCTGATCGGCTCGGGCGCCGTCGCCGACCGGCTCTGGGCCCGTCCGGCCGTCACCGTCCTCGGCATCGACTGCCCGCCCGTCGTCGGCGCCACCCCGTCCGTGCAGGCCGGCGCCCGCGCGCTGGTCAGCCTGCGGGTGCCGCCGGGCGTCGACGCCGGCGAGGCGACCAAGCTGCTCCAGGCGCACCTGGAGTCGCACACGCCGTGGGGTGCCCGGGTGAGCACCGAGCAGATCGGGCAGGGCCAGGCGTTCCGCGCCGACACCACCAGCCCGGCCTACCAGGCGATGGCCGACGCGATGGCGGTCGCCTACCCCGGCGAGGAGCTGCAGTACGCCGGCCAGGGCGGCTCCATCCCGCTGTGCAACACCCTCGCCGCGCTCTACCCGCAGGCGGAGATCCTGCTGATCGGCCTGAGCGAGCCCGAGGCTCAGATCCACGCGGTGAACGAGAGCGTCTCGCCCGAGGAGCTGGAGCGGCTGTCGGTCGCCGAGGCACTGTTCCTGCGCAACTACGCGGGCTGAGCCGGAAGCGTCCGGGAGCGGGAGCGCGAGCGTCCGCTCTGCCGACAGCAGAGGGCCCTCGCCGCGCGGCGGGGGTCTCTCTACGGTCGTGCCGTGGACGTCGTCGAGATCCTCCCCCGACTGCACCTGCTGCGCTTTCCCGTGGGCCAGGCCTACCTGTGGTCCGACGAGGACGGGCTGACGCTCGTCGACGCCGGGCCCCAGGGCGCGGGCGCCCCGATCGCCGACGCGATCAGGGCCCTGGGGCGCGACCCCGCCGAGCTGCGGCGGATCGTGCTCACCCACTTCCACGAGGACCACATGGGCGGGGCGGGCGAACTGTCCGGGCCGTACGGCGCCGAGGTGCTGGTCCACCGTCTGGACGCGCCGTTCGTCCGGGGCGAGGTGCCCGCTCCCCCGCCGGTCTACGAGGACTGGGAGCGCCCCCTGCACGCGGCGGCCCTCGCGCAGCTCCCGCAGGGGGAGCCGGTCCGCCCGCCACGGGTCAGCGAGCTGTCGGACACCGCTGTCCTCGATTTCGGCGGCGGCGCCCGTGTCGTGCCCGCCCCGGGCCACACCGACGGCAGCATCGCGCTGCATCTGCCGCGCCACGGCGTGCTGTTCACGGGCGACGCGGTCGCCGCCTCGCCGGTGGACGGCACGGTCGCCCTGGGCGTGTTCAATCTCGACCGGGACCGGGTCGTGCGGTCCTTCCGGCGCCTGGCCGCGCTGGACACGGAGGTGGCCTGCTTCGGACACGGCGCTCCGGTGACCGAGGGGGCCGGCGAGGCGCTGCGGCGCTCGGCGGACGGCTACCGGACGTCCGTCTGACGGACGCCCCGCCGTCCGGCGCGACTGCCGGGCGGCGCCGGGCGGGACGCACCACCGGCACGGGCGTGACGCACCAGGTCCAGGCCGCCGCCGCACCGGCGCCGACCTCGTCTTCGGCCTGCGCGGTCCGCCCGGGCCCGGCCCTCAGCCCACCGGCACGCCCGCCTCCAGGTAGACCGCCGCGCCCCGTTCCCGGGCCCGCAGGGCCCAGCGCAGCCGTTCGTAGCGGACCGGTGGGAGCAGCCGGGCGGCCTCGCGTTCGGTGACGAAGCGGCAGTCGCGCAGTTCGGGGCCGGGCAGCAGCAGCCGGGCGGCCGCCGAGGAGTCGAGCCGGCCGCCGTCGAAGAGGAGGCGCAGCCCGCCGAAGCCGGGGGGCGCGGGGCGTTCCCAGTCCACGACGAGCAGCCGGGGCACCTCCTCCATGTGTATCCCGGTCTCCTCGGCGACCTCGCGCATCCCGGCGCGGGCCGGTGCCTCGCCGGGTTCGACGACGCCGCCGGGGAACTCCCAGCCGGGCTTGTAGGTGGGGTCGACGAGCAGCACCCGGTCCCGCTCGTCGAAGAGGAGCACACCGGAGGCGACGGTCTCGGCGGTGGGTTCGGGTGTCTGCACGATGTCGCAGGCGGGCACGGCGCCGCTGCCGACGGCCTCGGCGATGCGGACGGCCGTCTCGTAGGGGGTGAGCGCGCTGGTGTCGATGAGGTGGGCGTCGGCGGTGAGCCAGCCGGCCAGGGCGGTGCGGTAGGGCTCGATGTGGTCGTAGGCCCACTGGCGTATGCGCAGGTCGCCGTCGGGCAGGCCGGGCGGGACCTCACGGCCCGCTATCCGCTCACGCAGGATCGTTTCCGCCGGAGCGAGGAGCAGATGGCGCACGCCGATGCGGCGGGCGGCGAGGCCCCCGAAGATCTCGTCGCGGTAGTCCTGGCGGAGCAGGGTCATCGGGACGACGAGGGTGCCGCCCAGTTCGGCGAGCATCGCGGCGGCCGTGTCGATCACCAGCCGCCGCCAGATGGGCAGGTCCTGGAAGTCACCTGCCTCGGCCAGGTGCTTGGGCGGCAGGAGGTGGCGCGTGAGAAGGCCGCCGATGATCTCGGGGTCGAAGAGCGTGCTGTTCGGGATCAGGTCGATCAGTTCCCGTGCGGTGGTGGTCTTTCCCGCACCGAACGTGCCGTTGATCCAGACGACGGTCACTGGTCCCCCTCTTCTGTTGGCCCCCTGTGGCTTGCCCGCTCCACCCTGCCACGGAAACCAGCCCCAGATGAGGGCGGCGGCCGACGGACCGGAACCCCGGTGACGGGCCGTCACCGGGGTTCCGCGGCCGTGCCCGCTCCGGCCGCGCCGCCCCGGGGCCCGGCCGTGCCGCCGCCTCCCTCAGCTGTTCGCGCCCAGGGCGTCGTCGTCCACGGCGAGGCTCTCGTGGCTGACGAGGTG
Source organism: Streptomyces sp. NPDC006743 (assembly GCF_040703815.1). Lineage (NCBI taxonomy): Bacteria > Bacillati > Actinomycetota > Actinomycetes > Kitasatosporales > Streptomycetaceae > Streptomyces > Streptomyces sp. NPDC006743. Next base: position 2,424 of record NZ_JBEYJA010000025.1, on the reverse strand, counting down.
GTCCACGGCGCCCACGGTGTCCTTCACGCCCAAGTCCCCGAGCGCGTCGTGGTCGACGGCGTGCGAGGGAGAGACGGCGGCCACGACGAATCCGGTGGCCAGGGAGGCGAGGGCGAGCATGCTGCGCTTCTTCATGCCCTCCTCAACGGCCGGCGGCGCCGTTGGTCACGGCCGCCCGCACCGGGGCCGTGACGGCGTATCGAACAACCGCTGAACAAGCGTGGCGTTCCCTTCCGACACAGTCCGACAGGTCCTACCGTAAACGCACACGATGACGCGGACATGAAGTCATCCCATCTTTCGGGAGTTCGGAGGAACGTTCACGATGCGTCAGCCGCACACGCGCACCTCCCGTCGAAGAGTCGTCGGAGTACTCACGGCCTCGCTGCTCACCCTCGGGGGCGCGGCCCCCTCGGTCGCCGTGGCCCAGGAGCACCGGACCGCCTCGCCCGCCCGGGCCGAAGGGCTCGCCCTCACCCCGCCGATGGGCTTCAACAACTGGAACTCCACCCACTGCGGGCCGGAGTTCAACCAGTCCATGGTCGAGGGGATCGCCGATCTGTTCGTCGAGAAGGGCCTGAAGTCCGCCGGGTACCAGTACGTCAACCTGGACGACTGCTGGGCCCTGCCCGCCCGCGACGCGGACGGCAAGCTGGTCCCCGACCCCGTCCGCTTCCCCGGCGGCATCAAAGCGGTCGCGGACTACGTGCACGCCAAGGGCCTCAAGCTGGGCATCTACACCAGCGCGGGCACCAAGACCTGCAGCAGCACCGGCTTCCCGGGCGCGCTCGGTCACGAGTACAGCGACGCCCGGCAGTTCGCCGACTGGGGCGTCGACTACCTCAAGTACGACAACTGCAACAACCAGGGCGTGGACGCGCAGCAGCGCTACCGCACCATGCACGACGCCCTGGAGCAGGCCACCGCGAGGACCGGCCGGCCCATCGTCTACAGCATCTGCGAATGGGGCGACAACAAGCCCTGGGAGTGGGCGGCCGGCGTGGGGCAGCTGTGGCGCACGACCCACGACATCCAGGACAAGTGGTCCTCGATGCTGTCGATCCTGAAGAAGAACCTGCCGCTGGCCCCGTACGCCGGCCCCGGCCACTGGAACGACCCCGACATGCTCGAGGTCGGCAACGGCGGCATGACGGACACCGAGTACCGCACCCACTTCTCCATGTGGTCGGTCATGGCCGCGCCGCTCCTCATCGGTTCCGACCTGCGCAAGGCGTCCCCCGAGACGCTCGGCATCCTGGCCAACCGGGACGTCATCGCCGTGGACCAGGACCCGCTGGGCAAGCAGGGCTCCGTGGTCTCCTCGCAGGACGGCCGCTGGGTCGTCGCCAAGGAGATGAAGGACGGCAGCCGCGCGGTGGCCCTGTTCAACGAGACCGGCACCCCGCAGCGCGTCTCCACCACCGCCCGGGCCGTCGGCCTGCCGCACGCCGCCGCCTACACCCTGCGCGACCTGTGGCAGCACCGGGACTACAACACGGCGGGCACGATCTCGGCGACGGTCCCCGCGCACGGCACGGTGCTGGTGCGCGTCTCGCCCGACCGGCACTGGAGCGAGAACCCGCCCGCGGTCGAACTCGCCACGGACGGCTCGCCGCTGGTCGTGGCGGGCAGCCCCACCACGCTGACGAGCACGGTGACCGACCTCGGCCGCACCTCGGCCCGCGACCTGTCCGTCTCGCTGACCGGTCCCGAGGGCTGGACGGTGCGGGCCCGTTCCTCCGCCCGCGCCCACGCCGTCCCCACGGGGGGCGCTCTGAAGACGCGGTGGACGGTCACGGCCCCGCAGGGGACGCCGACCGGCTCGTACGACCTGACGCTGAGGGCGGCTTACGGTGCCGTGGGCGCGACGGCCCGTGCCACCGGCACGCTGACCGTCACGGCGTCGGTCGTCGTACCGCCGCCCTCCGGGACGTCGTACCTCGGTGACCTGCCCTGGATGTCGGCCACCAACGGATACGGCCCCGTGGAGCGCAACACCAGCAACGGGGAGAGCGCCGCGGGCGACGGCCGCCCGATCACCGTCGGCGGGGTCGTGTACGCCAAGGGGCTCGGCACCCACGCGCCGAGCGAGGTCACGTACTACACCGGCAAGGCCTGCACGAAGGTGACCGCGGACGTCGGTGTCGACGACGAGAAGGGCGCCAAGGGCACCGTCTCCTTCGAGATCTGGGCGGACGGCACCAGGGCCGCCTCGACCGGCGTCCTCACCAACGCCATGCCGGCCCAGCCGGTCAGCGCCGACGTCACCGGCGCCGAGGTCGTCCGGCTCGTCGTCACCAACGGCGGCGACAACACCGACTCCGACCACGGCGACTGGGCGAACGCCCGGCTGACGTGCTGAGCCGTTGACGCCGTGCACCGGACGGTGAAGGGGTGGGGCCCTGCTCCTCACCGGCTGCGGTG
>NZ_JBEYJA010000024.1:0-110381 GCF_040703815.1 Streptomyces sp. NPDC006743 | reverse complement strand
GTCCCAAACCCCCCGCGCCACAGGGTGTTTCACACGCGGGCCGCCGCTCCCCGCCGCCCCGCCCCCCCACCCGCGCCCGCCCCCCCCCGCGCGCGTGGAGGGCCGTCGCCGTACCCGGACCCTCCTTCGGGGACAGGCGGGCGGTCAGGTGAAGCGCCGGACCGCCGACGGCGTGACCACCGCCTGCACCGGCCGGTCGTGCGGTTCGGCCGGGACGTGCTCGACGACCTCGCGGTCATAGAGCAGGACGACGAGCGCGGGGTGCGCGTCCGCCCGCTCCAGACGCGCCAGGACGCGGTCGTAGGAACCGCCGCCGCGCCCCAGCCGCATTCCGCGCGCGTCGGCGGCCAGGCCGGGCAGCAGGACGACGTCGGCGGCCGTCACGGCGTCCGGGCCGAGCCGCGGGCCGACCGGTTCGAACAGCGCCATCCGCCCGCCGTGCCGCACGCGCGCGAGGGAGCCCTCACCGGCGTAGGCGCCCCAGTCCAGGTCGTTGTCCGGCAGCAGTACGGGCAGCAGGACCCGGGCACCCCGCGCGCGCAGCGCGTCGAGCAGCGCGAGGGTGCCCGGCTCGGCGCCCACGGAGACGTACGCGGCCACCGTGCGCGCCCCCGCCAGCTCGGGCAGCTCCAGCGCGTGCCGGGCCAGCGCGTCGGCGGCCTCCCGCACGTCGTCCACGGTCAGCAGGTCGCGCGCGGCGAGGACCTCCCGCCGCAGGTTCTGCTTGCCCGGCCCCGCCGGCCGTCCGATGTGACTCAAGGTCGCTCCCGTGCCCTTCCTCGAACAGTAAATGTGCTCATATGCGATCTAATGAACCGGAGGCGCGGAACCCCACAAACGCAGCGGTTAAGGTGGCCGCCATGAGTCACGCGCACCCCAGGATCAGCAAGGCTGTCATTCCCGCGGCAGGCCTCGGCACCCGGTTCCTGCCGGCCACCAAGGCCACTCCCAAGGAGATGCTGCCGGTCGTGGACAAGCCGGCGATCCAGTACGTGGTCGAGGAGGCCGTCGCCGCCGGCCTCGACGACGTCCTCATGGTGACGGGCCGCAACAAGCGCCCGCTGGAGGACCACTTCGACCGCAACTACGAGCTGGAGTCGGCCCTGGAGAAGAAGGGCGACACCGAACGGCTCTCCAAGGTGCAGGAGTCCAGCGACCTGGCGATGATCCACTACGTCCGCCAGGGCGACCCGAAGGGCCTGGGGCACGCGGTGCTCTGCGCGGCACCGCACGTGGGCGAGGAGCCCTTCGCGGTGCTGCTCGGTGACGACCTGATCGACCCCCGCGACCCGCTGCTGCGGCGGATGATCGAGGTCCAGGCGCAGTACGGCGGCAGCGTCGTCGCCCTCATGGAGGTCGCGCCCGAGCAGATCCACCTCTACGGGTGCGCCGCCGTCGAGGCCACCGGCGACAGCGACGTCGTCCAGGTGACCGGCCTGGTGGAGAAGCCCGAGCCGGCCGACGCCCCGTCCAACTACGCGATCATCGGCCGCTACGTCCTCGACCCGCACATCTTCGAGATACTGCGCAAGACGGAGCCCGGCCGCGGCGGCGAGATCCAGCTCACCGACGCCCTGCAGCGCCTCGCCCAGGAGGAGACCGCCGGCGGCCCGGTGCACGGCGTGGTCTTCAAGGGCCGCCGCTATGACACCGGCGACCGCGGCGACTACCTCCGTGCCATTGTCAGACTCGCGTGCGAACGTGAGGACCTGGGCCCCGACTTCAGGACCTGGCTTCAGCGGTACGTAGCCGAGGAGATGTAACGACGTTGAGCAGCGCCGCGCACCACAACGCAGACCCGGACCGCCTGTGGTCGGTGGACGAGCACCTGGAGGACGTCCTCACCACCGTCCGCCCGCTCGAACCCATCGAGCTGCAACTGCTCGACGCCCAGGGGTGCGTCCTCGTCGAGGACGTCATGGTGCCGCTGTCGCTGCCCCCCTTCGACAACAGCTCCATGGACGGGTACGCGGTCCGGGTCGCGGACGTCGCCGGCGCGAGCGAGGAGTTCCCGGCCGCCCTGGAGGTCGTCGGGGACGTCGCCGCGGGCGCGGCCGACCCGGTGCGGGTCGGCCCCGGCCAGGCCGCCCGGATCATGACCGGCGCCCCGCTGCCGCCCGGCGCCGAGACCGTCGTCCCCGTGGAGTGGACCGACGGCGGGCTCGGTGAGGGACCGGTGAGCGGGATGCGCGCCCGCAGCCTGGCGCCGGAGGGCGCCGCCGGACAGGTGCGCGTGTACCGGCCCGCGCAGGCACGCGCGCACGTGCGCGAGCGGGGCAGCGACGTGCGGGCGGGCGAGTGCGCCCTGAAGGCCGGTACGGTCCTCGGGCCGCCGCAGATCGGGCTGCTCGCCGCGATCGGCCGCGGCACGGTGCGGGTGCGCCCGCGCCCGCGCGTGGTGGTGCTCTCCACCGGCAGTGAACTCGTCCAGCCCGGCGAGCAGCTGGCCGGCGGCCAGATCCACGACTCCAACAGCTTCGCGCTGACCGCCGCGGCCCGGGACGCCGGCGCCATCGGCTACCGGGTGGGCGCCGTCGCCGACGACGCCGACACCCTGCGCTCCACCATCGAGGACCAACTGGTCCGCGCCGACCTGATGGTCACCACCGGCGGGGTGAGCGTCGGCGCGTACGACGTGGTCAAGGAGGCTCTGTCGCACGTAGGGGACGAGGACGAGCCGGGGGGCGGGGTGGAGTTCCGCAAGCTGGCCATGCAGCCCGGCAAGCCCCAGGGCTTCGGCACCGTCGGCCCCGACCACGTCCCGCTGCTGGCGCTGCCCGGCAACCCGGTCTCCTCCTACGTCTCCTTCGAGCTGTTCGTCCGCCCGGCGATCCGCACCCTCATGGGCCTGGCGGACGTGCACCGGCCGACGGCCCGCGCGAAGCTGGCGGCGGACAAGGCGCTGACGTCGCCGCGCGGCCGCAGGCAGTTCCTGCGCGGGACGTACGCCGACGGCGAGGTGACCCCCGTCGGCGGCACCGGTTCGCATCTGATCGCGGCGCTCGCGCAGGCCGACGCCCTGATCGTCGTCCCCGAGGACACCGAGTCCGTCGAGCCCGGCACCGAGGTCGAGGTGGTCCTGCTCGGCTGACCGCCCCCGGTTGGCGGTAGCGTGTCGCGCACAGCAGGCCCGCACGCCGCACCGCGCCGGGCCCGGACCGGGAGCGCCACAGAGCATGACCACACCTTCCCGGGGGGAGACCCCCGGACCCGTGCAGGACCGAGTGCAGGACGCGCAGCACCCGCGGCACCCGCAGGACAGCGCGCAGGACCGGCTGACCCACATCGACGAGGCGGGCGCCGCCCGGATGGTCGACGTGTCCGGCAAGGACGTGACCGCGCGCACCGCCCGCGCCAGTGGCCGCGTCCTCGTCTCGCCCCGCGTGGTGGAGCTGCTGCGCGGCGAGGGAGTGCCCAAGGGTGACGCCCTCGCCACCGCGCGGATCGCCGGGATCATGGGCGCCAAGCGCACCCCGGACCTCGTCCCGCTGTGCCACCCGTTGTCGGTGTCGGGTGTGAAACTGGACCTGTCGGTCGCGGACGACGCCGTGGAGATCACGGCGACCGTGAAGACGACGGACCGCACGGGCGTGGAGATGGAGGCGCTCACCGCGGTCTCCGTCGCCGCGCTCACCGTGATCGACATGGTCAAGGCTGTCGACAAGGGGGCGGTCATCACGGACGTCAGGGTCGAGGAGAAGACGGGCGGCAAGTCCGGCGACTGGAGCCGGGCATGACCTCCGAGGCGCCGGCCGGCGGCGCCCCGTCCGCGCCGTACCGCGCGCTCGTGGTCACCGCCTCCAACCGGGCCGCCGCCGGGGTCTACGAGGACAGGGGCGGCCCGCTGATCGCCGACGGCCTGGAGCGGTTCGGTTTCGCCGTCGACGGGCCGCGGGTCGTCCCCGACGGCGACCCGGTCCGGGCCGCGCTGCGCGCCGCCGTCGAGGCCGGGTACGACGTCGTGGTCACCACCGGCGGCACCGGCATCTCGCCCACCGACCGCACCCCCGAGGCCACCCGTGAGGTGATCGACCACGAGGTGCCGGGCATCGCGGAGGCCATCCGGGCGTACGGCCGGGAGAAGGTGGCGACCGCGGTGCTGTCGCGGGGACTGGCCGGGGTGGCCGGCCGCACCCTGATCGTCAACCTGCCGGGCTCCACCGGCGGGGTGAAGGACGGACTGGCGGTCCTGGAGCCCCTGTTGACGCACGCCGTTGACCAGCTGCGCGGCGGTGACCATCCCAGAGCCGCGGCAGGCCCCGGGGGTGCGAGCTGAACACCGCCTCCTGGCCCGTGGTGCTCGCGGAGGGCGACGTCGTCCTGCGGCCGATAAAGCTGCGCGACCAGCGGCTCTGGCGCGAGGTGAACCGGCGCAACCGGAACTGGCTCAGGCCCTGGGAGGCGACCATCCCGCCGCCCACGCCCAGCGGCCCGGTCACCCACCGGCCGACCTACCGCCAGATGGTGCGGCACCTGCGCGCGGAGGCCAGGGCGGGCCGGATGCTGCCGTTCGTCATCGAGTACCAGGGGCGGCTGGTGGGGCAGTTGACGGTGGCCGGGATCACCTGGGGTTCGATGTGCTCGGGGCACGTCGGCTACTGGGTGGACGAGGCGGTGGCGGGCCGCGGGGTGATGCCGACGGCCGTGGCGCTCGTCGTGGACCACTGTTTCCGCACCGTGGGCCTGCACCGCCTGGAGGTCTGCATTCGCCCCGAGAACGGCCCGAGCCGCCGGGTCGTGGAGAAACTCGGATTCCGCGAGGAGGGGCTGCGGCCGCGATATCTGCACATCGACGGGGCCTGGCGCGATCACCTGGTCTTCGCGCTGACCGCGGAAGAGGTGCCCGAGGGGCTGCTGAGCCGCTGGCGGCGCACCCGCGCCGACCGCACCCCCAAGGGAAATCCGGCCTGACCCTCCTCCTGCCCGGTCCCTGCCCCACCCGTCGGCGCCGCACCCCGCCCCCTGCGCGCCCTGGCTCCCGCCGCCGCCTCGTTCCTGCCGCATCCCGGCGAGCGAACAGCGGTAATTGAATAAGTGTTCGAATTTATTCCGGAACTGATCACTCTTCGATCGCCTCGTGCCGGGGAATTCCCCGGCTTGATGGTCCGCTGATCGCATCGGTCGCAAAAAAAGTTCGAAATATCAGCCAGATCGTGCGACACACCGGCCCAATTGGCCGATGGCCTCACGTGAACCCCTCTACGGTGTGAGGCGTGAGCAGCAGCGGCCTCATCTACGCAGTCATTGTCGGGGCCTGGGCCGCCTACTTGGTGCCGATGTGGCTCCGTAGGCAGGACGAGCTGAACGAGGCCCGTCCGACGGAACGCTTCAGCACCGCCATCCGGCTGCTGTCCGGACGGGCGGGCATGGAACGCCGTTACGCCAGGGACCTCCGGGCGCGCTCCGCCGACGCGGGGGAGTCCAGCGCCGTGGAACCGGACGTCGTCACCGACTCGGTGGACGTCCGGTCCTTCGCCCTGCCCCCGGACCGTGCGCAGGCTCCCGCGCCCGGAGCCGAGGCCGGGCGGACCGCCCGCCCCGCGGCATCGCCGGCGCCCGCGGCGCGGACGACGGCACCGGCGGCGCAGTCCGCGCCGGAACCCGGCCCCGAGCCGGAGGCCGCCCGGACGGACGAGGCCGCCCCCGCGCGGGGGCGGATCCCCGCGGCCCGGCGCGCGCCCGGCGCGGAGGCGGCGGCAGCACGCGCACGGCGCTCGAAGGTGCTCGCGCGCCGCAGGCGCACCACCGTCGTGCTCTTCCTCGCCTTCACCCTGGGCGCGATCGTCGCCGCCGTCGGCGGGCTCGCCTTCCTGTGGGCGCCCGCCGTGCCCGCCGTGCTGCTCAGCGCGTACATCGCCTATCTGCGCACCCAGGAGCGGCGCCGCTTCGCCTACCAGATGGACCGCCGCCGCGCCGAGGCCGCGGCGCAGCGGCTTCGGGAGAGCCGCCGCCAGCCGCGCCGTCGCGCGGCCCTGGGCGGGGCCGGGGCGGCGGACACGGAGGAGCCCGACGCGGGCCCCGAGCCGGAGACGGACCCCGGCCTGTCGGCGCTCGCCGCGGACCGGCGCGCCCTGGTGGAGCAGACGGACCACGCGGAGTGGCTGGACCAGCAGCAGCGCGAGCGCCGGCGGCGCCCCGGCCGCGGGGACAGCTGGGACCCGGTGCCCGTGCCGCTGCCGACGTACGTGACCGCGCCGGTCGCCCCGCGGGCCACCTCCGACGTGGACCTGGGCGCTCCGGACACCTGGAGTTCGGCGCGTTCGTCCGCCGCCGTGCCCGAGCAGGAGGCCGCCCCGGCGGCCGAGGAGCCGCAGGCTCCCGCGGCGGACGCGGCGGACGCGGAGGACCGTCCCGCCGCCGACGGCCGCAGCGACGCCCGCCGCGCCGCCTCGGCCCGCCGGTCCCGCGAGCGGGGCCGTACTCCGCTCTTCGACCAGTACGAGGACGGCGGCCGGCCGCGCGCGGCCAACGAGTAGCAGCCCGCGAGCCGGGCGGTCCGGCGCGGGGTGACACCGCCTCAGACGCCGTGCGGGGCCGCCGCCGCTGACCAGCCCGGGAACGGATTTCCAACCACCCGGATGAGGATGCTAGAGTTTCACTCGTTGCAAGGGCCTGTGGCGCAGTCCGGTAGCGCACCTCGTTCGCATCGAGGGGGCCAGGGGTTCAAATCCCCTCAGGTCCACGCAGCACGAGATCCCGATCAGACGGTCACCGTCGGATTGGGATCTCGTCGTTTCCGGGGCTGGTCCCGCAGTAGATGAGCCGCTGATCCGTTGCTCCGGCGGCCCGAAGGTCCGGAGAAACCGGAGATCCGGAGATCCCTCCAGGGCGTGGCGGGAGGGAAGCGGCGCGGCTCCCTCCCGCCGGGGTGCCCCGCCGTCACCGCAGGGGCTTGGCGTAGCACAGGCTCGACTGGTACTCCCGGTAGTAGCCGAACTTGGCGCACGGCTCGTAGCCGCTGGAGGTGTACAGGGCGATGGCCTCCGGCTGCTGGTCGCCGGTCTCCAGGACCATGCGGACGCGGCCGGCGGCGCGGGCGTCGTCCTCCAGGGCGGCGAGGACGCGGCGGGCCAGGCCCCGGCCGCGCATCGGTTCGATGACGAACATCCGCTTCAGTTCGGCGTCGCCGTCCTCGTTGCCCTCCTCGTTCTTGTCCTGGCTGCGCCAGCCGCCCGTGGCGACGGGGGTGCCGTCCTCGTCGTAGGCGATGAGGTACACCCCGTTCGGCGGCCGGAAGTCGGCCGGGTCGAGGTGGGTGGCGTCGCCGCCGTCGCCGTAGCGCGCGTGGTACTCGGCCTGGACCTCGTCGTTGAGCTTGACGGCGTCGGGGTGGTCGAAGGCAACCGGACGAATAAGCATGTTATGTACCGTATGTCAATGCAGTGTGGACGGGGAGGCTGGACCGGGTCTCTTGCGGGACCCCGTCCAGTGTGCAGGTAGGGTGCGCGAGTGCTCACTGTGACCTCCGTCAACGTCAACGGACTGCGTGCCGCCGCCAGGAAGGGCTTCGTCGAGTGGCTCGCCGGGACCGGCGCCGACGTGCTGTGCCTCCAGGAGGTGCGCGCCGAGCCGCAGCAGCTGCCCGAGCACGTGCGCACGCCGGACGGCTGGCACACCGTGCACGCGCCCGCCGCCGCCAAGGGCCGCGCCGGTGTCTCCCTCTACACCCGCCGGGAGCCGGACCGGGTCCGCGTCGGCTTCGGGTCGGCGGAGTTCGACGGCAGCGGACGGTACGTCGAGGCGGACCTGCCGGGCGTGACGGTCGCCTCCCTCTACCTGCCCTCCGGCGAGGCCGGCACCGAGCGGCAGGACGAGAAGCTCCGCTTCATGGGCGAGTTCCACGCCTATCTGAAGGAGCTGCGCGAGCGCGCCGCCGCCGACGGGCGCGAGGTCCTGGTCTGCGGCGACTGGAACATCGCCCACCGGCAGGCCGACCTGAAGAACTGGCGCGCGAACCAGAAGAACTCCGGCTTCCTGCCCGAGGAGCGGGAGTGGCTGAGCCGGGTCCTGGACGCGGCGGACGGCGGGTACGCCGACGTCGTGCGCGCCCTGCATCCGGACACCGAGGGGCCGTACAGCTGGTGGTCCTACCGGGGGCGGGCCTTCGACAACGACTCGGGCTGGCGCATCGACTACCACGTGGCCACGCCCGGGCTCGCGGGCCGGGCCGTCAAGGGTTTCGTGGAGCGCGCGGCCACACACGCCGAGCGCTGGTCGGACCACGCGCCCGTGACGGTCGTCTACGACCTCTGAGTGGTCCGGCCGGCCGGGCCTACGGCTCCTTGCGCAGCCGCCGGTCCAGCGCCATCGACAGCTCCGCGTCCACCACGCTCTTGGCCAGCGGGCGCAGCCGCTGGAGGTCCTCCTCGGAGGCGTGGCGGGTGATCAGGTCGGTGAACAGGGCGGCCAGCGCCTCGGCGTGCCGGCGGACGCGGTGGCCGGCGTCCAGCACCTCGGCGAGCGGGATGCCCTCGCGGACCAGTGCTGCGGAGACGTCCAGCAGCCGGCGGCTGATGTGGACGATCTCGTCGCCGTCGGTGCCGAGGTAGCCCAGCTCCATGGCGGCGGCCAGGTTCTCGGCGGTGACCTCGCCCGCGAAGTGGTCGGCGAGTTCCTCCGGGGTGAGGCGGACCGGGATCTCCTCGGTGGGGGCGCCCAGGCCCAGCAGGTCGCCCACGTCACGGCCGTGGTCGAAGGCCTCGGCGAGTTCGGCGATGCCGCTGAGCGTGTGGCCGCGTTCGAGGAGGGCCGAGATGGTGCGCAGGCGGGACAGGTGGTGGTCGTTGTACCAGGCGATCCGGCCCTCGCGGCGGGGCGGCGGTATCAGCCTGCGCTCGCGGTAGAAGCGCAGCGTGCGCACGGTGATGCCGGCCAGCCGGGCCAGTTCCTCCATGCGGTACTCGCGCGGGCCGCCGCCCTGTCCGTCCTGCCGTCCAGCGTCTTCTGCCACACCGGAAGCCTATGTTGTACCGCCGGTAACTTTCGTCGGCGTACCCCTACCGATCGGTACGTCTCTCCTCTACCCTCCCGATTGTGCCAGTGTTCACTGGCGGAATTGCTGGCGAGTCATGGAGGGGCGCTCAATGGCCGAGCACGAGTACGAGCACGTGCGGGTGGCGGTGATCGGGTCCGGGTTCGGCGGACTGGGCGCCGCGGTGCGACTGCGCCGGGAGGGGATCACCGACTTCGTCGTGCTGGAGCGCGCCGACAGCGTCGGCGGCACCTGGCGGGACAACAGCTACCCCGGGTGCGCCTGCGACGTGCCCTCCCACCTCTACTCCTTCTCCTTCGCCCCGAACCCCCTGTGGCCGCGCACCTTCTCCGGCCAGCGGCACATCCGCGCCTACCTGGAGCACGTCACCGACACCTTCGGCCTGCGCCCGCACCTGCGCTTCGGCTCCGAGGTCCAGAAGGCGGCCTGGAACACCGAGCGGCTGTGCTGGGACATCGAGACCAGCAGCGGGAACCTCTCCGCCGACGTCGTGGTCTCCGCGACCGGCCCGCTGTCCGACCCCAAGATCCCCGACATCCCGGGCCTGGACGGCTTCCCCGGCAAGGTCTTCCACTCCGCCCGCTGGGACCACGACTACGACCTGACGGGCAAGCGGGTCGCCATGATCGGAACCGGCGCCTCGGCCATCCAGATCGTGCCCGCCATCCAGCCCGAGGTGGCCCGCCTCACCCTCTTCCAGCGCACCCCGCCCTGGGTGATGCCCCGCGTCGACCGCGCCATCAGCGGCCTGGAGCGCTCCGTGCACCGGGCGGTGCCGGTCACCACCCGGCTGCGCCGCGGACTGCTGTGGGGCATCCGCGAACTCCAGGTGCAGGCCTTCACCAAACGGCCCGACGAACTCGGCTTCGTCGAGCAGATCGCCAAGCGCAACATGGCCCGCTCCATCAAGGACCCGGCGCTGCGCGCCCGGCTCACCCCCGACTACCGCATCGGCTGCAAGCGGATCCTGCTGTCCAGCACGTACTACCCGGCGCTCGCGCAGGACAACGTGGACGTGGTGGCCGGCGGCCTCAGCGAGATCCGCGGCTCCACCCTGGTCGCCGCCGACGGCACCGAGGCCGAGGCCGACGCGATCATCTTCGGCACCGGCTTCCACGTCACGGACATGCCGATCGCCGAGCGCGTCGTCGGGGCGGACGGCCGCACCCTCGCCGAGACCTGGAAGGACGGCATGGCCGCGCTGCGCGGCGCCACCGCCGCCGGCTTCCCGAACTGGATGACGATCATCGGCCCCAACACCGGCCTCGGCAACTCCTCGATGATCCTCATGATCGAGTCCCAGCTGAACTACATGGCCGACTACCTGCGCCAGCTCGACGTCCTGGGGGGCCGCCCAGGCCCTCGAGGCACCGGGGGAGGCAGGGTCGCCCTGGACGCCCGGCAGAGCGCCGTGGACGCCTGGAACCGCACGGTGCAGGAGCGCATGAAGCGCACCGTGTGGAACACCGGCGGCTGCACGAGCTGGTACCTGGACGCCCACGGGCGCAACACCACCGTCTGGCCGGGCACGACCACCGAGTTCCGGCGTGCCACGCGGCGCGTGGACCTCGCGGAGTACGAGGTCGTCCGGCGGCCCCGGCCGGCGGCCGCCCCCGCGGCTGCCGCACCCCGGCCCGCGGAGGTGGACGCGTGAGCCGTCCCACGCGCGCCCCCTTCGATCCGTACGCCCCGCCCGCCCCCGACCGCGAACTCACCGTCGTCTCCGCCGACGGCGCCCGGCTGCACGTCGAGGTGCACGGGCCCGAGGGCGCCCCCGCGGTCGTCCTCGCTCACGGCTGGACCTGCTCCACCGCCTTCTGGGCCGCCCAGATCCGCGAACTCGCCACCGCTCACCGGGTCGTCACCTACGACCAGCGCGGCCACGGCCGCAGCCCGGCGAGCCCGGTGTGCACCACGCGGGCGCTCGCCGACGATCTGGAGGCCGTGCTCGCCGCCACCCTCGCACCCGGTGAGAAGGCCGTGGTCGCGGGCCACTCCATGGGCGGGATGACGGTCATGGCGGCGGCCGGCCGGCCCGGGTTCCGGGAGCACGCCGCCGCCGTCGTGCTGTGCAGCACCGGCAGTTCACGGCTGGTCGAGGAGGCGACCGTCGTCCCGATCCGGCCGGGCCGGCTGCGCACCCGGCTGACCCGGGGAATCCTCGGCTCCCGGGCCCCGCTCGGTCCCGTCACGCCGCTCGCCCTGCGGATCCTCAAGTACGGGACGCTCGGGCCCGGTTCGGCGGCCCACGTGACCGAGGCGTGCGCGCGGATCGTGCACGCCTGCCCGGCCCGGGTGCGCCACGCCTGGTCGCGGATCTTCGACGGGCTCGATCTCGGCGACGGCGTACGGCGGTTGAGGGTGCCGGCCGCGGTCGTCGTGGGCACGGCCGACCGGCTGACGCCACCGGTGCACGCGCGGGCGCTGGCCGCCGCGCTGCCGCGGTGCGCGGGCCTGACCGAACTGCCCGGCATCGGGCACATGACCCCCATGGAAGCGCCCGGGCAGGTCACCGCGACGATCCGGGACCTCGTGGACAGGCACCTGCGCGCACGCGGGCACGACGGCGACAACGACAACGACAACGAGGCCGCACGGATCGGAGAGGGCGCATGAGCAAGGTCAGCCTGGAGGGACAGGTCGCGGTCGTCACGGGCGCCGCGCGGGGCGTCGGTGAACTGCTCGCCCGCAAACTGTCCGCGCGCGGCGCGAAGGTGGCGCTCGTCGGACTGGAACCGGACGCGCTCAAGCAGGTCGCGGAGCGGCTGCACGGCGAGAGCGCCCACTGGTACGCCGATGTCACCGACCACGAGGCGATGGCCCGGGTCGCGGCCGAGGTGAGGGAACGGTTCGGCCGGGTCGACATCGTGGTCGCCAACGCCGGTGTGGCGACCGGCGGTCCGTTCGCCGACTCCGACCCGGAGTCCTGGCGCCGCGTGATCGAGGTCAACCTCGTCGGATCGGCGGTCACCGGGCGGGCGTTCCTGCCCGCGCTGACCGAGAGCCGGGGGTATCTGCTCCAGATCGCCTCGCTCGCCGCGATCACCCCGGCGCCGATGATGACGGCGTACTGCGCCTCCAAGTCCGGTGTGGAGGCGTACGCGCACAGTCTGCGCGCCGAAGTCGGCCACCGGGGTGTGCGCGTGGGCGTGGCCTACCTGTCGTGGACCGACACCGACATGGTGCGCGGCGCCGACCAGGACGACGTCATGCGGGAGTTGAGGCAGCGGCTGCCGTGGCCGTCGAACAAGACGTATCCGCTGGGTCCGGCCGTGGACCGGATCGTGGACGGCATCGAGCGGCGCTCCAGCCATGTGTACGGGCAGTGGTGGCTGCGCGGGATGCAGGGGGTGCGCGGGTACCTGCCCGGGGTCATCGGGACCGTGGGGCAGCGGGAGATGCGGCGGTTCGCGGACCGGCTGACGGGCATGCGGACGGGGCTGGTCGGGGCGGGCGGAGCGGCCGACGAACAGCACCGGTCGACCTCGGTCACAACCCGTCACTGATCGACATGCACAGGGTCACCGCCCGTGTGAATCTGGTCGAGGCCGATCCCCTCACCCACTTGGGGATCCCCCTCACACGGGAGTGAAACAGCATGGGTATGAAGGACAAGTTCCAGGAGCAGTCCGAGCAGCGCAAGCAGCAGGGCAAGGAGCGCATGCAGGAGGGCCGCGAGAAGGCCGGCCAGCGTGCGGGCCAGCAGCGTGAGCAGGGCCGCCAGGGCGGTGAGCGTGGGCGTCAGGGCATCGAGGACGCGCACGACGAGATGGAGGACCGTCTCAACGAGGACTACGACCGGTAGCCGACGGGCCACCGGAAGCCGTTGCTGAGACGTGGGGTGCCCTGTGTGCCGGGGCACCCCATGCCGGCGACCGGACCGCCCGGGGGGTACGTCAGCCGGGGCGCGGGGGCAGCTTCGGGCGGGCCAGGTCGGGGACGCCGTCGTAGTCGGGCGGGGTCGCGGCCGGGTGGGAGTCCAGGAGCCGCAGGGCCAGTTCGATGGCGTCGTCCATCCCGACGTGCCGGCCCTCGGCCCAGTCCAGGGGGGTGCGCAGGGCCTCGACGTCGGGAGTGACGCCGTGGTTCTCCACGGACCAGCCGTAGGCGTCGAACCAGGCCGCGTTCATCGGCACCGTGATGACCGTGCCGTCGCCGAGGCGGTGCCTGCCGGTCATGCCGACCACGCCGCCCCAGGTGCGCTGGCCCACCACCGGCCCGAGCCCGAGCAGTTTGAAGGCGGCGGTGATCATGTCGCCGTCGGAGGAGGTCGCCTCGTCGGCGAGGGCCACGATGGGGCCCCGCGGCGCGTTGGAGGTGTACGACACCGGCTCGGCGTCCCGCGTCAGGTCCCAGCCCAGGATGGTCCGGGTCAGCTTCTCGATGACCAGTTCGCTGATGTTGCCGCCCGCGTTGCCGCGCACGTCGACGATGAGCGCGGGCCGGGACATCTCCATGCGCACGTCCCGGTTGAACTGCGCCCAGCCGGAGCCGCCCAGGTCCGGGATGTGCAGGTAGCCGCACTTGCCGTTGCTCAACTCGCGGGTGACGGCGCGGCGTTTGGCCACCCAGTCCTGGTAGCGCAGCGGCCGGTCGTCGATCAGCGGGACGAGCGCGACCCGCCGCGCGGGGCCCGTGCCCTGGGCGGGCGCGAAGGTCAGCTCCACGGTCGTGCCGCCGGACCCGGCCAGCAGCGGGTAGGGACCGGTCACCGGGTCGACCGGGCGGCCGTCCACATGGGTCAGCACGGAGCCCTCGCGGATGCCGGTGCCGGCCAGCGGCGAGCGGGCGCGCGAGTCGGAGGAGTCGCCGGGCAGGATCCGCCGGAGCACCCAGCCGGCGTCGCGGCGCACCAGGTCGGCGCCGAGCAGCCCCTGCCAGCGCTGGTAGTGCGCGGGGCCCTCGTTGCGGCGGGCGGCGGCGACGTAGGCGTGGGAGGTGCCCAGTTCGCCGAGGACCTCGCGCAGCAGGTCGGCGAACTCGTCGGGCGAGGCGACCCGTTCGACCAGGGGGCGGTACTGGGCGAGGACACCGTCCCAGTCGATGCCGCACATCCGCGGCTCCCAGAAGTAGGCGCGGATCAGCCGCCCCGCCTCCTCGTACGCCTGGCGCCACTCCGCGCCCGGGTCGACGACGTGCATGATCCGGCGTACGTCGATCCAGGTGGTGGTGTCGCTGTCGCCCAGCTCGGTGGAGGGGACGGCGCGCAGGTCGCCCTCGTCGACGACGACGAGCCGGGTGCCGTCGCCGCTGACCGCGAACCAGTCGAGGTGGCCGACGAGTTCGGACTTCTTCGCCTTGCTGATGGTGAAGTACTCCAGGGTGGGCCGGCCCGTCATGTCGTCCGGGTTGGCGAACGTCTCCCCGAGCGCGCCGGAGATCGGCCAGCGCAGCCAGACCAGGCCGCCGCCGGCGACCGGGGCGAGCGCCGAGTACTTGGAGGCGATGACCGGGAACGGCGTGACCCGGTTCTCCAGGCCCGCCACCTCCACGGTGACGGCGCCGGGCTCGCCGCCCTCCTCGTCCTCCACGGGGTCCAGGCCGCCCGCGGCCGGCCGGCCCTCGGGGTTGAGCGCGAAGGGGGAGGGGGTCGCGGAGGAGAGCGGGACCAGATAGGGCTTGCAGCCCAGCGGGAAGGACAGGTCGCCGGTGTGCACGTCGTACACCGGGTCGAAGCCGCGCCAGGACAGGAAGGCCAGGTAGCGGCCGTCGCGGGTGAAGACCGGGTTCTCGTCCTCGAAACGGCCGTTGGTGACGTCGACGACCAGCCGGTCCTTGATCCGGGCCATCTTGATCTGCCGCAGCGTCCGGCCGATCCCGGGATGGGACCAGGTCAGCCAGGCGCCGTCCGGCGAGAAGGCCAGGTCGCGCACGGGTCCGTTGGCGGACCGCACGAGTTCGGTGACCGGCCCGGCCACGACGGCGGGACCGTCGGCGCCCGCGGGCGCCCCCGCCCTGCCGGTCCCCGGGGTTCCGGCATCGGGGTCCGGGGTTCCGGCCGTTGGCGTCCCGCCGTCCGCCGGCCGGGCCGTTGGCGTCCCGGCTTCTGGCGTCCCGGCATCGGGGATCCCGGCCGTCGGGGCCCCGGCCTCCGCCGGTCCGCCCTCCGTGGTTCCGCCCTCCCGGGTGGTTTCTCCCGGAGTTTCCCCGGGGGCCGGTTCGGTCTGCTCCGCCGTCGTCGCGGGCGCCTCCTCGGATCCGTCCTCCTCCCGGACGTCGAGCAGCAGCAGCCGGCCGTCGTGCGAGGCCAGGGCGAGCCGTTCGCCGTCGGGGTCGGAGACCATCTCCAGCACCCGGCCCAGTGCACCGGAGGCGAGCCGGCGCGGCGGGCGGGCGCCGGAGGCGCGGGGCAGGTGCGCGATCTCGACGGCGTCGGCGCCGTCGGCGTCGGTGACGTAGGCGATCCGGCCGCTCTCACCGAGCATCTCCGGGAGGCGCACGCGGACCCCGGGGGTGTCGGTGAGGGTGCGCGCGGGGCCGTCACGGTGGGTGAGCCAGTACAGCGAGCCGCGGACGACGACCGCGCTGGCCCGTCCGGTCTCGTCGACCGAGAGGCCGTCCAGGTTCTGGGCGGCGGGCACCGGGTAGCGGCGGCGGCCCGCGCGGGGCCCGCTGAGCCGGACGTCGAGCCGGCGCGGGACAGAGTCCGGGGACAGGTCGTCCACCATCCACAGGTCGCCCGCGCACTGGTACACCACCCGGGCGCCGTCACTGGAGGCGTGGCGGGCGTAGAAGGCGTCGTGATCGGTGTGCCGGCGCAGGCCGGAGCCGTCGTACGCGCAGGAGTACAGGTTGCCCACGCCCTCGTGGTCGGACAGGAAGGCGATGCGGTCGCCGACGAACATGGGGCAGGCCAGGTGGCCGCCGATGTCGGGGAGCAGCCGCTGCCCGTGCAGCCAGAGCCGGCCCGTGGCACCGCCCCGGTAGCGCTTCCAGGAGGCGGGTTCGTGCGGCGGGGTGCCGGTCAGCAGCAGGCTCCTGCGTTCGCCGTCGATCTCACGGGCCTGGAGGTCGGAGACCGGCCCCCAGGGCAGTTTGCGGCCCGGGGAGCCGTCGGTGGCGACCTTGTAGGCCCAGGTGAAGTAGGAGAACGGTTCGCCGTGCGAGGTGACGGCGAGGATCTCGCTGTGTCCGTCCTCCTCCGGCGGCGTCCAGCCGCACACCTGCGTGTCGGAGCTGCCCCAGTACGTCAGCTGGCGGCCCGGTCCGCCGTCCACCGGGACGAGGTGGATCTCCGGCGCGAGGCTGCGCCAGCTGGTGCAGGCGATGTGGCGGCCGTCGGGGGAGAAGCGCGGATGGCCGGTCTTGGTGCGGTCCACCGTGAGCCGCCAGGCCCGGCCCGCTCCGTCGAGCGGTGCCAGCCAGAGGTCGTCCTCGGCCACGAAGCACAGCAGATCGCCGCTGAGGTGCGGCAGGCGCAGATAGCTCACCTCCTCAATGCTTCGCCCGGGAACCTGCCGCAGCAACCGGAGCACCCGACAGCTCCGGACAGAAGAAGGCCCTTATGCGGACCCGACAGGAGTGACCGAGCGCACGTACGAAACCGTTTCGTTTCGATGAGGGGGTGCGCTACATTCGTGTCGTACGAGAACGACAGCGGGAGCGCGGTCCTGCGGATCGGGAGGCGGACGGGATGACCGAGGCGGCCGAGGGCGCGGCGGCAGCCGCTCCGCCGGAACCGGTGCCCGCACCGGGGCGCCGCAGCCGGATCTCGCCCGAACGCGAGGCCGAGCTGTACGCGGCCGTGCTCGAGCTGCTCCGCGAGGTCGGTTACGACGCCCTCACCATGGACGCCGTGGCCGCCCGCACCCGTTCCAGCAAGGCCACGCTCTACCGCCAGTGGGGCGGCAAGGCCGAACTGGTCGTCCGGGCCGTCCGGCACGGCAAGCCCGGGAAACTGGAGGACACCGACACCGGATCGCTCCGCGGCGACCTGCACGAACTGATGAGCCGCGAGGACGACTGCACCATGGAGCGGAACTCCGCGCTGATGCGCGGCCTGGCCATGGCGGTGCACTCCAACCCCGACCTCAGAGAGGCCTTCCGGGAACAGCTCGTCGAACCGGAGATGGCCGCGTTCCGCAAGCTGGTGCAGCGCGCCGTCGACCGGGGCGAGATCCGCCCGGACTGCCCGGCGCTCGACTTCGTCGTGCACATGCTGGCCGGCGGCTTCGTCGTCCGGGCACTGATCGAGAACCAGCCGCCGACCCAGGCCTTCCTGCGTTCGTACATCGACGCCGTGGTGCTCCCCGCCCTCGGCGCGCCCACCACCTCCTGACACCCCTTCCCCGCGCCCGCCTCCCCGGCGGGCCCGCCGTCCCCAGCAAGCCCACCCTCTGACGTCACCGCTCACGTCGTCGGGCTGATGACCCCTGCCCTGATCCACCCCACGACCTGACCGGGAGTACGCCCACGTGGCCACGTTCCTGTACAAACTAGGACGCCTCGCC
Source organism: Streptomyces sp. NPDC006743 (assembly GCF_040703815.1). Classification (NCBI taxonomy): domain Bacteria; kingdom Bacillati; phylum Actinomycetota; class Actinomycetes; order Kitasatosporales; family Streptomycetaceae; genus Streptomyces; species Streptomyces sp. NPDC006743. The sequence goes on along the minus strand of NZ_JBEYJA010000024.1, from coordinate 92,939 downwards.
TTCAGGCGACGGCACTTCGTCGCGCTGATATGGGTGGCGCTGCTGACCCTCGCCGGTGTCGGCGCCGCCTCCGCGCCCCCCGCGGGCAACACCTCCTTCTCCATTCCGGGCACCGAGGCCCAGAAGGCCTTCGACCTGCTGGAACAGCGCTTCCCCGGCGCGAGCGCCGACGGGGCGACCGCGCGGGTGGTCTTCAAGGCACCCGGCGGGCAGAAGATGACGCAGGCCGGGAACAAGGCGACCGTCGAGAAGACCGTCAAGGAGCTGTCCGACGGCTCCGAGGTCGCCTCCGTCGCCGACCCCTACACCGGCCACGCCGTCAGCAAGGACGGCACCGTCGCCTACACCTCGGTGAAGTACAAGGTCTCCGGCATGGAGCTGGAGGACTCCTCGCGCACCGCCCTGGAGGACGCGGCGCAGCACGCGCGGGACGCCGGGCTGACCGTGGAGATCGGCGGTGACGCGCTCAACGCCGCTCCCGAGACCGGTGCCACCGAGGTCATCGGCATCGCCATCGCCGCCGTCGTCCTCGTCATCACCTTCGGCTCGCTGCTGGCCGCCGGTCTGCCGCTGCTGACCGCGATCATCGGCGTCGGCATCGGTGTCTCCACCGTGACCGCGCTCGCCAGCGCCCTCGACCTGGGCACCACCACCTCCACCCTGGCCTCGATGATCGGCCTCGCCGTCGGCATCGACTACGCGCTGTTCATCGTCTCCCGCTACCGGGGCGAACTGGCCGAGGGCCACTCCCGTGAGGAGGCGGCGGGCCGGGCCACCGGCACCGCGGGCTCCGCGGTGGTCTTCGCCGGACTCACCGTCGTGATCGCCCTGGTCGGCCTGTCCGTCGTCAACATCCCGATGCTGACGAAGATGGGCATCGCCGCGGCCGGCACGGTCGTCATCGCCGTCCTCATCGCGCTGACCATGATCCCCGCGCTGCTCGGCTACGCCGGCCGCAGGGTGAAGCCGGCCGGGGAGAAGAGCAGGCTGCTGGGCGGCGGACGGCCCGCGAAGAAGCCGGCCCGGGCGAACATGGGCACCCGCTGGGCGAGCTTCGTGGTCCGCCGTCCCGTCGCCGTGCTGCTGCTCGGCGTGGTCGGCCTCGGCGCCGCCGCCGTACCGGCCGCCTCCCTCGAACTGGGCCTCCCGGACGACGGCTCCCAGCCCGTCTCCACCACCCAGCGCCGCGCCTACGATCTCCTCTCGGAGGGCTTCGGCCCCGGCTTCAACGGCCCGCTGATGGTCGTCGTCGACGCCAAGGGCAGCCATGACGCGAAGGCCGCCTTCACCGAGGTGACCGACGAGATCAAGGGCCTCAAGGACGTCGTGACGGTCACCCCGGCCCAGCCCAACAAGGCCGGTGACACCGCGACCATCACCGTCGTCCCGAACTCCAAGCCGTCCTCCACCACCACCGAGGACCTGGTGCACGCCATCCGCGACGCGGGCAGCGGCATCAAGGACAAGACGGACGCCGAGGTGCTGGTCACCGGCTCCACGGCGATGAACATCGACGTCTCGCAGAAGCTGAACGACGCCCTGTTCCCCTACCTGGCGCTGGTCGTCGGCCTGGCCTTCCTGCTGCTGATCGTGGTGTTCCGCTCGGTCCTGGTGCCGCTGAAGGCGGCGCTCGGCTTCCTGCTGTCGGTGATGGCGGCGCTCGGCGCGGTCGTCGCGGTCTTCCAGTGGGGCTGGCTGTCCGGCCTGATGGGCGTGGAGGAGACCGGCCCGGTCATGTCGATGATGCCGATCTTCATGGTGGGTGTCGTCTTCGGCCTCGCGATGGACTACGAGGTGTTCCTGGTGACCCGGATGCGCGAGGCGTACGTCCACGGCGAGAAGCCGAGCCAGGCCGTCGTCACCGGCTTCCGGCACGGCGCACGGGTCGTCACCGCCGCCGCGGTCATCATGATCGCCGTCTTCTCCGGGTTCATCGGCTCCAGCGAGTCGATGATCAAGATGATCGGTTTCGGGCTGGCGATCGCGGTGTTCTTCGACGCGTTCATCGTGCGCATGGCCATCGTGCCGGCCGTCCTCGCCCTGCTGGGCCGCAGGGCCTGGTGGCTGCCGAGGTGGCTGGACCGCGCCCTGCCCAACGTCGACGTGGAGGGCGAGGGCCTGCGCGCCCACGACTCCCGGCGCACGGACCCGGACGAGGACCGGGAACCGGCCCTGGCCTGACCGGGCGGCTCCCGGCCGGGAGCGGGCCGCCGGCCGGTGAGGGTTCCGTGGGGACGGGCACCCTCACCGGCCTTCCGGTCCAGGTCACCAGGACGGCCGGGAGCGGCGGAAATCCCGGTGAGCGGGCGCGGGCCATGTCGTAGCGTGCTCGTCATGACGACGACAGCCGGCACCGACGGCGCCGGGCAGCCGGCCGCCCACCCCCGCTTCGCCGAGGCCCTGCGGCAACTGGGGCTCGGCGAGCTGGTGGCCGGGATCCGCCGGTTCCCCGACGCCACCCGGACCGCCGCCGAGGCGGCCGCCGCCGTCGGCTGCGAACTGAGCCAGATCTGCAAGTCGCTGATCTTCGAGGTCTGGGGGTCCCCCCTCCTCGGACCCGGCCGGGAACCGGGAGCGGGCGCCCCCGTGCTCGTGCTGGTGGACGGGGCCTCCAGGGTCGACGTGGAGCGGGTCCGGCGGGAACTGGGCGCGGACAAGGTCACCCGGGCGAAGGCCGACGTCGTACGGGAGACCACCGGGTACGCCATCGGCGGGGTCCCGCCTTTCGGGCACCGCACGCGGACCCGGGTCCTGGCCGACCGTTCGCTGCTGGAGCACGACGTCGTCTGGGCCGCCGCCGGCACCCCGCACACCGTCTTCCCGATGGAGCCCGGGGTGCTCGTTGCGCGGGCCGGGGCCGTCCTCGTGGACGTGCGCGAGCGCCCGTCGTGACCCCGCTGGTCACCGCGGCCGTCCTGCTGGCCGCCGTCACCCACGCCTGCTGGAACGCGCTCGCGCACCGCATCCCCGACAAGCTCGTCGGCTTCACCCTGATCAGTGGCGGCGGGCTCCTCATCGGCGCCGCGCTCGCGCCGTTCACCGCCGTACCGGCGGCGGCCGCCTGGCCGTACCTCGGCGCGTCGGCGGCCCTGCACATCGTCTACTACGCGCTGCTGATGACGTCCTTCCGGCTCGGTGACTTCGGGCAGGCCTACCCCATCGCGCGGGGCACGGCACCGCTGGTCGTCACGGTCCTGGCCGCCGTCTTCGCCCACGAGGTGCCCGACCTGTGGGCCGGCGCGGGCATCGCGCTGTCCTGCGCGGGCCTGACCGGCGTCGCGCTGTGGGGGCTGCGCGGGCGCCGCCCGGACTGGACGGCGGTCGGCGCCGCGCTGGCGACCGGCCTGTCCATCGCCGCGTACACGGTCGTCGACGGCCTGGGCGTACGGGCCGGCGGGTCCTCCCTCGGCTACATCGCCTGGCTCATGATGATCCAGGGCATGGTGATCCCGGCGTACGCCCTCACCCGCCGGCGCCGCCGGACCGCCGCCCTGCTGCGCCCCCACGCCGTCCTCGGCCTGCTCGGCGCCGCCCTGTCCGTCACGGCGTACGGCCTGGTCCTTTGGGCGCAGACCCGTGCCGACCTGGCACCGGTCTCGGCGCTGCGCGAGTCCTCCATCCTGGTCGGCGCGGCCATCGGCGCCGTCTTCTTCAAGGAGCGCTTCGGCGCGCCGCGGATCGCCGCGGCCGGTCTGCTGGTCGTCGGCATCGGCCTGATGCTGCACGCCGGTTAGGCCCTGACGACAGGGCCTGGTGGGCCCCTGCCCCCGCGGTGACTGGTGCTGCACGCCGGTCGGGAAGGGAGCACCCTGGAAAGAGGTGTTCGTGGAGGTGATGGTCATGATGAAGACGGCCGTGGGATGGCACGTGGAGCTGGAGTTCGAGGAGGACGGACAGCACACGCGGGCGGTGGCGATGGTCCGTCTGCCCGACGGCAGCGAGGTCCGGGCGCACGGCCGGGCCAGCCGGCACCGCACCGACTCCGACCAGCCGCGCGTGGGCGAGGAGATCGCCGGCGCCCGCGCCCTCAACGAGCTCGCCATGGAACTGCTCACCAAGGCGCACGAGGAGATCGACAGCGCGTCGGGCCGTACGTCCTCGCCCATCCACGTCTGAGCGCAGGCCGGGCGCCAGGGTCCGCAGGGCGGCCGGGCGCGGGGCGGTCAGGCCGGGCGCGCCGTCGCCGTCCGCACCGCCCGTACCAGCGCCTGGGCCCGCGGATCCGCCGTCACGCTCGTACGGAAGCCGTTGGTGACGTAACCGAAGGCGATGCCCGTGTCCGGGTCGGCGAAGCCGAGGGCGCCGCCGCGTCCCGGGTGGCCGAAGGAGCCGGGCCCGAGCAGCGGGGAAGCGCTGCCGTGCAGCATGTACCCGAGGCCGAACCGGGTGCCCACGACCAGCACCCGGTCGGGGCCCGCCGACCGTTCGGCGCGGGCCAGTTCGGTCGTCTCCGGTGCGAACAGGCGCCTGCCGCCGTCCACCTCGCCGATCAGCGCCGCGTAGAAGCGGGCCAGGCCGTCGGCGGTGGCGATGCCGTTGGAGGCGGGCAGGAGCGCCGCCCGGAAGGCCTCGCCGTTCTCGTCGGGCAGCGGGGTGATCGCCGCGAAGGCGCGGCGGGTCAGCGACCCGGGATCGGCGTACGCCTCGGCCACCGCCGGCTTGGGCCGCAGCCGCGGTCCGCCCGCGGACTCGGGAGCCGCGACCGGTCCGACCCGGCCCACGCGTCCGGCCTCGTGCCCGGGCAGCCCGACCCACAGCCGCGCACCCGCCGGTGCGGCGATCTCGCGCGCTATCCACGCGCCGATCGTTTCGCCCGTCACCCGCCGCACCAGTTCGCCGGTCAGCCAGCTGTACGTCTGCGCGTGGTAGCCGTGGTCCGTGCCCGGCTCCCACACCGGCGCCTGGGCCGCCACCGCACGGGCACCGAGCGCCGGGTCGGCGGCCTCGGCGGGCGTGAGCGGGCGGTCCAGGACCGGTACGCCCGCCCGGTGCGCGAGCAGGTGCCACACCAGCGTGTGCTCCTTGCCCGCCGCCTTGAACTCGGGCCAGTACGCCCCGACCGGCGCGTCCAGGTCCAGCTCCCCGCGCTGGTGCAGCAGCAGGAGCACGGCCGCGGCGATGCCCTTGGTGGCGGAGCGCACGACCTGCGCGGTGCCCTGCTCCCAGGGCGCGGGGGGCTGCGCCGCACCGGGCGCGGCGTCGACGTCCCGGGTCCCGGCCCACAGGTCGACGACCTTGTGCCCGTCCCGGTACACCGCGAGGGCCGCGCCCCGCTCGCCGCGTGCGGTGAAGTTCTCGGCGAAGGCCCGCCTGACCGGCTCGAAGCCCTGGGCCACCGCGCCGCTCACGTCCACGCCCACGTCCGCACTCCCGTCACTCATCACTCGTATCCGCCGACCGCCTGCGACAGTGAGTGCAACACGGGCGCTGCGCCTGCGATTCCTCGGGGTCAGGCGTCCGTCGTCACCGAGCGCGGGTCGAACCCGAACGGGAGCTCCAGGCGGTGGGCGCGCATCAGCGCCTCGTCGCACAGCAGGGTGCCGGTCGCGTCGTCCGCCGCGATCACCCCGTCGCTGAGGACCAGCGCGCGCGGGCACAGTTCGAGGGCGTACGGCAGGTCGTGCGTGACCATGAGGACGGTGACGTCCAGCGAGCGCAGCACGTCGGCCAGTTCCCGGCGGGAGGCCGGGTCGAGGTTGGAGGACGGCTCGTCCAGCACCAGGATCTCCGGCTCCATGGCGAGCACCGTCGCCACGGCGACCCGGCGGCGCTGGCCGAAGGAGAGGTGGTGCGGGGGGCGGTCGGCGAAGCCGGCCATGCCGACCCGTTCCAGGGCCGTGCGCACCCGCTGCTCCAGCGCGGGTCCCTTCAGCCCGGCCGCCGCCGGACCGAACGCCACGTCCTCGCGCACGGTCGGCATGAACAGCTGGTCGTCCGGGTCCTGGAAGACGATGCCGACCTTCTGCCGGATCTCGGCCATGTGCTTCTTGCCGACGGGCAGCCCGGCCACCTTCACCGAGCCGGCGCCGCCGCCCAGGATGCCGTTGAGGTGCAGCACGAGGGTCGTCTTGCCGGCGCCGTTCGGGCCGAGCAGTGCCACCCGCTCCCCGCGCGCGATCGAGAAGTCCACGCCGAACAGGGCCTGGTGCCCGTCGGGGTAGGCGAAGGCGAGGCCGGAGACCTCGAGGGAGGGGACGGCCGGGGAAGCCGGGGAAGTCACAGTCACGGCGTCCATCTCACACCATCCATCCCAGCAGGCAGACGACGAGCGCCGCGGCGGGCAGGGCCAGCGCGGACGACCACTGGGCCCGCGAGGCGGTCACCTCGTCGATGACCGGCATGGAGCCGGTGTAGCCGCGGCTCACCATGGCCAGGTGGACGCGCTCGCCGCGCTCGTAGGAGCGGATGAACAGGGCACCCGCGGACTTGGCGAGCACGCCCCAGTGCCGCACGCCGCGCGCCTCGAAGCCGCGGGAGGCCCGGGCGATGCGCATGCGCCGCATCTCGTCGGTGATCACGTCGCCGTAGCGGATCATGAAGGAGGCGATCTGCACCAGCAGCGGCGGGAGCTTGAGGCGTTGCAGGCCCAGCAGCAGTTCCCGCAGCTCCGTCGTGCTCGCCAGCAGTACGGACGCGGCGACGCCGAGGGTGCCCTTGGCGAGCACGTTCCAGGCGCCCCACAGGCCGTTCACGCTCAGCGAGAGCCCGAGCACGTGCACCCGCTCGCCCTCGGCCACGAACGGCATCAGCACCGCGAAGGCGACGAACGGGACCTCGATCAGCAGCCGGCCGAGCAGGAAACCGGCGGGCACGCGGGCCACGGCGGCGGTGGCGCCGAGCAGCACGGCGTACAGGGCGAACGCCCACAGGGCCTCGCGCGGGGTCGACACCACGACGACCACGAACGCGAAGGCGGCGGCGAGCTTGGTGTGCGGCGGCAGCGCGTGCACCGGCGAGTTCCCGGGCCGGTAGAGCCGGTGGGCGTGTCCGGCGCCCATGTCAGGCCGCGGCCCGGGAGGAGGTCTCGGCGTCCGCCGTACGGCGCCTGCGGACGACCCAGAAGACGCCGCTGCCGACGGCGACGGTGACGCCGACGCCGATCACGCCCGCGAGGCCGCCGGACAGCCGGGCGTCGGAGACGTCCTTGACGCCGTAGTCGGCGAGCGGGGAGTCCGCGGAGGCGTGCGGCTCCTCCTTCTTGTCGATGCCCTTGTCGTGGGCGACCTTCTCCAGGCCGTCGGGGCTGGCGGAGGCGTAGAAGCTGACGAACCCGGCGAGGACCAGGGAGGTGACCAGGCCGGTGATCCACAGCTTGCGGTGGGACAGTGCGGCGGCCGTGGGGGCGGGGACGGGTGCGGCGGCCGGGGCGTCGACCAGTTCGCCGTTCACCCGCAGCTTCAGGCGCTGCTCCAGGCCGCGTGCCCCGTACACCAGGTCCGGGCGTACGGCGATGACGGCGCCGACGGTGAGCGCGGTGATCGCGGCCTCGCCGATGCCGATGAGGACGTGCACGCCGATCATGGCGGTGGCGACCTTGCCGATCGCCACGTCGGTGGTGCCGCCCACGGCGTAGATCAGGGTGAAGGCGACGGCGGCGGCCGGGACCGAGACCAGCGCGGCCACGAAGGAGGCCACGGTGACGGTGCGGCGCCGGCGCGGCAGCGCCTTCACCAGGCCGCGGAAGACGGCGTACGCCACGACCGTGGTGACGATCGCCATGTCGGTGATGTTGACGCCGAGCGCGGTCAGGCCGCCGTCGGCGAAGAGGATGCCCTGCATGAGCAGGACGACCGAGACGCACAGGACCCCTGTGAAGGGCCCCACGAGTATCGCCGCGAGCGCTCCGCCGAGCAGGTGGCCGCTGGTGCCGGCCGCGACCGGGAAGTTGAGCATCTGCACCGCGAAGATGAACGCGGCGACCAGGCCCGCCAGCGGCGCGGTCCGCTCGTCGAGTTCCCGGCGGGCGCCCCGCAGGCTGACCGCGACGGCACCGGCGGCGATCACCCCCGTGACGGCGGAGGTGGGGGCGTTGATGAATCCGTCAGGCACATGCACCGTTCGATGATAGTGGCCTGTTGCGAACCTCTTGCAAGAGCGAGGCGCTGTGCATCTGCGGTGAGGGGCGGCGCATCGGTTGAAAAGGAATAAATCGACATTTATGGGACATTGGTAAGGAAACCGAAAAGTGCCTCCTGGTGAGGTCACTGAGTGTGAGGGGCCGTCCGATGACTGTAGTCGAACAGTACGCGCGAGCCCGTATCGTCACCGAGGACGACGAGTCCGAGGACCACTGTGCGGTCCCGGTCGTCCTGCGCTACGACCCGCGGGACGACCCGCGCGCGGTCCGGATCGCGCTGCCCGGCGCGCGCGAGTGGACGTTTCCCCGGTCACTGCTCGAACAGGGGCTGCGCGCGCCGACGGGCACCGGTGAGGTGCGGGTGTGGCCGTGCGGCCGCGTGCAGGCCGTGGTCGAGTTCCACTCGGCGCGCGGCGTCTCGGTGGTGCAGTTCGAGACGAAGACGCTGCTCAGGTTCCTGCGGCGGACCTACAGCGCGGTGGCGACGGAGATGGTCCACCGGTAGGGTCCGCGGCCGACGTGGCGGTCAGCCGCCCTTCTTCAGCAGGGCCGCCACGATCGGGCCCGCGGTGTCGCCGCCGTGGCCGCCCGCCTGCACGACGCCCGCCGCCGCGAGATCACCCCGGTAGGCGGTGAACCAGCCGTTCGGCTTCTTCTGCCCGTCGACCTCGGCGGAGCCCGTCTTCGCGCCGTAGTCCGGGCCGAGCCCGGCCATGGCCTGGGCGGCGGTGCCCGAGGAGGCCGTGTAGGCCATCAGCTCCCGCAGCTGGGCCAGCGTGGACGCGGACAGCGTGCGCGAGGCCGTGGCCCGCTTGCGGTGGTCGGTGTCCGGGGAGACCAGGTACGGCTGGCGGAAGGTGCCCGAGCGGACCGTCGCGGCCACCGACGCCATGTTCAGCGGGTTCATCCGGACCCCGCCCTGGCCGATGAGCGAGGCCGCCTTCTGGGCGGCCGACTGCACCGGCACCGCGCCGTCGAAGGACGGCACACCGATCGCCCAGTCGTCCCGCGCCAGCCCGAACACGTCCTGGGCCTGCCGGGTCAGGTCGTCGTCCTTCAGCTTGCCCGCCTGGCTGATGAAGGCGGTGTTGCAGGAGCGGGCGAAGCTCGCCTTGAACGTGCCGCCCTTGATCTCGAAGTCGTCGTCGTTGTGGAACTTCCAGCCGCCGTAGGTGAACGTCTTGGGGCACGGGTGTTCCTTGTCCGCGGACGCCAGCCCCTTGTCGATCAGCAGCGAGGCGGTGATGACCTTCATCGTGGAGCCGGGTGCCAGGGAGCCCTGCAGCGCGGTGTCGAAGCCGTGCCCGCTGTTGGCCACGGCGAGGATCTCCCCGGTGGAGGGGCGCACCACCACGACGGAGGCACGGTCGCGCCGGGACACCTCCCGCTCGGCGGCCGACTGGAGCGAGGGGCTCAGCGTCGTGCGCACCGTGCCCGGGGTGCCCTCGCTCAGTTCGGCGAGGGTCTTGTCCGAGAGCCCGGCCTTCTTCGACGCCTTGCCGCGCACCACCCGCAGCTCGACGCCCGCCCTGCCGCCCGCCGTCCTGCCGTACTTCTCGCGCAGCCCGTCCAGGACCGAGCCCAGCGACGGGTAGGCCGCGGTGGTGATCGCGCCGCCGTCCCGGTCGAGCGCCTTGACCGGCGGGATGCCCGACTCGCCGGTGACCAGCGTGTCGCCGTCCTTCAGGTCGGGGTGGACGACCGCCGCGTGCCAGTCGACGACCGGGGCGCCGTCGGCCGCGCGGCGCACGACGGTCAGCGCGCTGTCGTACCTCAGCGGCTTGCTCACGCCCTTGTACGCGACCGTCGCCTTCACGGAGAAGGGGACCCTGCCGCCGCTCGGGGCGCCCTGGGTGAGCGTGACGTTCTCCAGGTGGGCGTCCTTGGTGTAGCCGGCCAGCAGCGCGCCGGCCGCCGCGGCGTCGCTGGTGGCGGCCGCGGCCTGGGACGGCCTGCCCTGCTGCCACGCCGTCAGGAACCGGCCCGCGGTGGTCTGCGTCTCCAGGGCCGTCACCGGACCGGTCTTCACCTTCTTGTGCGCGCCGGCCGCGGTGCGGCCCTCGGCCTCGGCGCCGCCGCCGGACAGCGTGTAGGCGCCGACCGCGACACCGCCCACGACCACGGCGATCACTCCGCCGACCACGGCGGGACCCGTCCTCCGCCGCTCGGCGACGCGCCTTCTCTTGCCCACTGCCGTCCGTCCTTTGCGATCCCGGGCCCCGGGAGCCCCCGCTGCCGTCGTCCTCGTCCGCACCGGCGTCCCGCGCGGTCCCGCACGGCCCTCGTGCCGCGCGGACGCGACGACGCCCACCACCCTAGGGTCCCGTCCCCGGGGGACGGCCGCCGCGAGCCGTCCGTAGCCAACCTGCGACAAACGGCGCGGCGGCGCACGCCCGGCGGGGCCGGGTGGCTCAAGGGCGGGCGCGGCAGCGGACCCGCGCCGGACGCCCCGGCCGGCGCGGAGCGCGCTCGCCTCGTCGCCCCCGCGCCCGGCGCACCCCCCCCCGTGCCGCGTGCTCAGCCGGCCGCGCGCAGTACCGCCGCCACGATCGGGCCGGCCGCGTCACCGCCGTGGCCGCCCTCCTGGGTCATGGCCGCCGCCGCCACGTCGTTGCGGTACCCGGTGAACCAGCTGTTGGACTTGGCCTGCCCGTCCACCTCGGCGGAGCCGGTCTTCGCGCCGATGCTGCCGCTCAGCCCGGACATGGCGGCGGCCGCGGTGCCGGTCGTGGCGGTGCGGTGCATCATCTGCCGCAGCTGGGCGACGGTGCCGGCGGGCAGGCCCTTGGCCGTCGCCAGGGTGCGGTCGTCGAGGCCGGCCGGGACGAGGACGGGCTGCCGGAAGCCGCCCGTCATCGCGGTCGCCGTCACCGAGGCCATGTTCAGCGGGCTCATCTGCACCTGGCCCTGGCCGATCAGGTTGGCGGCGGTGTCCGGGCCGCCGGAGGCGGGGACCGAGCCGTCGAAGGACGGGATGCCGGTCTTCCAGTTGTCCCGGCCCAGCCCGAACCGGTCCTGGGCCTCCTTGGTCAGGGAGTCCACCTTGACCTCGTCGGCGTACTTCACGAACGCCGTGTTGCACGAGCGCGCGAAACTCTCGGAGAGGGTGGCGTGTTCGTCCGGCGTCATGCCCTTCAGGTTGTGGAACGTCTGGCTCTGCCAGACCGCCTTGTCGGGGCAGGGCGCCGGCCCGGAGGCGGTGGTGATCCCGTTGTCGATGAGCGTCGCGGCGCTGATGATCTTCATCGTGGAGCCCGGCGCCAGCCTGCCCAGGAACGCCGCGTTGAAGGCGTCGTCGCGGTGGTTGGCGACGGCCAGCACCTCGCCGGTGGAGGCCTCGACGGCCACGACGGAGGACTCGGCGAACTTCGTCACCGCCTTCTCGGCCGCCGCCTGCGCGCCCGCGCTGAGGGTCGTACGGAGCTTGCCGGGGCGGCCCTTGGCGAGGGTGAGGAGCGGGGTCTCGGCGGCCTCCGTGTCCGCGTGATGGATGCTCAGCTCGACGGACGGGGTGCCGCCCGCCTTGTCGCCGTACTTGTCGCGCAGTTCGTCCAGGAGGGGGCCGAGGGAGGGGTACTCGTCCTTGGTCAGGACGGTGCCGTGCCGGTCGACGGCCTCGATCGGCGGGGCGGCCGAGTCGCCGGTGACGAGCGTGTCGCCCTTCTTCAACCGCGGGTGCACGAGGGCCGGCTGCCAGTCGACGAGCGCCCGGTGGCTGGTCTCCCCGCGGACCACGGTCAGCCTGCTGCTGTAGGCGAGCGGCGCGGACTTGCCGTCGTAGGAGACGGTCGCCCTGACCGAGAAGGGCACGGTGGTGCCGGAGGCGGTCCCGGGGGAGATCTTCACCCCGGTGATGTGCGCCTCGTGCCCGTAGGAGGACAGCAACTGCTGCGCGTCCTGCGGGAAGTTCGTGTACGTCCCGGCCTTCGCGGCGTCCCCCTGCTCCCAGGCCGCGAAGAACTTCGACGTCGTCTCCTCGACCTCGTCCCGGCTCGGCGGGCCGGTCCTGGCCGGCACCGGCGCGCCGGTGGCCGTGTCGCCCTCCAGCGCGGAGACGAAGGTGTACCCGCCGTACACCGCTCCGCCGGCCAGCACGACGACGATCCCACCCACGACGGCGGCCTTGGTGCCCTTGCGCATCAGCGCGCTCCTCCCCGGTCCCTCCCTGGTGCCTTCGCCCGCGCGGGTTCGTTGAACGCGTTCAAAGACGCTGCGTGTCTCGCACTGTAGGCGAAACCGGGGCGCCGGTGGCGGCTGTTGCCGGATGGTGGCCGAAGAGAGATCGACCGATCCGTGTCAGACCCACGTATCCAGCCACATACGGGCCCGCCACTCGTCGATCGGGATCGCCACCCCCGTGTACAGCGGCCAGAAGTAGATGAAGTTCCAGACGACCAGCAGGACCAGGACGCCCGCGCCGGTGGCGCCGGCCACGCGGCGGGTGTCCGGGGCGTCGGGCGGGCCGAGCAGGGCGCCGGCCAGCATGGTGACGGCCAGGCAGAGGAACGGCACGAAGACGACGGCGTAGAAGAAGAAGATCGTGCGCTCCTGGTACAGGAACCAGGGCAGGTAGCCGGCCGCGACGCCGCAGGCGATGGCGCCCGCCCGCCAGTCGCGGCGGAAGAACCAGCGCCACAGGACGTACACGAGCGCGGCGCACGCCGCCCACCACAGCACCGGAGTGCCCAGCGCGAGCACCTCGCGGGCGCACTTGTCACCGGCGCCGGACGGACAGCCCGCCGTACCGGGCGAGGGTGACTCGTAGAAGTACGACACCGGGCGGCCGTCGACGATCCAGCTCCACGGGTTGGACTGGTAGGTGTGCGGCGAGGACAGGCCGACGTGGAACTTGTAGACCTCCGACTCGTAGTGCCACAGACTGCGCCACCAGTCCGGGAAGAGCCACGACCAGGAGCTGCCGCGGCCGTCCGTCGCCGCCCAGTTGCGGAAGTAGCCGCCGGTGCCGTCGGTGGGGGAGAAGATCCAGCCGGCCCACGACCAGACGTAGGTGATGACGGCGACCGGGACCGTGGCCAGGAACGCCCAGCCCAGGTCGTGGCGGATCACCGCCAGGTACGGGCGCCGGGCACCGGCGGTCCGGCGGGCGCCGACGTCCCACAGCACCGTCATCACGCAGAACGCGACCAGGATGTACAGGCCGTTCCACTTGGTGCCGATCGCCAGGCCCATCATCAGGCCGGCCGCCCAGCGCCAGGGGCGCAGACCCAGGCGCAGGGTGTCCGCCGTGTGCGCGTCGGGCCGGATCCGGCCGTCCGGGCCGGCGGGCAGGGCGGCGGCGAGTCTTGCTCTGGCCCGGTCGCGGTCGGCCAGCAGACAGCCGAAGGCCGCGAGGACGAAGAACATCAGCACCCCGTCGAGCAGCGAGGTGCGGCTCATCACGAAGTGCAGGCCGTCCACCGCCATCAGCGTGCCCGCCAGGCAGCCGAGGAGGGTGGACCGGAAGAGCCTGCGGCCGATCCGGCACAGCAGCAGGACCGAGAGCGTGCCCAGCAGCGCGGTCATGAAGCGCCAGCCGAACGGGTCGAACCCGAACATCAGCTCGCCCAGGCCGATCACGTACTTGCCGACCGGCGGGTGCACGACGTACGACGCGTCGGTGGGCACGGCGACGTGGCCGCCGGTGCTGAGGATCAGGTCGTTGGCGTTCTTGTCCCAGTTGACCTCGAAACCGCGGTGGACGATCGCCCACGCGTCCTTGGCGTAGTACGTCTCGTCGAATATCACCGCCTTCGGGCTGCCCAGGTGCCAGAACCGCAGCACGCCCGCGAACAGCGTCACCAGGAGCGGGCCGCCCCAGTCCGACCAGCGGGCCACGCGCGCGCCGAAGGCCGGCGAGAGGCCCAGGGCAGCCCACAGCCGCGGGCCCGGCCGCGAGAACGGGGGCACCAGGCGCTCGCGCACGCCGGCCGCGGGCCCCGCGGGCCGCACCGTGTGGCCGAAACGGCGCAGCCGCTGCTGCCACGCCGGCCGCCTCTCGTGCGGGGCCGGGTCCTGCCGGGAGTCCGTGGAGGACGCGGTACTGGTCACCGCGCCATCGTAGGGAACGGCGCTGTGCGAGTCCCGTGCATGGGCGTCACCGGGTGGGGACGCGTCCGCCGCCGCCCGTGCTTGAGAGGATGGGGACGTGACAGGAACCCTTGTTCTGGCAGGTACTCCCATCGGCGACGTCCGGGACGCGCCGCCCCGGCTCGCCGCCGAGCTGGCGGACGCGGACGTGATCGCCGCCGAGGACACCCGGCGGCTGCGCCGCCTCACGCAGGCGCTCGGCGTCACCCCGCGCGGGCGCGTCGTGTCCTACTTCGAGGGCAACGAGTCCGCCCGCACCCCGGAGCTGGTCGAGGAGCTGGTGGGCGGGGCGCGGGTGCTGCTGGTCACGGACGCGGGCATGCCGTCCGTGTCCGACCCCGGCTACCGGCTGGTCGCGGCGGCCGTCGAGAAGGACGTGCGGGTCACCGCGGTCCCCGGGCCGTCCGCCGTGCTGACCGCGCTGGCGCTGTCCGGGCTGCCGGTCGACCGGTTCTGCTTCGAGGGGTTCCTGCCCCGCAAGACCGGCGAACGGCTCGCGCGGCTGCGGGAGGTCGAGGGCGAGCGGCGCACGCTCGTCTTCTTCGAGTCCACCCACCGCATCGAGGAGACGCTCGCGGCGATGGCCTCGGTGTTCGGCGCCGACCGGCGGGCCGCCGTGTGCCGCGAGCTGACCAAGACCTACGAGGAGGTCAGGCGCGGCGGGCTCGGCGAGCTGGCCGCGTGGGCGGAGGCGAGCGGGGTGCGCGGCGAGATCACCGTCGTGGTCGAGGGCGCCCCGGACAAGGGGCCCGAGGAGATCGGGGCCGAGGAGCTGGTGCGGCGGGTGCGCGTCCGCGAGGAGGCGGGCGAGCGGCGCAAGGAGGCCATCGCGGCGGTCGCCGCCGAGGCCGGGCTGCCCAAGCGCGAGGTGTTCGACGCGGTGGTGGCGGCCAAGCACTCGGGGTGACCCGGCGCCCGGCACACCGGGCCCCCGCGCCCCCACGCCGGGGCACGCTCACGCCCCATGCCGGGCGCGGTGGGCAACGCCCGGGCACGCCCGCACCCCCGGCGTTGACCCCCGAGCCCCCCGCCGGCCGTGACGCGCCCCCCGCACTCCGGGTGACACCGCCAGTACGCGGCTTGACGGACGGCGGGCCGCGCGGTGTCGGGAGATGTCGCTCACACCCCCGCTGAGCAGGGCGTATCTCCCATGAGCGCGCGCCCCATGCGGGAGTAAAGCGACGTTTCGGGAAAGCAAAGCGACACCTGCCGTTCAGGGGACGCTTGGGCAAGCGCCGCCCAAATCGGGTCCAACACTCGGCAGGACCGGTGCGTTCACGCCGGGTGGAGGCGTCCACTGGAGGAAGGGACGCACCCGTCCCTTCGTCCAGCGGACACGAGGAGCTGGCATGAGTGAGATCGCAGGGCAGGCCGCCCTCCGCGGTTCGGCCACCGCCGTCGTCAACGAGTCGTACTCCTTCGCCTGCATGCGCTGCGGGCACGGATGGGAGCAGTCCTACGAGATAGAGCACCACACGGACGCCGACGGCAACGAGTTCGTGCTGTACGTGGCGGACGGCCGCATCGTGCCGTCGCCGCTGTCGAGGCCCAGCTGCACGAACTGCGACGGCCACGTGGTCCGCATCATGCGGGCCGGCCGGGTCTCCTCCGCGCAGAGCCATCTGCACGAGCACGAGCAGGCGCGCCACCGGCAGCAGGCGCCCGCGGGACCCGTGACGGGCCCGCTGTCCGAGTCCGCGCCCGGGGAGGAGGCGGCGGCCCGGAAGCCGGAGGAGCACCACTGGCACCTGTCCGACCTGTTGCACCCGTTCCACCGCAAGGAGGGGTGACGGCGCCGGGAGCCCGGCGCCGGAGGATCCGCCGGACCCGGCCGGGCATGCCCCTTCCGTAGGATCGGGGCATGCCCTCGAACGCCAAGGCCGACAAGAACGCGGCGCCCCCGCTCCCCGAGCCGCTGCGGATACCGGTCGCCGACTCCCACACCCACCTCGACATGCAGTCCGGCACGGTGGAGGAGGGCCTCGCCAAGGCCGCCTCGGTGGGTGTGACCACGGTCGTCCAGGTCGGCTGCGACGTGCGCGGCTCGCAGTGGGCCGCCGAGACGGCCGCCGCCCACGACAGCGTCCACGCGGCGGTCGCCCTGCACCCCAACGAGGCGCCGCGCATCGTCCTCGGCGACCCCGACGGCTGGTCGCGGCAGGACGCCCGGCAGCCGGGCGGGGACGCGGCCCTCGACGACGCGCTCGCCGAGATCGACCGCCTGGCCGCCCTGGACCACGTCAAGGGCGTGGGCGAGACCGGCCTCGACCGCTTCCGCACCGGACCGGAGGGCATGGCGGCCCAGGAGCGGTCCTTCCGCGCCCACATCGAGATCGCCAAACGGCACGGCAAGGCGCTCGTCATCCACGACCGTGACGCCCACGCCGACGTGCTGCGCGTCCTCAAGGAGGAGGGCGCGCCCGAGCGGACGGTGTTCCACTGCTACTCCGGCGACGCGGAGATGGCCGAGGTGTGCGCCCGGGCGGGCTACTACATGTCCTTCGCCGGCAACGTCACCTTCAAGAACGCCCAGAACCTGCGGGACGCGCTCGCGGTGGCCCCGCTGGAGCTGGTCCTGGTGGAGACCGACGCGCCCTTCCTCACCCCGGCGCCCTACCGCGGACGGCCCAACGCCCCCTATCTCGTCCCGGTGACGGTGCGCGCGATGGCCGCGGTGCGGGGCATCGGCGAGGACGCGCTGGCCACGGCCCTCGCCGCCAACACCGCCCGCGCCTTCGGCTACTGACACCGCCGGCGTCCGGCCGGTGTGGGCACGGAGCGTAGTGGCGCCGCTTTGGAGAGTGACGGCGGCTCCGCTAGGTTCTGGGGACCCTGATCTCGGTCCCGGGAGTGTGTCGGTTGAGCAGCACGCCGTACGAGACGTACGAGGCGTACGAACGCCACGGCGCGTATGAGCGGCCCAGGCCGTACGAACGCCACGCACCGTATCCGCCCTGCCCGCCGCAGGGGCCCCACGGGACGGCGTACGAGCCGCAGCAACCGGCGTACCGGACGCGCGAGAGCCACGAGGCCGAGGTGCGGGGGGCCGGTGAGGCGGCGGGGGCCTACGCGTCCTCCGCGCCGGTGCAGGAGCCGCCCTCCGGTCACCTCCTGGATCCGCACCCCGCGCCGGCCCCTCCCTACCAGGACACCTACCGGCCCGCCTACGAAGCCGCCGCCCGGTCCTTCGCCGCCCGGCCGCCCGGGGCCGCCCCGGCCCGGCCGCCGGCCGCCGCCCCGGTGGTGCCGCGGCAGACGGGCGGCCGGGGCGGGCGCCGGCGTGCGCGGCGGCGCGGTCCGCGTCCCGCGTACCTGCCGGAGGCGGGCGTGCGGCGGCTGCTGCCGCAGGCCCTGGTGGTCGCCTTCCTGGCGGGCGGCACCACCGCGTTCGTCGCCGACGACAAGGCGGTCGACCTCAGCGTCGACGGCAGTCCGCGCAGCCTGCACACCTTCGCCGACGACGTCGCGGAACTGCTCGCCGACGAGGGCGTGCGCGTCGGGGAGCACGACACGGTGGTCCCGGCCCCGGGCGCGGCGCTCACCAGCGGCGAAGAGGTCGTGGTGCGCTACGGGCGGCCGGTACGGCTCACGCTCGACGGACAGCGGCGCGAGGTGTGGACGACGGCGCGCACGGTGGAGGGGGCGCTCAGGGAGTGGGGGGTGCGCGCGGAGGGCGCGTATCTCTCGACCGCCCGCTCCCGGCCCATCGGACGCGCCGGACTCACGCTCGACGTCCGCACCGAGCGCGCCGTCACGGTCATGGCGGACGGCCGTCCGCGCACCGTCCGCACCAACGCGGCGACCGTGCGGGAGGCGGTCGAGCAGGCCGGGGTCACCCTGCGGGGCCAGGACACCACCTCCGTCCCCCCGGACAGCTTCCCGCGCGACGGGCAGACGGTCACCGTGCTGCGGATCACCGGCGGCCGCGAGGTGCGCGAGGAGGCGATCCCGTTCCTCACCCGGCGCACCGCCGACCCCACCCTGTTCCGCGGCACCGAGGTCGTCGAGCGGACCGGACGGCCGGGGGTGCGCCGGGTCACGTACTCCCTGCGCACCGTCAACGGCGTGCGGCAGCGGCCGCGGCGCGTGGAGTCCGTGGTGGTGCGCGCGCCCCGCACACAGATCGTGAAGGTCGGCACCCGGCCGCATCCGCCGTCGGTGCGCGGCGCCGACCACCTGAACTGGCAGGGGCTGGCGCAGTGCGAGTCCGGCGGCAGGCCCGACGCCCAGGACCCGTCCGGCACCTACGGCGGCCTCTACCAGTTCGACCAGGGCACCTGGCACGGCCTCGGCGGCACCGGCCGCCCCCAGGACGCCCCGGCCGAGGAGCAGACGTACCGGGCGAAGAAGCTCTACGTCCGCCGGGGCGCCGCTCCGTGGCCGCACTGCGGCGACCGCCTGCACTCCTAGGAAAGGCGACCGCCCGCGCTCCTGGGAGGGGCGACCGCCCGCGCTCCTGGGAATGGCGTGCGCCTGCGCCCGGGGAAAGGGGAGGGCCCCGCCGGCGGGCCGGGCGGCAGGACCTGCCCGCCGGGGCGGGCCGCACAGCGTGCTCGGGCGGGACGGGCGCCGGCGCCCCGTACCCTTGTGCCGTGAGCAGCCCCATCCCCGACGCCCTGCTGGGCCCCGCCGACGTCCGCGAGCTGGCGGCGGCCCTCGGCGTCCGCCCCACCAAACAGCGCGGCCAGAACTTCGTGATCGACGCGAACACGGTCCGCCGTATCGTGCGCACCGCCGACGTCACCCCCGAGGACGTGGTCGTCGAGGTCGGGCCGGGGCTCGGCTCCCTCACCCTCGCCCTGCTGGAGGCCGCCGACCGGGTCACCGCCGTGGAGATCGACGACGTGCTGGCCGCCGCGCTGCCCGCCACGATCGCCGCGCGCATGCCCGAGCGCGCCGACCGGTTCGCGCTGGTCCACTCCGACGCCCTGCACGTCACCGGACTGCCGGGCCCCGCCCCGACCGCGCTGGTGGCGAACCTGCCGTACAACGTCGCCGTCCCGGTGCTGCTGCACATGCTCGAGACCTTCCCGAGCATCGAGCGCACCCTCGTCATGGTGCAGGCGGAGGTCGCCGACCGGCTGGCCGCCGCCCCCGGCTCGAAGGTGTACGGCGTCCCGTCGGTCAAGGCGAACTGGTACGCCGAGGTCAAGCGCGCCGGAGCCATCGGCCGCAACGTGTTCTGGCCCGCCCCGAACGTCGACAGCGGACTGGTGTCCCTGGTCCGCCGCGCCGAGCCGCTGAAGACCACCGCCACCAGGCGCGAGGTCTTCGCGGTCGTCGACGCGGCCTTCGCGCAGCGCCGCAAGACCCTGCGGGCCGCGCTGTCCGGCTGGGCCGGTTCGGCGGCGGCGGCCGAGGCGGCGCTGGTGGCCGCCGGGGTCTCGCCGCAGGCGCGCGGCGAGTCGCTGACCGTGGAGGAGTTCGCGCGGATCGCCGAGCACCGCGCCGCCCGACCCGAGGAGCCCGAAGCCCAGTGAGCGTCACCGTCCGCGTCCCCGCCAAGGTCAACGTCCAGCTCGCGGTGGGCGCCGCCCGCCCCGACGGCTTCCACGACCTGGCCAACGTCTTCCTCGCCGTCGGCCTGTACGACGAGGTCACCGTCACCGAGGCCGACGAACTGCGCGTCACCTGCGAGGGCCCGGACGCCGCCGAGGTCCCCCTGGACCGTACGAACCTCGCCGCCCGCGCGGTCCTCGCGCTCGCCGAGCGCCACGGCCTCGCCCCCGCCGTGCACGTCCACATCGCCAAGGACATCCCCGTCGCCGGCGGCATGGCGGGCGGCAGCGCGGACGGCGCGGGCGCGTTGGTGGCCTGCGACGCGCTGTGGGGGACCGGAGCGTCCCGCGACGAACTGCTGGAGATCTGCGCCGGGCTGGGCAGCGACGTGCCGTTCTCCCTGGTGGGCGGTGCGGCGCTGGGCACCGGACGCGGGGAGAGGCTGACGCCGCTGGAGGTGGGCGGCACCTTCCACTGGGTGTTCGCGGTCGCCGACGGCGGGCTGTCCACGCCCGCGGTGTACGGCGAGTTCGACCGGCTGGCGCGGGGCCGGGAGATTCCCGGGCCGGTGGCCTCGGCCGACCTGCTGGCCGCGCTGGCGAAGGGCGACGCCGACGCGCTGGCCGCCACCCTCACCAACGACCTCCAGCCCGCGGCCCTGTCCCTGCGCCCGTCCCTGGCGGACACCCTCGCGGCGGGGCGTGCGGCAGGCGCGCCGGCGGGGCTGGTGTCGGGGTCGGGGCCGACGACGGCGTTCCTGGTTCCCGACGAGGAGACGGGCGCGCGGGTGGCGAAGGCACTGCTGGCCTCGGGGACGTGCCGGGCCGTCCGGGTCGCCGGGTCCCCGGCGGCCGGGGCGACGGTCGTCTGAGGAAGCCGCGATCAGAGAAGGTCGATCTCCGTCAGGTCGATGTCGATGTCGAAGGGGACGGTGAGCTTCAGCCGCTCATGGTGGATTCCGGTGACTGAGTACGTCTTGGTGACCGGGTCGCGCTCGTACACGTAGACGACGGGGCGCTCCTCTGCGCCCGCCATTTCCACCAGCCAGAAGTGGTCGATGCCTGCGGCGCCCATGGGTGGGATCCTGCGACCTGCGTTCCCACCGCAGCGGCCGAATCCCGATCACGTCATCACAAAGAGTGATGACACTCCCACGCCCGGACCCCCCTCCCGCAGGCCCTACGCTTGAAAGCCGATCCATCCCCCGGGGCAGGAGTGAAATGGCCGTCAACCTGGTCAATGTCGAGAACGTCAGCAAGGTGTACGGCACGCGTGCCCTGCTCGACGGTGTGTCGCTCGGCGTGTCCGAGGGTGACCGGATCGGTGTCGTCGGACGCAACGGCGACGGCAAGACGACCCTGATCCGGATGCTGGCCAAGGCGGAGGAGGCCGACAGCGGGCGGGTCACCCACTCGGGCGGCCTGCGGCTCGGCGTGCTCACCCAGCACGACTCGCTCGACCCGGAGGCGACCGTCCGCCACGAGGTCATCGGTGACCTCGCCGACCACGAGTGGGCGGGCAACGCCAAGATCCGCGACGTGCTGACCGGACTGTTCGGCGGGCTCGACCTGCCGGGCTTCCCCAAGGGCCTGGACACCGTGATCGGCCCGCTTTCCGGCGGCGAGCGGCGCCGCATCGCCCTGGCCAAGCTGCTCATCGAGGAGCAGGACCTGCTCGTCCTGGACGAGCCCACCAACCACCTCGACGTCGAGGGCATCGCCTGGCTCGCCGGGCACCTGCGCGAGCGCCGCTCCGCGCTCGTCTGCGTCACCCACGACCGCTGGTTCCTCGACCAGGTCTGCACCCGCATGTGGGACGTGCAGCGCGGCGCCGTCTACGAGTACGAGGGCGGCTACTCCGACTACGTCTTCGCCCGCGCCGAACGCGAACGCATCGCCGCCACCGAGGAGACCAAGCGGCAGAACCTGGTCCGCAAGGAGCTGGCCTGGCTGCGCCGCGGCGCCCCCGCCCGGACCTCCAAGCCCCGCTTCCGCATCGAGGCCGCCAACGAGCTGATCGCCGACGTCCCCCCGCCCCGCGACAGGAGCGAGCTGATGAAGTTCGCCTCCTCGCGGCTGGGCCGGACCGTCTTCGACCTGGAGGACGTGACCGTCCAGGCCGGCCCCAAGGTGCTGCTGGAGCACGTCACCTGGCAGCTCGGCCCCGGCGACCGCATCGGCCTGGTCGGGGTCAACGGCGCGGGCAAGACCTCCCTGCTGCGGGCCATGGAGCAGGCGGCGCGCACCGGGGGCGAGACGCAGCCCGCGGGCGGCCGGATCGCCGTCGGCAGGACCGTCAAGCTGGCCTACCTGTCCCAGGAGGTCGCCGAACTGGATCCCGCCTGGCGGGT
This sequence comes from Streptomyces sp. NPDC006743, assembly GCF_040703815.1. Taxonomy (NCBI): domain Bacteria; kingdom Bacillati; phylum Actinomycetota; class Actinomycetes; order Kitasatosporales; family Streptomycetaceae; genus Streptomyces; species Streptomyces sp. NPDC006743. The sequence goes on along the minus strand of NZ_JBEYJA010000024.1, from coordinate 70,926 downwards.
TCTGGAGGCCGTGCAGCGGGTGCGTGAGCGCGTCGACCTCGGCAAGGGCCGGGAGATGACCGCCGGACAGCTGTGCGAGACGTTCGGCTTCGGCAAGGAGAAGCAGTGGACGCCGGTCGGTGACCTGTCCGGCGGTGAGCGCCGCCGGCTGCAACTGCTGCGCCTGCTGATGGACGAGCCCAACGTCCTCTTCCTCGACGAGCCCACCAACGACCTCGACATCGAGACCCTGACCCAGCTGGAGGACCTGCTCGACGGCTGGCCCGGCTCGATGATCGTCATCTCCCACGACCGGTTCTTCATCGAGCGCACCACCGACACGGTGCAGGCGCTGCTGGGCGACGGCACCCTGCGGATGCTGCCGCGCGGCATCGACGAGTACCTGGAACGGCGCCGGCGCATGGAGGAGCAGGCGGCGGCCGCCGCCTCGGCCGCGGCCCCTGCCGCGGAGAACTCCTCGCCCGAGAAGAGCGCCGCCGAACTGCGCGCGGCGAAGAAGGAACTCCAGAAGATCGAACGGCAGTTGGACCGGATCTCCGACAAGGAGGGCACCCTGCACGCCCGGATCGCGGAGAACGCCACCGATTTCGCGAAGGTGGCCGAACTCGACGCCGAACTGCGCGACCTGGCGGCGGAGCGCGACGAACTGGAGCTGCGCTGGCTCGAACTCGCCGAGGACGCGTAGCGGGGACCACGGCGCGCACGACGGGGCGCGCGCCGTGTGGAAGACGCGTGAAGGTCCGGACGGGCGCGCGTAACGACGCCATCACGGGCCGGTTCTCCCTTGGGAACAGGGGTGGTCGGGGCGCGGTGACTGGCCGGCGGCCAGTGATAGAAAGGGCCGTCCGGGCCCTGTCCGGAACCGTCCGCGTACGACTCCGCGTCCACCACGGATCTCAGGGCGTGGCTAAAAATCAGTGAACGAGGGGGGAACGCGCTGATGACTCAGCCGCCCAGTCAGCCGCCGCAGGGTGGCTTCGGAGCACCGTCACCGCAGGACGGGCCTTCGCAGCCGCAACCAGGGCAGCCGGGCGCGTTCGGCGCTCCCGGGGACCCCCGGCAGGCGCCGCCCCCGCCCCCGGCCCAGCCGCCCCAGGACGCTCCGCCGGCCCCGCCGTCCGGCCCGCCGCAGCCCCAGCCCGGGTACGGCTATCCGCAGCAGCCGCAGCCGGGTCACGGCTATCCGCAGCAGCCCGGCCCGTACGGCGGGCCCGGACCGTACGCCCAGCCGGGACCGTACGCCCAGCCGGGCCCCTACGGCACTCCCGCGCCGGGTGCCCCCGCGCCCGGCCCCTACGGGCCGCCGCAGCAGCCGGGGCCGTACGGACAGCAGCCCGGATACGGCCACCCGCAGCCGCAGTTCCCCGGCGCGCCCGGCACCCCGCCGGCCGGCGGCGGCTCGCGCGGCCCCTTCAAGGGCAGGCCCGCCGTCGTCATCGGCGCGGCGGTGGCCGCGCTGCTCGTGGTCGGCGGCACCGTGTGGGCCGTCACCGGCCGCGACGGCGGCGACAAGAAGCCGGTCGCGGGCAGGAGCGGCGGCGCCGGGCCGTCGGGTTCGGCGGGCACCGCGTCCGACGCGCCGGTCAACCCGGGTGACGGCAGCGGCGACGGCGGCAAGGACTCCAGTGACCTCAACGCGGGCCGCAAGCCCGGCGAGGCCCGGGTGCTCTGGTACAAGGAGGCCCCGGACGCCCCCGGCAGCGGCGCCGACGCCCCCGGGATGTGGATCACCGGCAAGACCGCGGTGAAGGCCGCCTACAAGCAGCTCTTCGCGTACGACGTCGCTGACGGCAGGCCCACCTGGGCGCCGGTCGCCTTCCCGCAGAAGATCTGCGCGGTGACCGGGCAGAAGACGGCCGACGACAAGGTCGTCGTGGCGTACATGAGCGGTACCAGTGACCGCGCCAAGTGCAACCAGCTCCAGCAGATCGACCTGAACACCGGGCAGAAGGGCTGGAAGGCGACGGTCGCCGACGGCGCGCTCTTCGACAGCGCGCTCACCGTCGAACTGTCCCTCACCGGCAAGACGCTGATGGTGGGCCGCTCGCAGTCCGGTGTCGCGTACGACGTCGGCACCGGCGCCAAGATGTACGAGAAGACGCGGTACGGCCAGGCGTGCTTCCCGACCGCGTTCGCGGGCGGCTCCCGGCTGGTCCTGGTCGCCTCCTGCGGGGCCGGCGGCGCCAACGCCCACGACGAGGTGCAGGAACTCGACCCCGCCACCGGCCGGGCCAGGTGGACCCGGAAGATCCCCAAGGGCTGGTCGGTCCAGCGCGCCTACTCCGTCGACCCGCTGGTGCTGTACTCCACCGACGAGGACAAGAAGCACTGGAACCTGTCGACGCTGAACAGCGACGGCTCCGTGCGTTCGCAGGCCGACGTCAAGGGCACCTTCGCCCCTGACTGCGGCTGGGCCATCCTCAACCGCGACCTCCAGGGCTGCCAGGGCGTGGCGGCCGACGCCGACACCCTCTACCTGCCCACCAAGCAGACCACCGGAGCGAACGAGATCGTCGCGGTCGACCTCTCCACCGGCAAGGAGAAGTGGCGGGCCAAGTCCCCCTCGGACACCTCGATGATGCCGCTGAAGGTGGAGAACGGCCGGCTCATCGCGTACGTCGAGCCGTCGTACGACCAGGGCGGCCAGATCGTGTCCCTGGCGGCGGGGGGCGCGAACCACGCCCCGGTGAAGCTGCTCCAGAACCCGCGGGGCACCGCGGAGATCGAGAACGGCTTCTTCTCGCGGGACGTCGACTGGGTCGACGGACGGTTCTACATCTCCACCGGCCGGCTGAACGGCAACGACAAGTCGAAGGAGAAGCTGATGCTCGCCTTCGGCAAGTGAGGCGGCCCGGCCACCGGCAGGGCGGTCCGGGCGCCACGGCGCCGTCCCCGGCCTGCCGGTTTCCTCTCCTTCACCGTCCTTTTCCGTCCCCGGCCCCCGGTCCCCTCCTCGGACCCGTGCCAGGTCCCGGTTGCGTCCCGGGGCCCGTGTCCGAACCCGGCCCCGGATCCGTTCCCGTCGCCCAGAGGTGCATCCGCCCATGACTCAGCCGCCGCCCCCGCCGCCCCAGCAGCCGCCGCACCAGGGCGGGTTCGGCCCGCCCCCCGGCGGGCAGCCCCAGGACCAGCAGCCCGCGCAGCCCGGCGTGCCGCCGCAGACACCGCCCCCGCAGCCGGCACCGGGGTACGGCCACCCGCAGCCCCCTCAGCAGCCCCAGCCCGGCTACGGCTACCCGCAGGCCCCTCAAGCACCCCAGCCGCCCCAGCCTCCCGCGGGTTACGGCTACCCCGGCTACCCGCAGGCCGCCGCCCCGAGCCCGTACGGCGCCCAGCCGGGTCACGGTCAGCCCGGTCACCCGGGCCAGCCGGCCCAGCCGGGTTACGGTCAGCCCGCTCAGCCGGGCTACGGTCACCCGGCCCAGCCCGGGTACGGCTACCCCGGGCAGCCCCCGGCGCAGCCGCACATCGGGGTACCCGGCGGCGGCCCGGGCCGCAGGGACAACAAGCAGTTGCTGATCATCGTGGCGGCCGTCGCCGCCATCGCGCTGATCGTCGGCGGCGGCGTCTGGTACGCGAGTTCGCCCGGTGGCAGCGGCAAGAAGGACACCGCGTCCTCCGGCGGCACGAGCGGCGGCGGGACCGGTTCCGGCGGCACCTCGACGGACGGCAAGGAGAAGGCGCCCTCCGACCCCGCCGCCAAGGTCCTGTACCGGCTCCCGATGCCCGCCGTCGACGACACGACGGCCACCACCGGCTCCTGGCTCACCGACAAGGTGTACGCCAAGACCGGCAACGCCGAGATCGGCGGGTACGACCCGGTCAAGGGCAGCAGGCTGTGGACGCTCAAGCTGCCCGGCCCGGTCTGCCAGGCCACCCGCCACGTCACGGCGGACGGCCGGACGGCGATCGTGTACGAACCGGCCATGCCCACCAAGGCCAAGCCCTCGCACGGCTGCAGCCAGGTCGCGGTGATCGACCTCGCGGCGGGCCGGAAGCTGTGGACGCGGGTGGTGAAGGCCGGCGACGAGACGGTCAACCTGAACAACGTCACCATCGGCGGCGGCACCGTGGCCGTCGGCGGCACCGCGGGCGGCGCCGCGTTCAGCGTCGCGGACGGCAAGCCGCTGTGGAGCCCCAAGACCGGCGACACCTGCTACGACGCCGGGTACGGCGGCGGCGAGAAGCTGGTCGCGGTGCGCAAGTGCGGCGCGTACGGCCGGCGCCAGCTGCTCATCCAGACCGTCGACCCGGCCTCCGGGAAGGTGCTCTCGGAGTACAAGCTGGCCAAGGGCATCGAGTACGCGGGGATCGTCTCGACCGACCCGCTGGTCGTCGCGGCCGACCTCGGCGGCGACCACGGCATCTCCGACTTCTTCGCCGTCGACAGCGCGACCGGCAAGCTGCGCTCCCACATCAGCGCGCCCGGTGAGCAGTACGCGGGCCGCTGCGACGCGATCACCCGGATCGAGTTCTGCGCGGGCATCGTGACCGGCAACGACCGGCTGTACCTGGCGACCGAGCAGCACGACGGCAGCGGCGAGCACGGCCAGACCAACGAGATCGTCGCCTTCGACCTGGCCACCGGCCGGCAGACCGGCCAGCGCGGGGACGCGGGCGACGGCTACCAGATCTACCCGCTGCGCATGGACGGCGGGAACCTGCTCGCCTACAAGCGTCCGCCCTACGACAAGGGCGGCCAGGTGGTGAGCCTCGACGGCGACAGCTTCAAGGAGACCGTGCTGCTGGAGAACCCGGCCACGCGCGACGTACGGGCCGCGGAGACCGGCATGTCCCCGGACTACGCGGAGTTCCTGTACGGGCAGGGCCGTCTCTACATGTCGGCGGTCTACGCCCACAAGCAGCGGTCGTCGGCCTTCGGCAAGGAGTACCTGGCGCTGGTCTTCGGCGCGGGCGGCTGACCCGGCCGCCGCACCGCCGCACCGGCGACGGCCCCGCCCCCCGCGTCCCGCGCGGGGGCGGGGCCGTCGCGCGCCGCGTCGCGGGGTGCTTCCGCGCGCCGGGTGTTTTCGGCGATCCGGGGCACTTCTGGCCGGGAGGGGCAGCGCGGCACCGGGTGAGCGTGTAGCTTCCGGGAGGGAACTGGGGGGTTGCCGATGGGAGTCCGGCTGATGGTGGTCGACGACCACCGACTGCTCGCCGAGGCGCTGGCCTCGGCGCTGAAGCTGCGGGGCCACCGGGTGCTGGCCGCGGCGGCGCCGGCGGCGGGCGCGGCGGAGCTGGTGATCAGCCGTGCGCCGGAGGTGTGCCTGCTGGGCACGGCGGCACCGGCCGGGCCGGGCGCGTTCGAGCCGGTGGCGCGGATCAAGCGGGAACGTCCGCAGGTGGCGGTGGTCGTGCTGGGGCCGGTGCCCTCCCCGCGGGGCATCGCGGCGGCGTTCGCCGCGGGTGCCTCGGGCTATGTGCGGCACGACGAGCGCATAGAGGGCGTGGAGCGGGCGATCCTGAAGGCGCGCGCGGGGGAGGCGGCGGTGGCTCCGCAACTGCTCCAGGAGGCCTTCGGTGAGCTGCTGAACCCGGCCGCCCAGCCGGACGACGAGGGCCAGCGGCTGCTGCGGCTGCTCACCCCCCGGGAGGTGGAGGTCCTGGTGCGGGTGGCCGAGGGGGAGGACACCCGGCTGATCGCGGCCGGGATGGGGATCGCCCCGAGCACCGCCCGCACCCATGTGCAGCGGGTCCTGATGAAACTGGGCGTGGGCTCCCGCCTGGAGGCGGCGGCCCTGGCGGCCCGCACGGGTCTGCTGGCCCGCGCGGGCCGCACGTAGCGTGCGGGGCCGTCCGGGCCGCCGCCTGCCGGGGCCTACTCGGCCTCCGGTTCCTCCGTCGCCGGCACCGGGGGCGCGGCCGGGCGGAGCTTGAGCCACACCAGGAAGAACACGCCGAGGACCAGCATGCCGATCCCGGTCCACAGGTTGATGTTGACGCCCTGCGCCTTGTCGATGGCGGCCTGCGAGTCGGTGATCCCGGTGATCGTGACGATGACGCCGTAGAGGACGAACAGCCCGCCGATGATGCGCCGCAGGTCGAAGATGCGCGCGGCGGTCGCGGACTTGCCCTCCAGGTCGGTGACCTCGCGCTGTACGTCCTGCTCGGAGTAACCGGGGTGCGGGTCCGGGTGCTCGGACCGGCCGGGGTTCTCAGACTGTGACATGGTCTCTCAATCCTCCCGCGATCAGAACGAGAACGGGATGTAGCAGGCGGCGGCGAGGACGACGGCGCCCCAGCCGAGCAGCGCGGGCTTGCGGTACCAGGCCTCGTCGCCGGGGGCGGGCGCTTCCGCCATGCCGGGGGACCGGGTGCCGTAGACGAGTCCTTGCAGGGCCGCCTCCGGCTTGGGCTTGGTGAAGAGGGTGACGGCCACCATGACCACCGCGCCGGCGACGAACCCGGCGATGGCGGAGACGAAGTTGGCGCCCTGGTCGGTGGGGATGTGGATGATGTCCTTCTTGTAGAGGACGAAGTAGTTCACCATCGCCGCGGTGGTGCCCGCGAGCAGGCCCCAGAAGCCGGACTTCACGGACGCGCGCTTCCAGAACATGCCGACGATGAACACCACGAACATCGGCACGTTGAAGAAGGAGAACAGCGTCTGCAGGTAGCTCATGATGTTCGAGAACGACGACGCCAGGAACGCGGTGCCGACCGAGGCGAGCACGCCGATGGCGGTGATGAGCCGGCCGAAGCGCACGTAGTAGGAGTCCTCGCGGCCCTTGACGACGTACTTGGCCCAGATGTCGTTGGTGAACACGGTGTTGAAGGACGACACGTTGGCGGCCATGCCGGCCATGAAGGCGGCGAGCAGACCGGTGACCGCGATGCCGAGGACGCCGTTGGGGAGCAGTTCCTGCATCAGGTAGGGGATCGCGTCGTTGTACTGGAGCCCGGAGGCGGAGGTGCCGATCTTCGGGACGACGGCGGCGGCGACCAGGCCCGGGATCATCACCAGGAAGACGATGAAGATCTTCGGGAACGCGGCGATCAGCGGGGTGCGCTGCGCGGCGGAGAGGTTCTTCGCGGACAGGGCGCGCTGCACCTCGGCGAAGTTGGTCGTCCAGTAGCCGAAGGAGAGCACGAAGCCGAGGCCGAGGACGATGGTCAGCCAGTTGGCGCCGAGCGGGTTGGCGTGGCCGATGCCGGTGCCGCCCCAGGCGGTGGTGAAGTCCGCGCCGTGCGTCTCGGTGAGCTTGTGGGTCAGGCCGTCCCAGCCGCCGACCTTCTTCAGGCTGAGGACCACGAGCGGGATGAGGGCCGCGAGGATCACGAAGAACTGCAGCACCTCGTTGTAGATCGCGGAGGACAGTCCGCCGAGGGTGATGTAGGCGAGGACGAAGAAGCCGGCGACGACGATCGCGACCCACTGCGGCCAGCCGAGCAGCGCCTCGACGACGATCGCGAGGGCGTAGAGGTTGACGCCGGCGATCAGGATGGCGGCGAAGGCGAACAGGATCGAACTGAGCAGGTGCGCGCCCTTGTCGAAGCGCAGCAGCAGGAACTCGGGGACCGAGCGCACCTTGGAGCCGTAGTAGAAGGGCATCATCACCAGGCCGAGGAAGACCATGGCGGGAATGGCGCCGATCCAGTACCAGTGCACGGTGTAGGCGCCGTACTGGGCGCTGTTGGCGGCCATGCCGAGGATCTCGGTCGCGGCCAGGTTGGCGGAGATGAACGCCAGACCGGTGATCCACGCGGGCAGGGAGCGTCCGGAGAGGAAGAAGTCGAGGCTGGTCTTGACCGAGCGCCGGGCGGCGAAGCCGATGCCGAGGACCACGACGAAGTAGATGGCGAGGATCGTGTAGTCGAGGGCGTTGGTCGGCAGCCGTAGCTCCGCCGCCAGATACGCGGGTGCGTAGCCGGGGGATGTGGGGGTTTGCATAAGTACTCGCTTCGTTGCACGAACGGATCCAGCGGGGAACCTACGCCTTCGCGTTCATGAATTGAACACTTTTGTTGGTTGTCTTTGTTTGATTGTGATGTGCGGGCCGTGGCGCCTCCTCGCGGGCTGCCGGTAGCCTCCCGTGGTGAGTTGTGATGTGTTATGTTCGATTGTGTTGGGTGACACAGTGATCGGGTGCGGCCCGGGCCTGGACGAACAGGGAGTCCGCAGTGAAGAAGACCTCGACCCGGCTGGCCGACGGTCGTGAGCTGATCTACTACGACCTGCGGGACGACACCGTGCGGGACGCCGTCGACCGGCGCCCGCTGGAGCCGACCGTCACCACCTCGGAGATCCGCCCGGACGTGCTGCTCGGCGACGCGGTCGCCGTGGCCTCCCACCGCCAGGGCCGCACCTACCACCCGCCGGCCGACGAGTGCCCGCTGTGCCCGACCCGCGGTGACAAGCTCACCGAGATCCCGGACTCCTCCTACGACGTGGCGGTCTTCGAGAACCGCTTCCCGTCGCTGGCCGGCGACTCGGGCCGCTGCGAGGTCGTCTGCTTCACCTCCGACCACGACGCGTCCTTCGCCGCGCTGAGCGAGGAGCAGGCACGGCTCGTTCTGGAGGCCTGGACCGACCGCACCTTCGAACTGTCGCACCTGCCCTCGGTGGAGCAGGTGTTCTGCTTCGAGAACCGCGGCGCCGAGATCGGCGTGACGCTGGGCCACCCGCACGGGCAGATCTACGCCTATCCGTTCACCACCCCGCGCACCGCGCTGATGCTGCGCTCGCTGGCCGCCCACAAGGACGCCACCGGCGGCGAGAACCTCTTCGACGCCGTACTGGAGCGGGAACTGGCCGGTGAGCGGGTCGTCCTGGAGACCGGTCACTGGGCGGCCTTCGTGCCCTACGCGGCGCACTGGCCCTACGAGGTCCACCTCTACCCCAAGCGCCGCGTCCCCGACCTGCTCGCGCTCGACGAGGCGGCCCGCACAGAGTTCCCCCAGGTCTATCTGGAACTCTTGAGGCGCTTCGACCGGATCTTCGGGGAAGGTGAACCGCCGACGCCGTACATCGCGGCCTGGCACCAGGCGCCGTTCGGCGCGCTGGAGGAGTTCGACGGGGTCGTCCGCGAGGACTTCGCCCTCCACCTCGAGCTTTTCACCATCCGCCGTACTTCCGGCAAGCTGAAGTTCCTCGCGGGCTCCGAGTCCGGCATGAACGTCTTCATCAACGACGTGCCCCCGGAGCGCGCGGCCCAGCGATTGCGAGAGGTAGCGAGTTCATGAGCGGGAAGTACCTGGTGACGGGCGGCGCGGGTTACGTCGGGAGCGTGGTCGCCCAGCATCTGCTGGAGGCCGGCCACGAGGTCGTCGTGCTCGACAACCTCTCGACGGGCTTCCGCGAGGGCGTGCCCGCCGGCGCCTCCTTCGTCGAGGGCGACATCCGCGACGCCGCCAAGTGGCTGGACCCCTCCTTCGACGCGGTGCTGCACTTCGCGGCGTTCTCGCAGGTCGGCGAGTCGGTGGTGAAGCCGGAGAAGTACTGGGAGAACAACGTCGGCGGCACCATGGCGCTGCTCGCCGCGATGCGCGAGGCCGGGGTGCGCAAGCTGGTCTTCTCCTCCACCGCGGCGACGTACGGCGAGCCGGAGCGGACGCCGATCGTCGAGACGGCCCCGACGAGGCCCACCAACCCCTACGGCGCCTCCAAGCTCGCCGTCGACCACATGATCACCGGTGAGGCGGCGGCCCACGGCCTGGGCGCGGTCTCCCTGCGCTACTTCAACGTGGCCGGCGCCTACGGCGCGTACGGCGAGCGCCACGACCCCGAGTCGCACCTGATCCCGCTGGTGCTCCAGGTCGCCCAGGGCCGCCGCGAGGCGATCAGCGTCTTCGGCGACGACTACCCGACGCCGGACGGCACCTGCGTGCGCGACTACATCCACGTGGCGGACCTGGCCGACGCCCACCTGCTCGCGCTGGACGCCGCCACCGCCGGCGAACACCTGATCTGCAACCTCGGCAACGGCAACGGCTTCTCGGTCCGCGAGGTGATCGAGACGGTCCGGCAGGTCACCGGCCACCCGGTCCCGGAGGTCGTGGCCCCGCGCCGGGCCGGCGACCCGGCCGTCCTCGTCGCCTCGGCCGGCACCGCCCGCGAGAAGCTCGGCTGGAACCCGTCCCGCGCGGACCTCGCGGGCATCGTCGCGGACGCCTGGGAGTTCGCGCAGCACACCACGAAGGAGCAGTAGTGGGGGCACAGCAGGTCCGGGACGGTTTCGCCGCGCTGTACGGCACCGGGCCGGAGGGAGTGTGGGCGGCACCCGGCCGCGTCAACCTCATCGGTGAGCACACCGACTACAACGACGGCTTCGTGATGCCGTTCGCCCTGCCGCACGACACGGTCGCGGCGGTCTCCCGCCGCGGCGACGGTGTCCTGCGGCTGCACTCGGCGGACGTCCCGGGCGACCCCGTCGAACTGCGCGTGGCCGGCCTGGCGCCCGAGTCCGACAAGGACTGGACCGCGTACCCGGCGGGCGTGGTCTGGGCGCTGCGCGAGGCCGGCCACGAGGTGGAGGGCGCGGACGTGCACCTGACGTCGACGGTGCCCTCGGGCGCCGGCCTGTCCTCGTCGGCGGCCCTGGAGGTCGTCGTCGCCCTGGCCCTGAACGACCTGTACGGACTGGGCCTGAAGCCCTGGCAGCTGGCCCGCCTGTGCCAGCGCGCCGAGAACGTCTACGTCGGCGCCCCCACCGGCATCATGGACCAGACGGCCTCGGCCTGCTGCACGGAGGGCCACGCCCTCTTCCTCGACACCCGCGACCTGTCCCAGCGTCAGGTCCCCTTCGACCTGGCGCGCGAGGGACTGCGCCTGCTCGTCGTCGACACCCGGGTCAAGCACGCGCACAGCGACGGCGAGTACGGCAAGCGCCGGGCGGGCTGCGAGAAGGGCGCGGCCCTGCTCGGCGTCGACGCCCTGCGGGACGTGCCCTACGACGGCCTGGACGCGGCCCTGGAACGGCTCGGCGACGAGGAGGAGATCCGCCGCCTGGTGCGCCACGTGGTGACGGAGGACGCCCGCGTGGAACGCGTCATCGCCCTCCTGGAATCCTCCGGCGCCCGCGCCATCGGCCCGGTCCTGACCGAGGGCCACGTCTCGCTGCGCGACGACTTCCGCATCTCCTGCCCGGAGCTGGACCTGGTCGTCGACACGGCCCTGGCCGCCGGCGCGCTGGGCGCCCGGATGACGGGCGGCGGCTTCGGCGGCTCGGCGATCGTCCTCGCCGAGGAGACCGACGTCCCCTCGGTCACCAAGGCGGTCGAGGAGGCCTTCGCGGGGGCCGGCTTCACCTCCCCGCGCGTCTTCGAGGCGGTGCCCTCGGCGGGGGCGCGGCGCCTGGTCTGACGGCGCCCCGGCGGACGGACGCGGCGGCACGGGCGCGACTCCCCGCGCCGCCGTGCGCGAGGCGGACGGCGTGAGCGGACCGGGGCCGCCCGCGCCCGGGGCGGCCGGCTCCCGCGCTCACGCTCCCGCGTACGATCGGCCGGTTCCCCACCGCAAGGAGCCTCCCCCGGTGACCACCGCACACCCGGCGTCCGTAACCGCCGCCCCGGCCGCCGGCCCGTGCGCGGCGCGCCTGCTGACCCGTACCGAGGACGGCGAGCGGCTGCACGCGCTGCTGTGGCGGGCGGGGCCGGGGTGGCGGATGGTCAGCAGCGCGGTGCTCGGCGGCGGTGTCGGCCCGCGTGAGTGGGTTCTCAACGCCCAGGTGGCGCACGGCTACCGGCGCACCGACCCGGACCGCCACCTGGCCGAACTGGCCGCCGGCGCCGGGCTGAGGGGAGAGGGCGTCGGCCTGATGACGGCGGCCGACGTCTCCCGCCACGCCCGTGCGGCGGACGCCGGGGCGCAGGCGCTGGTCACGGCGGGCATCGACGTACGCGGCTGGGCCGCCTCCCCGGCCGAGGGCACCGCCCTGCCCGCCCAGCCGGGCACCATCAACATCATCGCCGCCCTCCCCGTGGCCCTGACCGACGCTGCCCTGGTCAACGCGGTCGCGACCGCCACCGAGGCCAAGGTGCAGGCGCTCCTGGAAACCGGCCACGACTGCTCCGGCACCCCCACGGACGCGGTCTGCGTCGCCGCCCGCACCCCGGCCCCCGGCGAGGATCCCCAGCCCTTCGCGGGCCCCCGCTCACTGTGGGGCGCCCGACTGGCCCGGGCGGTGCACCGGGCGGTGGGGGAGGCCGTGCCGGCGGGGTGACACGGCATCCGTGCCCGTCGCCAGACCGCTGCCGTCACACCGGAGCCGTCAGGATCCGATGGCCCGGCGTCAAGGACGAAGACACGGGGGCTGGACGAGGTGCCGTCGCAGCGTCGGCCCCGCTCGTCCCCCGGCTCACCCCAGCGGTTTGATCAGCGTGTACTCCGTCGTTCCCGGGGGATAGTCGGGGATCGCGCAGACCACCTTGTAGCCGTGTCTGCGGTAGAACTCCGGGGCCTGGAAGTCCCAGGTCTCCAGGCGGGCGCCGTGGCAGTCGCGCTGGGTGCGGGCCATCTGTTCGGCACGGGTCAGCAGGCGGGAGCCGAGGCCCGCGCCGCGGTGGTGGCCGTCGACCCACAGGAGCGCGACGTGCAGCCAGGTCGCCCAGGTGTGCCCCACCAGACCGCCGGCCAGCGCGCCCGACTCGTCCAGTGCCCACACGTGCAGGGGGATCTCTCGTTCGGCGGGGGTCCCGCGCAGGGCGGCCAGGACGGGGGAGGCCGCCGTGTTGGTGTCACGGAGGCGGGAGCGGAGCAGATCGCGACGCTCTTTGTCTACTTTCGCCTCGATACGAAACATGCGGCACACCCTAGACGCGGTCGTTGGCCAGTTCTGTGAATTTCCTTCCCCTCCCGGCCCCCGGTCGTACTCTGAGGAGCGGTGCCGGTGGGGGCCGGTGCCGATCAGGGGGCGAGACAGCCGGGTACGGCGCCCGAAGTGGGGGTAGCACTTCCGCACGGCGGCGGCCGTGCGGTCCAGCGGCCCCGGGCGCCGGGCCCGCGCCGCCGGCCTCCTCGGCAGGGCCCGCCGTCGTCCTGGACGACGCGATCCCCTGCTTCGTGAAGGAGCCCGGGGAAGGGGGTTTCAGTGGTTCGAGTCCGCGTCCTGGTCGTCGACGACCACCGTATTTTCGCCGAGTCCCTGGCCGCCGCCCTGGCCGCCGAGCCGGACGTCGACGTGTCCGCGGCCGGCTCCGGACCGGCCGCCCTGCGCTGCCTGGAGAGAGCCGCCGCCGAGGGCCGCCGCTTCGACGTGCTGCTCGTCGACGCGGACCTCGGCGGCACCGTGCCCGGCGGCCGGGTGCCCGTCCCCGTCCAGGAGGCCGACGCCGCCGGCCTGGTGGACGGGATCTCCCTGGTGGCCGGGGTGCGCGGCACCCAGCCCGGCGTACGGACCGTCGTCCTCGCCGAGAAGGACGACCCCCGGCGGGCGGCGCTCGCCCTGCAGGCCGGCGCCTGCGGCTGGGTCGCCAAGGACTGCTCGCTGTCGCGGCTGCTCACCGTCATCCGCGGGGTGCTGCGCGACGAGACGCACCTGCCGCCCGCCCTGCTCACCGGCGTGCTGCGCGAGCTGACCGCCGCCCGCAAGCACCGCACCGAGAGCGAACGCCTGGTGGAGTCGCTGACCCCGCGCGAGCGGGAGGTGCTGCGCTGCATGGTCGCCGGGCTCGGCCGCAAGGCCGTCGCCGAACGGCTCTACCTGTCCCCGCACACCGTCCGCACCCACATGCAGAACGTGCTGGGCAAGCTCGGCGTCCACTCCACCCTGGCCGCCGTCGCACTGGCCCGCCGGGCCGGTGTGGGTCCCGCGGATCTGGGATCAGCCGGGGATGTTGTCGAACGGGGCGGTCAGCTGGCGTAGCAGAGCGGCGAGCTCGGAGCGCTGGGCGGCGGACAGCTCGCCGAGGATCGCGCGCTCCTGGTCCAGCAGGCCGGCCAGGGACTGGTCGGCGCGGTCGCGGCCCTCGTCCGTGAGGCGGACCAGGACGCCCCGCCGGTCGCTGGGGTCGGGCAGACGCTCGACCAGGCCCTTCTTCGCGAGCCGGTCGATGCGGTTGGTCATCGTGCCCGAGGTGACCAGGGTCTGGGTGAGCAGCTGTCCGGGCGAGAGCTGGTACGGCGCGCCCGCGCGGCGCAGCGCGGTCAGCACGTCGAACTCCCAGGGCTCCAGACTGTGCTCGGAGAAGGCCAGCCGGCGGGCGCGGTCCAGGTGCCGGGCCAGCCTGCTCACGCGGCTCAGCACCTCGAGCGGTTCCACGTCGAGGTCCGGGCGCTCCCGGCGCCACGCTGCGACCAGCCGATCGACCTCGTCCTCCATGCGATCAGTGTAGTGGTTGTGTCGACGTGAAGTCTCTTGATATCAACTATCTTGGCATCGAGAGAGATTCCCGTGTGGATCACGGGACTCCCACTCCCGTGACGTCAAGGAGGCCGCCATGCCCGCCGACCACGCCCACGACATCCACAGCCCCACCTGGGACCCCGCCCAGTACCTGCGCCACTCCGGCCACCGCGCCCGCCCCTTCACCGACCTGCTCGCCCGGATCCCGGCCCTGCCCGCACGGCCGCCGGGGGACGCCCCCCGCATCGCCGACCTCGGCTGCGGCCCCGGCAACGTCACGGCGCTCCTCGCCGACCGCTGGCCCACCGCCCGCATCACCGGCTACGACAACGCGCCCGAGATGCTGGACAGGGCGACGGTGGAACACGCGGGCCCCACCCCGGGCGGGGGCCTGCTCGACTTCGTCCGCGCCGACGCCCGGACCTGGACGCCCCAGGAACCCTTCGACCTGATCGTCAGCAACGCCACCTTCCAGTGGGTGCCCGGCCACACCGGCCGCTTCGCCGACTGGATCGCGGCACTGCGGCCCGGCGGCACCTTCGCCTTCCAGGTCCCCGGCAACTTCTCGGCCCCCAGCCACCGGCTGATGCGCGCCCTCGCCCACGCCCCCCGCTGGCGCGACCGCCTCGGCGACGTCCTGCGGCACGAGGACGCGGTGCGAGAACCCGCCGCCTACCTGGAGGAGCTGACCGGCCTCGGCTGCACCGCGGACGTGTGGGAGACGACGTACCTGCACCTGCTGCACGGGCAGGACCCGGTCCTGGACTGGGTGAAGGGGACCGGACTGCGCCCCGTCCTCACCGTGCTCGCCGACGACCCCGAGGCCCGCGACGCCTTCCTCGACGAGTACCGGACCGCCCTGCGCGAGGCCTACCCGGCCGGTGCGCACGGCACCCCGTTCCCCTTCCGCCGCATCTTCGCCGTCGCCACCAAGGAGGCGTGAACCGTGCTCGCCGCGATCGACCACGTCCAGCTCGCCGCCCCGCCCGGCTGCGAGGACGCACTGCGGGCGTACTACGCCGGTGTCCTCGGCATGACCGAGATCCCCAAGCCGCCCGTCCTGGCCGCCCGGGGCGGCTGCTGGTTCCAGGCCGGCACCGTCCAGCTCCACCTGGGCGTCGAAGAGGACTTCAGGCCCGCGAAGAAGGCCCACCCGGGCCTGCGGGTCACGGGCATCGAGGCGTACGCCGCCCGCCTGGCCGCCCGCGGCGCCCCGGTCACCTGGGACGACAACCTGCCGGGCCACCGGCGCTTCTACTCCGAGGACCCGGCGGGCAACCGGCTGGAGTTCCTGGAACCGGTCAGGCCGCCCGCCCCAGGTGCGTGACCAGAATGTGGATCGTCTCGTCGTCGATGACGTAGAGGACGCGGTAGTCGCCCACGCGCAGGCGTCGGATGTTGACACCGTAGGCCGTGGAACCGGCGGGGCGTGGAGACTCGGCGAGCGCATCGACGGCCTCGTACACGGCGGCGAGGCCGGTGGGATCTTCCTTCAGGAAACGGACAGCCTGGTCGGTGGCGGCGGGTTCCCAGATGATGCGGTAGGTCACGGGCGCAGCCCGAGGATGCGTCCGACCTCTTCGTGGGGGATGCCCGGTCCCAGCGTCCCGGAAGCCTTGCGCAACTGGTAGTCCGCGACAGCCAGGGCGTCCTCGAGATCCTCTATCACCTGCGGGGACACCAGCAGCGCCGCCACGTGCCCGTGGTCCGTCAGGGCGATGGTCTCGCGGCTGTGGGCGGCCCGGCGGACCAGGTCACCGAGCTGGGAACGGGCGGCGCTGATCGCAATCTCAGTCATGCCCTGCATGGTTCCACAAGGTGCATCTTGTGGTCTATTGATGTCACCCGATGGGGTGCTCTCAGCTCTTGCGGTGCCCTATCAGCCGCGGCTTCGGCTCCAGGCCGTCCAGACCGTGCCAGGCCAGGTTCACCAGGTGGGCGGCTACCTCCGCCTTCCTCGGGCGGCGCACGTCCAGCCACCACTGGCCGGTCAGCGCGACCATGCCGACCAGGGCCTGCGCGTACAGCGGCGCAAGCTTCGGGTCGAAGCCGCGGGACTTGAACTCCCGGCCCAGGATGTCCTCCACCTGGGTGGCGATGTCCGAGATGAGGGACGCGAAGGAACCCGTGGACTGCGGGATGGGCGAGTCACGGACGAGGATGCGGAAACCGTCCGTGTACTCCTCGATGTAGTCCAGCAGGGCGAAGGCCGCCTGCTCGCACAGCTCCCGCGGGTGGCCGGCCGTCAGCGAGCCGGTCACCATGTCCAGCAGCCGCCGCATCTCACGGTCCACCACCACCGCGTACAGCCCCTCCTTGCCGCCGAAGTGCTCGTACACCACCGGCTTGGACACCCCGGCCTTCGCCGCGATCTCCTCCACCGACGTGCCCTCGAAGCCCTTCGCCGCGAACAGGGTGCGACCGATCTCCAGCAGCTGCTGGCGGCGCTCGGCACCGGTCATCCGGGTGCGACGCGCACGCCGCGGCTTGTCATTGCTGGGGGTGCTGGAGTCGGTCGCCACGGCGTCAATCATGCCGCCTCGGCGGTTTCCCTCCGGCGCCGGGAGCCGCCTTCACCGGTGTTGCGCCGCGAATCGATACGCGAGCGTGACGGCCAGCGCACGTCGTACGCCCAGCCCAGTCGCTCGCACCAGCGGATGATCCGCGCCGAGGAGTCGAGCTGGCCGCGCTCCACGCCGTGCCGGGCGGAGGTCGGGTCGGCGTGGTGCAGGTTGTGCCACGACTCGCCGCAGGACAGGATCGCCAGCCACCACACGTTGCCCGAACGGTCCCGCGACTTGAACGGCCGCTTGCCCACCGCGTGGCAGATCGAGTTGATCGACCACGTCACGTGGTGCAGCAGGGCCACCCGGACGAGTGAACCCCAGAAGAGCCCGGTGAACGCGCCCCACCACGACATCGTCACCACACCGCCGATCAGCGGCGGCAGCCCCAGCGACACGACCGTCCACAGCACGAACTGGCGGGAGATCCGCCGCATCGCCGGGTCCTTGACCAGATCCGGCGCGTACTTCTCCTGCGGGGTCTGCTCCTCGTCGAACATCCAGCCCACATGGGCCCACCACAGGCCCTTCATCAGCGCCGGGACCGTCTCCCCGTACCGCCACGGCGAATGCGGGTCGCCCTCGTGGTCGGAGAACTTGTGGTGCCTGCGATGGTCGGCCACCCACCGCACCAGCGGGCCCTCCACCGCCATCGAGCCGGCGATGGCCAGCGCGATCTTCAACGGCCGCTTGGCCTTGAAGGACCCGTGCGTGAAGTGCCGGTGGAAGCCGATCGTGATGCCGTGGCAGCCGAGGAAGTAGAAGAAGACCAGCAGACCGAGGTCCAGCCAGCTCACCCCCCACCCCCACGCCAGCGGCACGGCCGCCAGCAGCGCGAGGAACGGGACGGTGATGAACAGCAGCAGCGTGATCTGCTCGATCGAACGCTTCTGCTCGCCTCCCAGAGTGGCGGAGGCCAGCGCGCCGACGGCCGCCTCCGGGGCGTCGTCGATCACATCGGAGGAGCTTGAGGTCATGGGCGTCCCCTGTGGGGTCGAGGGTCGAGACAGGTGCCGGGGGCTTCGCAACCGTTCAGCTCCCTACGGTTCCGTAACCTACGGCGACGTAAGTATGGCAGTGCGTCGCCGCGCGGCAAGAGCCCCTGGCCTGCGCGTCCCACCCGGCACCTAGACTTGGTCCCGGTCGGACAGCGCGGTCCGCTGATGAAGATTCCTTCCCGGATGCCCGGCCCGTATGCGGCACCCGCCGCGCGGCACCCGTCCGGGTTCCCTCTCAGAAGAGCTTCCACACTGCAAGGAGCCGCACCTGTGAGCAGTGCCGACGACCAGACGACGACCAGCAGCGAGCTGCGCGCCGACATCCGCCGACTGGGTGACCTCCTGGGGGAGACCCTGGTGAGGCAGGAGGGCCCCGAGCTTCTCGACCTCGTGGAGAAGGTGCGCCGCCTCACCCGTGAGGACGGCGAAGCCGCCGCCGAACTGCTGCGCGGCACCGAACTGGAGACCGCGGCCAAGCTGGTCCGCGCCTTCTCCACCTACTTCCACCTCGCCAACGTCACCGAGCAGGTGCACCGCGGCCGCGAACTGCGCACCCGCCGCGCCGCCGAGGGCGGCCTGCTGGCCCGCACCGCCGACCAGCTCAAGGACGCCGATCCCGAGCACCTGCGCCAGACCGTCCAGCACCTCAACGTCCGGCCGGTCTTCACCGCCCACCCCACCGAGGCGGCCCGCCGCTCGGTCCTCAACAAGCTCCGGCGCATCGGCGCCCTCCTGGAGACCCCGGTCGCCGAGTCCGACCACCGCCGCCTGGACACCCGCCTCGCCGAGAACATCGACCTCGTCTGGCAGACCGACGAACTGCGCGTCGTACGCCCCGAACCCACCGACGAGGCCCGCAACGCCATCTACTACCTGGACGAACTCCACGCCGGCGCCGTCGGCGACGTCCTGGAGGACCTCACCGCCGAACTGGAACGCGTCGGCGTCAAGCTCCCCGACGAGACCCGCCCCCTCTCCTTCGGCACCTGGATCGGCGGCGACCGCGACGGCAACCCCAACGTCACCCCCGCCGTCACCTGGGACGTGCTGATCCTCCAGCACGAGCACGGCATCAACGACGCCCTCGACACCATCGACGAGCTGCGCGCCTTCCTGTCCAACTCCATCCGCTACAGCGGCGCCACCGAGGAACTCCTCGCCTCCCTCCAGGCGGACCTGGAGAACCTCCCCGAGATCAGCCCCCGCTACAAGCGGCTCAACGCCGAGGAGCCCTACCGGCTCAAGGCCACCTGCATCCGGCAGAAGCTCGTCAACACCAAGCAGCGCCTGGCCAAGGGCACCCCGCACGTCGCCGGCCGCGACTACCTCGGCACCGCCGAACTCCTCGCCGACCTGCGCCTGATCCAGGACTCGCTGCGCGAGCACCGCGGTGCCCTCTTCGCCGACGGCCGCCTCGGCCGCACCATCCGCACCCTGGCCGCCTTCGGCCTCCAGCTCGCCACCATGGACGTCCGCGAACACGCCGACGCCCACCACCACGCCCTCGGCCAGCTCTTCGACCGGCTCGGCGAGGAGTCCTGGCGCTATGCCGACATGCCCCGCGAGTACCGCACCAAGCTGCTCGCCAAGGAACTCCGCTCCAGAAGGCCGCTCGCCCCGACCCCGGCCCCCGTCGACGAGGCCGGCGCCAAGACCCTCGGCGTGTTCGAAACGGTCAAGCGCGCCCTGGACGTCTTCGGCCCCGAGGTCGTCGAGTCCTACATCATCTCCATGTGCCAGGGCGCCGACGACGTCTTCGCCGCCGCCGTCCTCGCCCGCGAGGCCGGCCTGCTCGACCTGCACGCCGGCTGGGCCAAGATCGGCATCGTGCCGCTCCTGGAGACCACCGACGAGCTGAAGGCCGCCGACACCATCCTGGAGGACATGCTCTCCGACCCGTCCTACCGGCGCCTGGTCGCGCTGCGCGGCGACGTCCAGGAAGTCATGCTCGGCTACTCCGACTCCTCCAAGTTCGGCGGCATCACCACCAGCCAGTGGGAGATCCACCGGGCCCAGCGCCGGCTGCGCGACGTCGCCCACCGCTACGGCGTACGGCTGCGCCTCTTCCACGGCCGCGGCGGCACCGTCGGCCGCGGCGGCGGCCCCACCCACGACGCCATCCTCGCCCAGCCCTGGGGCACCCTGGAGGGCGAGATCAAGGTCACCGAGCAGGGCGAGGTCATCTCCGACAAGTACCTCATCCCCTCGCTGGCGAGGGAGAACCTGGAACTGACCGTCGCGGCCAGCCTCCAGGCCTCCGCCCTGCACACCGCCCCCCGCCAGTCCGACGAGGCGCTCGCCCGCTGGGACGCGGCCATGGACGTCGTCTCCGACGCCGCCCACGCCGCCTACCGCAGGCTCGTCGAGGACCCCGACCTGCCCGCCTACTTCTTCGCCTCCACCCCCGTGGACCAGCTCGCCGACCTGCACATCGGCTCCCGGCCCTCACGCCGCCCCGACTCCGGAGCCGGACTGGACGGCCTGCGCGCCATCCCGTGGGTGTTCGGCTGGACCCAGTCCCGGCAGATCGTCCCCGGCTGGTTCGGCGTCGGCTCCGGCCTGAAGGCGCTGCGCGAAGCGGGCGTACGGCAGGAGGGCGAGAGCGTGCTGGAGGAGATGCACGAGCGCTGGCACTTCTTCCGCAACTTCATCTCCAACGTCGAGATGACGCTCGCCAAGACCGACCTGCGCATCGCCCAGCACTACGTCGACACCCTCGTCCCCGACGAGCTGAAGCACGTCTTCGACGTCATCAGGGCCGAACACGAACTCACCGTGGCCGAGGTCCTGCGCGTCACCGGCGAGCGTGAACTCCTCGACGCCCAGCCCGTCCTCAAGCAGACCTTCGCCATCCGCGACGCCTACCTCGACCCGATCTCCTACCTCCAGGTCGCCCTGCTCAAGCGGCAGCGCGACGCGGCGGCAGCCGACCAGGACGCCGACCCGCTGCTCTCACGGGCCCTGCTCCTGACGGTCAACGGCGTGGCGGCCGGCCTGCGCAACACCGGCTGACCACCCCGCACACGAGGGTGCCCCCGGCCCGCACGGGCCGGGGGCACCCCCCTGTCCTCACCGCCCGCGGCTCACAGCGCCACGAACGCCGCCGTCAGCAGGGCGGTCCCCGCCCCCGCCAGCACCCACGCCGCCCGCACCCGTCGCAGCCCGCCGGCCACCACCACCGAGGCCAGCAGCAGGGCCCCGCCCAGCGGCGCCCACGCGTACAGGACCCCGGCCGCACCCGAGCGCAGCACCTCGTCCGTGCCCGGCTTCACGACGACGTCGTACGTCTGCCCCCTGCGCACCGCCACCGTGTGCGCGATCTCCACCCGGCGGGCCGCCGACCCCGCCGACAGGGGCGTGTACGGGCCGCTGCACATGTCGTCCCCGCACCGCGTGACCTCGACCCTCCCGCGCTCGCGCCCCTTGGTCAGCATCACGTACGGCGCACTGCTCCAGGACGCCCACACGCCGGCGACCAGGATCAGCACCGCGACCGCCCCCATCGAGACCACCCGCCCGAAGCGCAGCGCGGCCCGGGAGGCCTGACGGGCCTGGCCCGAGGCGCGGGCCTGACGGGAACGAGGAGCACGGGCGGCGGCAGGCATGGCCGGGATCATTGGCCATGAGCCCGCACGCGGTCAACTCCCGCTGACGCGGGCGCGGCACAAGTCAGGAGTTGTACGCGCTTTGCGCCCGCTCCAGACCCTCCGCCAGCAGACACTCCACCGAGTCCGCCGCCCGGTCCACGAAGTAGTCCAGCTCCTTGCGCTCCGCCGACGCGAAGTCCTTCAGCACATAGTCCGCCACCTGCATCCGGCCCGGCGGACGCCCGATCCCGAACCGCACCCGGTGGTAGTCCGCGCCCATCGCCTTCGTCATCGACTTCAGCCCGTTGTGCCCGTTGTCGCCACCGCCCAGCTTCAGCCGCAGCGTGCCGTAGTCGATGTCCAGCTCGTCATGGACCGCCACGATGTTGCCGAGCGGCACCTTGTAGAAGTCCCGCAGCGCGTTCACCGGACCGCCCGACAGGTTCATGAAGGACATCGGCTTCACCAGGACCACCCGGCGGCTGCCCGGCCCCGGCGGACCGATCCGCCCCTCCACCACCTGCGCCTGCGCCTTGCTCGCCCGCTTGAACCGGCCGCCGATGCGGCCGGCCAGCAGATCCACCACCATGAAACCGACGTTGTGCCGGTTCATGGCGTACTCCGGTCCGGGATTGCCGAGGCCCACGATCAGCCAGGGCGCGCTCGCGGAAGTCGCCGGGGTGGTCACGTCCATCTCTCCTTGATACGCGCCGGCCGCCGCCCCCAGAAGGAAGCGGCGGCCGGCGAACTGCGCGGGGGTGCGGGATCAGGCCTCCGCGGCCTCTTCGCCCGCTTCCTCGCCCTCGGCGGACTCCTCGGCCTGCGCGGCCAGGACCTGAAGGACGACCGCGTCCTCCTCGACGGCCAGGGTCACGCCGTTCGGGAGCGCGATGTCCTTGGCGTGGACGGAGGCACCGGCCTCCAGACCCTCGACGGACACGGTGACCTGCTCCGGGATGTGCGTGGCCTCGGCCTCGACCGGCAGCGCGGCCAGGACGTGCTCCAGCAGGTTGCCGCCCGGGGCCAGCTCGCCCTCGGTGTGCACCGGGATCTCGACCGTGACCTTCTCGCCGCGCTTGACCAGCAGCAGGTCGACGTGCTCCAGGAAGCCCTTCAGCGGGTCGCGCTGCACGGCCTTCGGGATCGCCAGCTCGTTGGTCTTGCCGTCGATGTCCAGCGAGATCAGAACGTTCGGCGTACGCAGGGCGAGCAGCAGCTCGTGGCCCGGCAGCGTCAGGTGCAGCGGCTCGGAACCGTGGCCGTACAGCACACCGGGAACCTTGTTCTCACGGCGGACACGGCGGGCGGCGCCCTTGCCGAACTCGCTGCGGGTCTCGGCGGAGATCTTCACCTCGGACATGCTCTTCACTCCTCGTAGAAGTAGGGGACAGTGGTCACCCGGCCACACGAACGGCCTGCTACGAAGAGCGCGTCGATAACGGACCGCCGTATCCGTCCGAGAACGGCTACGGCCTCCCTCGCCGAGCAACTGCAGCAGTCTACTCGGCAGGGGAGGCCGAACCCAAAACGATCTCCAGCGGTCGGCGGAGCCGACAGAACGATCGTTACTGCGCGGTGAGTTCACAGCACGGCGGACGCCACCGTGCAGCGAGCGTCACCGTGCAGCGAGCGTCACCGCGCGGTGAGCATCACTGCTCGTCGAACAGGCTCGTCACCGAACCGTCCTCGAACACCTCACGCACCGCACTCGCGATCGTCGGCGCGATCGACAGCACCGTGATCTTGTCCAGCTCCAGCTCGCTCGGCGTCGGCAGCGTGTTCGTGAACACGAACTCGCTCACCTTCGAGTTCTTCAGCCGGTCCGCAGCCGGACCCGACAGCACACCGTGCGTCGCCGTCACGATGACGTCCTCCGCGCCGTGCGCGAACAGCGCGTCCGCCGCGGCGCAGATCGTGCCACCGGTGTCGATCATGTCGTCCACCAGAACACAGATCCGGCCCTTCACGTCACCCACGACCTCGTGCACGGTGACCTGGTTCGCCACGTCCTTGTCCCGGCGCTTGTGCACGATCGCCAGCGGCGCCCCCAGCCGGTCGCACCAGCGGTCCGCCACCCGCACCCGGCCGGCGTCCGGAGAGACCACCGTCAGCTTGTTGCGGTCCACCTTGCTGCCCACGTAGTCCGCGAGCAGCGGCAGCGCGAACAGGTGATCCACCGGACCGTCGAAGAAGCCCTGGATCTGGTCCGTGTGCAGGTCCACGGCGAGGATCCGGTCCGCACCCGCGGTCTTCATCAGGTCCGCCACCAGACGCGCCGAGATCGGTTCACGCCCACGGTGCTTCTTGTCCTGCCGCGCGTAACCGTAGAACGGCACGATGACCGTGATCGAACGGGCCGACGCACGCTTCAACGCGTCGATCATGATCAACTGCTCCATGATCCACTTGTTGATCGGAGCGGTGTGGCTCTGGATCAGGAAGCAGTCCGCGCCACGGGCCGACTCCTGGTAACGGACGTAGATCTCACCGTTCGCGAAATCGAACGCCTTGGTCGGGACGACCCCGATCCCCAGCTGGTGGGCGATTTCCTCGGCAAGCTCGGGGTGGGCGCGGCCGGAGAAGAACATCATCTTCTTCTCGCCGGTCGTCTTGATCCCGGTCACAGCACTGTCTCCTCAGAGGGTGTACGCAGCTGGGTGTCGAGAAGACCTCGTCAAACCGTGCAACCGTGCGCGAGAGGCCGTCTCAGCTGGTGGGGTGCGGGTGTGCACTTATCACGGTACGCCGTGTTCGGCGCGCCCGTTTCCGGTCAGTCTTCGCTCTCCGTCTTCGGCGAGGCCGCCTCGGCCGCCTTCGCGGCCGCGCTCCCGGGCCGCTTGCGCGCCACCCAACCCTCGATATTCCGCTGCTGGCCACGGGCCACGGCCAGCGAACCGGGCGGCACATCCCGCGTGATCACCGAGCCGGCAGCCGTGTAGGCACCGTCCCCGATCGTGACAGGAGCCACAAACATGTTGTCCGAACCCGTACGACAGTGCGAACCCACCGTCGTGTGGTGCTTGTCCTGACCGTCGTAGTTCACGAACACACTCGCCGCACCGATGTTCGAGTGCTCACCGATCGTCGCGTCCCCCACATACGACAGGTGCGGCACCTTCGTACCCTCACCGATCCGCGCGTTCTTCGTCTCCACGTACGTACCCACCTTGGACTTCAGCCCCAGGCGCGTCCCCGGCCGCAGATACGCGTACGGACCCACCGACGCCTCCGGACCCACCACGGCCCCCACCGACACCGTGTTGTCCACCCGCGCCCCCGCACCCACCCGGGTGTCCGTCAGCCGGCTGTTCGGCCCCACCTCCGCACCCTGAGCCAGGTGCGTCGCCCCGTGCAACTGCGTCCCCGGATGCACCACCACGTCCTGCTCGAACGTCACCGTCACATCCACCCACGTCGTCGCCGGATCCACCACGGTCACACCCGACAGCATCGCGGCCGTCAGCAACCGCTCGTTCAGGATCCGCCGCGCCTCCGCCAGCTGCACCCGGTTGTTGATCCCCGCGATCTCCCGGTGGTCCCCCGCCACACACGCACCGACCCGGTGACCGGCCGCCCGCAGGATCCCCAGCACGTCCGTCAGGTACTCCTCACCCTGACTGTTGTCCGTGCGCACCTGACCCAACGCCTCGGCGAGCAGCCGCCCGTCGAACGCGAACACCCCGGAGTTGATCTCCCGGATCGCCCGCTGCTCCTCGCTCGCGTCCTTGTGCTCCACGATCGCGGTCACCGCGCCGCTGCCGCCGTCGCGCACGATCCGGCCGTACCCGGTGGCGTCCGGGACCTCGGCGGTCAGCACGGTCACGGCGTTGCCGTCCGCGGTGTGCGCGGCGGCCAGGCTCGCCAGGGTGTCACCGGTCAGCAGCGGGGTGTCCCCGCAGACCACGATCACGGTCCCCTCGACGGCACCGCCCAGCTCCTCCAGGCCCATCCGGACCGCGTGCCCGGTGCCCTTCTGCTTCTCCTGCACGGCGGTACGCGCCTGGGCGTCGGCCTCGGCGAGGTGCGCGGTCACCTTCTCGCGCGCGTGACCGACCACGACGACCAGGTTCTCCGGCTTCAACTCACGCGCGGCGGCCAGCACATGACCGACCAGGGAACGGCCGCAGATCTCATGCAGGACCTTCGGTGTGGCCGACTTCATACGGGTGCCCTCACCCGCTGCGAGGACGACGACGGCTGCCGGGCGAATGGCGCTCACGGGATGCCCTTCGGCTCTTGGGTGGGGTGGACATCCGCAGGATACCGGGGCCGTTGAGGGGGGAGACGAGAGCGGGTCCCGGCTGGTGCAGCCAGGACCCGAACCGAGTGTGCTCCCCCGCCAGGACTCGAACCCGGACAGATGGCACCAAAAGCCACAGTGCTGCCAATTACACCACGGGGGACCATATCGGCTAAACCGGACATTCAGTCAGGTTGCCGAGTGGCACCTCCTACTATGCCGTACCAGGCGCCCTCCATGCGACGGTACAACTCGGCGCTCTGCCGAACGTAGATCATCAGGCAGCCGCGGTAGGCCTCGCCGGTGTTCTTGCGGGCGGTGCGGGGGTTGTGCTTTTTGAGAGTTGCCCCGCTGAATGACGTGACGTCCACCCCAGCGACATCGGCCCAGAATCTCTCAGCGGCTGCGACGTTCGCGCTCTCGTGGATGCTCACGCGTAGGGTCAGGCGTTCGCGCTCTACCTCCAGCAGGTCGAGCCAGCGGAGGAAGAGCCGGATCACGTTCGGGTCGCTATTGATGAACTGCAATCTCTCGCGACGGCTGTACGGCTTGTCCTTTGCGCCTTCGGCCCAGTAGAGGACGACGCCTGCCAGGAAGACTTCCCGGTCGGACAGGTCGCCGACGGCCTCCTTGGCGGCGGCCTTCGTGCGTCGACGTTCCTCTTCGCGGCTTTGCAGGGCTGCCTCCCAGCCCCGCTTGGCGATGGCCGCCGCCTCCTCGCTACTGCGTTTGCGCTCCGGCTTCGGCAGGTCCCGTACCCACAGTGAGATCGAGCTCTTCGAGCATCCCAGCTCCGTCTGGATCTGGTCGTACGTCCAGCCCCGGAGGCGTAGTCCCCGCGCCCTGTCGCGCAGGTCGTCCTTCGCGTTGGGGCGTTTCGTCCATTCCGGGGCCGGTTCGCCCTGGAGGAGGCGGTTGAGGATGTCGTTGTTGTCGACGTGCAGCCGATCGCGGATCTGCCGTCGGCTGAGTCCCGCCCGCCGCAGCGCGACAGCCTGCTTCCGCAGGCCCTCGAAGTCGGCGTATGTGCCGTGTGGATGTGCCATGTGCATACCGTCCGGCCGGAATGCCGCGTTCCGCGCTCGAACGATCGATGTTCACCAGTTCGAGGGAAATCGACTTGTTTCGATACTCTTCGGTCACCGTTCGTGATCAAGGCCTGTAGGCGAAACTCGCCGGAAAAGCCCCGACGGGCGCCCGTAGGCTGGACGCATGACCACGACGGGGGAAGCGCGCGCCACGGCTGTGACCGGGCCGTGGTGGTGGGCGCGGTGGCGCGGTGCGCTGTTCGACGGGAGTCTGGCGCTGGCGTCGGCGGCCGAGTGCGCGGCGGAGGGGGTGCCGTTCGCGCGGGACGCCGGGATCCCGGTGGCCGCCGGTGTCGTCTTCGGGCTGCTGTGCGGGACGGTGCTGCTGGTGCGGCGGCGGTGGCCGATCGCGGTCGTGCTGGTCGCGATCGCGGTCACGCCGGCCCAGATGGGTTTCCTGATGGGGATCGTCGGGCTCTACACGCTCGCCACCTGTGAGCTGCCGCGCCGGATCATCGGGGCGCTGGCCGGGATGTCGCTGGTCGGCACGATGATCGTGACGTTCGTGCGGGTGCGGCAGGACATGGCGCGGGGTGATTTCACCCTGGGTGACTGGTTCGTTCCGTTCGCCGCGGTCACCACGTCGCTGGGGCTCACCGCGCCTCCGCTGCTGCTCGGTCTCTATGTCGGTGCCCGGCGGCGGCTGATGGAGTCGCTGCGGGAGCGGGCGGACAGCCTGGAGCGGGAGTTGCAGCTGCTCGCGGAGCGGGCGGAGGAGCGTGCCGAGTGGGCGCGCGGTGAGGAACGCACCCGGATCGCCCGTGAGATGCACGACGTCGTCGCGCACCGGGTGAGTCTGATGGTGGTGCATGCGGCGGCGTTGCAGGCGGTGGCCCGCAAGGATCCCGAGAAGGCCGTGAAGAACGCGGCGCTGGTCGGGGACATGGGGCGCCAGGCGCTGACGGAGCTGCGGGAGATGCTGGGCGTGCTGCGCAGCGGGGAGGGGCCGGGGGCCGCCCCGCCCGCGCGCGGACCGGCCGCCGTGCCGCTGGTCGCGGTGGGGGTGGCGGCGGCCGCGGCGGCGTCCCGTGCGGCGGATGAGCCGGGGAGCGCGGCGGAGGGGCCGTCCCTGGCGGAGCTGGAGGAGCTGGTCGGGCAGTCGGCCGCGGCGGGCATGGTGGTGGACCTGTCGGTCGAGGGCGAGGCGCGTCCGTACGGGGCGGAGATCGAGCAGACCGCGTACCGGGTGGTGCAGGAGGCGCTGACGAACGTCCACAAGCACGCGGCGGGCGCGAAGACGCGGGTGCGGCTCGCGCACCGGGGCTCGGAGATCGCGATGCAGGTGGAGAACGGGCCGCCGCCGGAGCCGGGTTCGGCGGCGGCGGCGCGGCTGCCGTCCGGGGGCAATGGTCTGGTCGGCATGAAGGAGCGGGTCGTGGCGCTGGGCGGTGTGTTCGTGTCGGGGCCGACGGAGGCGGGGGGTTTCCGGGTGTCGGCGGTGATTCCGGCGTAAGGGGGCTGGGGGCTGCCTGCCTGCCGGCCGGTGCCGCTTCCTCCCGGCGGTCGCCTGTCGGTCGGCGCCGCTTCCTCGCGGCTGCCGCCTGGCGACCGGTGCCGCTTCCTCGCGGCTGCCGCCTGGCGACCGGTGCCGCCTCCTCGCGGCTGCCGCCTGGCGACCGGTGTCCCTCCGGGCGGGTGCCGTCCGCCGGTCGGTGCCGCCGGGCGGCCCGCGCGGTCGCCCGGCGCCCCGCGAGTCCGTCTCCCGCCCGGTCGTCCGCCGCCCGACGCGTCCGCCGGCACCAGGTACCGCCCCCTTTCTCCCCCCGTGGGCGTGGCGGCGGTGCTGCCCGGGGCGCCGGGTTGCCGGATGGCCGGGTGGCCGGGGGTGGTGGGGTGGTGGGGTCAGCCGGCGGTCAGGCGGACCGGTGCCAGGCCGGAGAGCAGGGCCGACAGGGCGTGGTCGATGTCCGGGCCGAGGTACCAGTCGCCGGTGTGGTCGAGGGCGTAGACGCGGCCCGAGGTGTCGATGGCGAGCAGGGTCTGGGTGTCGCTCTCGGCGCCGAGGGGGCACACGTCGGTGTCGAGGGCGCGGCCGAGGTCGCCGAGGGTGCGGGCCATGTGGAGGCCGTGCAGCGGGTCGAGGTCGAGCGTGGCGGGGGCGATCTGGCGGCCGGGGCCCGTGGGGGTGATCCGCAGGCCGCCGAATTCGGCCCAGGCCTCGACGGCGGCGGGGAAGACGGTGTGCCGGTGGCCGGCCGGGGAGGCGTGCTCGCGCAGGGTGTCGGCCCAGATCTCCGCCTGCTTTATGTCCCAGCGCCCGGGCTGCCAGCCGGCGGTGCGCAGGGCGGCGTCGACGGGAGCGGCGAAGCGGGCGGGGGGTCCCTCGGGACCGGCCGGGGGTGCGGGTTTCACCGAGGGGTTGGCGGTGCGCTTGGCAAAGGCGCGGCGGTCGGCTTGCATCGGCCCTTCGTTCGTCCTGTCGTCTCGTGCGGGTGTCGGGGTGCGGCCGCGGGGCGGGCGCCCGTCAGGCCTTGCCGCCGGCGGGGTCGACGATGTAGACGCCGAAGTGGGCGCTGAGCGCGGTGCAGGCGCGGCACGGGGCGGCGAAGCTGCCGTGCAGCGGGTCGCCGTCCTCGCGGATGCGGCGGGCGGTGAGTTTGGCCTGTTTGAGGGCTTTGCGGGCTTCGCCGTTGGTCATGGGTTTGCGGGAGGCGCGTTTGCTGCGGGTGGCGTCGACGGCGCTGATGTGCCGGGAGATGAGGATGGTCTCGGCGCAGCGGCCGGTGAAGCGGTCGCGCTGGGCGCTGGTGAGGGTGTCCAGGAAGTCCTGGACGAGCGGGTGCAGGGCGGGGGGTTCCTCGCTGCGCGCGGCCGTGCCGGTGAGGGTGGCGCCGCGCACGGAGAGGGCGGCGGCGATGGTGGGGAGTATGCCGTCGCGGCGGTGACGGAGGACCGGCGCGTGCGGCGCCTCGCTGCTGCTCCAGCCGATCCGCGGGTCGCCGGAAGCGCTGGTGTGCGGTCCCGTCTGCGTCGCGTTCATGATCATCGTCCCCTCCCGAGCATCCCCCCGAAGGACACAGAGTGCCAAATCGCGTGGCCCGTGGGGAAGCTGGGGCGGTGCGACACGCCCGGTTCTGGGCGGTGTGTCACCGCGGGGTGACGTCCGGTCACGGTCACGGGTGAGCCGGTGGCGGGGCGCCGGCCGGGGCGGGTGCGGGCGGCGGGCGGTGGCCCGGTGACCGGTGCCGTCGTACCGCATAGGCTGTCGGCACGCCGCGCTCGCGCGGTCGACGCGTTGGAGAGTAGTAGTCGATACGGGTCTCGGTGAGCGGAGCAGGAAGCCGCCGGCCGCGGGCCGTACAGAGTGCCGCAGGGGGCAACCGCCATGACGACAGGTCGGCTCGGGCTGGGGGTACCACCCGGCCGCCAGGCCGGAGGGCAGGCCGCACCGCCGAACGCGGCCTACGCCGGGCAGACCGTGCACTTCCCGGATCCGGTCCGGGCGGCCCGTCACCCCAGGGGTGTGCGGGTCGACGAGCGCGGTTACCCCGATTTCTCGCCGTACGCGCGCGCGGCGGCGCAGATCGCGGACCCGCCGGAGGGCTTCGGCGTGGACGAACTGCGGCTGACGGACTACGTGTCGGCGAACGCGGCGCTGGCGGCGACCGGCCACGACCTGTGGGACACGGTGCCGAGCGTGGCGACGCCGCACGGCTGGACGTGGCACCACGTGGCGGGCACCCGGCGTCTGGAACTGGTCCCGGTGGAGGTGAAGGCGCTGTTGCGCCACCACGGCGGGATCGCGACCGCGAATGTCGACCGGGCCAAGCGCGGCACCCGTCCGTTGCAGGAGACCCGGCCGGCTCATTTCGGACTGCCCAAGTCGGGGCCGGCGGTGACGGAGCAGCAGGTGCAGGGCGTCGAGGAGGACCTGGGCTACCGGCTGCCGGGTGCCTACCGCTCCTTCCTGAAGGCGGCGGGCGGCTGCGCCCCGGTGGGCACGGCGCTCGACGCGGAGCTGGGACTCCTGGTCGACCAGCCCTTCTTCACGGTCCGTGAGGAGGCGGCGGTCAATGATCTCGTCTACGTCAACAAGTGCCTGCGCGATCACCTCACCAAGGACTACCTGGGCGTCGGTTTCGTGCAGGGCGGTCTGCTCGCGGTGAAGGTGAAGGGTGACCGGCTGGGGTCGGTCTGGTTCTGCGCGTACGACGATGTGCGGGACGTGGATCCGGCGTGGCCGCAGGCGGAGCGCGTGGAGCGGCTGCTGCTGCCGTGCGGTGAGGACTTCGACGCGTTCCTGTCCCGGCTGGCGGGTTCGCCGCCGGAGCTGGAGACGGTGGCGAATCTGATGGTGGACGGCGGGTTCGCGCAGGCCGTCCCGGTCTCGTCCGTGTCCGCGGTGGGGGAGTGAACTCGGCGATGGTGACGTTCGCGCAGGCGCAGGAGCGCGCCGAGGAGTGGATCAACGGTGACGTGCCGGCGTACCAGCACCGGGAGGTGCGGGTACGGGAGTTCGAACTCGGTTTCGTGGTGTGGGCCGAGGACCGTGCGGAGGGTCCGCGTTCGGACGGGGGCAGGCAGCGGCTGGTCCTCGCCCGGGACAGCGGCGAGGCCACGCTGTGGCCCGCGCTGCCGGTGGGTGAGGTGATCCGCCGGTACGAGGAGGAGTACGGCCGTCCGGAGCCGGCCGCGGACACGCCGGCGCCGCCGGCCCGGGTGGACCTGAACCAGACGTCGTTCCTGCTCAGTCCGCCGGAGTGGCTGCAGGAGGCGGCGGACCGGATGGGTATCCCGGACCGCCGCGTCCAGGACGGCGGCACGGCGGGTGGCGCCGCGGGTGCCACGGGTGCCGGTGCGGGTACGGCGAGCGGCGCGGGCGCCGGGGCCGGCGCGACGGTCGGTGGTACCGGTGGTACCGGCGTCGCAGGTGCGGGTTTCGCCGGTGGGTCCGGTGCGGGTGCCGCCGGTGGGTCCGGCGCCGGTGCGGCGCGCGACGGGTCGCTGCCGGTGACGCAGGCCGGGGTGCCGGCGGGCGGGGCGGGCACGGCGGGTGGTCCGGCCGTGGCGGGTGCGCCCGGTACGCCGAGTGCGCCCGGTACGCCGAGTTCACCCGGTGCGCCGAGCGTGCCCGGTGCGCCGAGTACGCCCGTGGGAGCGACCCCGTGGGCCGGGACCGACACCAACGCGGATGTGGGGGAGGACCGTTCCGTACCGCTTCCCGCGACGGTGTTCGCGCCGCCGCTGAGCGAGTCCGACGACGGCGCGCCGCCGGCCACCGCGCCGGACGCCAAGACCGCGCTGATGGCGGGCGGCAGCCGCCTTCCCCGTACGGCGGTGGCACCGGCGCTCGACGGGACCGCCGCCCCCGGCACGTCCGCCCCGGCGGGCGCTCCCGGCGCGCCCCAGCCCGGCACGCCCGCGCCCCCGCCCGGTGCGACACCGCCGCCCGCGCCGGGCAGCGTCCCGCCTCCGCCGGGCAGCACACCGGCTCCGGTCGCTCCGCCGCCGCCCCCGGCCGGGGCGCCGTACGGCTACCCGCAGACGCCCGGTGCTCAGGGCGGCCCCGCCGCTGGGTCCCCCGGCGGCGCGGCCGGTTCCGGGCAGCCGCTTCCCCCGCACGCGGGTGACATCGCCGACGCCGCGACGAGCAAGGCGCCGCCTGCGCCGAGCCGTGGGCGGGGCGCCGCGCCCATGCCCCCGCCGCCGGGCGCACCCGGCACCCCCGGAGCGCGGCCGGCCCCCGCGGCCCCGCCGCCCGCCGCGCCCGCCGCGCCGGGTGGCGCGGGCGGGTACGTGCCGACGCAGCTCGTCTCGTCGCTGGGCCCGGACGGCCCCGGGGGCCCCGGCGTCCCGCAGGCGCCCGGAACGCCCCCTGCCCCGGCGGCCCCTGGCGCTCCCGGCGGTACGCCTCCGGGTGGTGTCCACCATGCGGCCACGATGCTCGCCGACCCCGGGCGGGCGGGTGGCGCTCCGCCGCCGCCGGGACCGCCCGGCGCCCCGGGCGGCACCCCTGGTGTTCCCGGCCCGCCGCAGCCACCCGGCGCTCCCGGTGCCCCGGGCGCTCCGGGTGCGGGGCAGGGCGGGGTGCACCAGGCGGCGACCATGCTGGCCCCGCCCCCGTCCGGTGGTCCCGGCGTGCCTCCGCCGCCCGCCCCGCCCGGCGTCCCGCAGCCCCCGCCCCCGCCTCCGGGTGCGATGCCCCCGTCCCCGCCCGGTGCGATGCCCCCGCCTCCGCCGGGCGCGATGCCGCCGCCTCCGCCGGGCGCGATGCCGCCGCCTCCGCCCGGCGCGATGCCGCCGCCTCCGCCCGGTGCGATGCCGCCGCCCGTCGCGGGGCAGCCCGTGCCCGGTCAGCAGCCCCCCGCCTACGGTTACCCGCCGCAGGCGCGGCCGACGGTCGGTCCGGGCTACCAGGCCGTGCTGCGCTACCGCGCGCAGGACGGCTCCGAGCAGCAGCTGATCCGGCGTTCGGCGCCGGGCACGCCGCACCCGGAGTGGCAGATCTTCCACGAGCTGCGTGCGATGAACGTGCCGCCGGACCAGGTGCTGGAGCTGCACACGGAGCTGGAGTCGTGCCAGTTGCCGGGCGCGTACTGCGCGCGGATGATCGGGGAGCAGTGGCCGCAGGCGCGGATCACGTCGATCGCGCCGTACGGCACCGACCACGCGAGCCGTCAGCAGGGCATGGCGCAGCTCCTGGCGCACCAGGGCGAGCTGCACCAGGTGGCCGACGGGCCCGCCCGTCCGGCGCCGGTGCGGGCGCCGCTGCCGCCGGTGCAGCCCGCGCCGCCCCTTCCGCCCGAGGGCATCGCCCAGGAGCTGGCCGCGGCCTTCGGGCCCGGCGTGTTCCGGTTCGAGCAGGCGGCGGTCTCCCGCCAGGGCGTGCCGCCGGTCGTGGCGCACACGCTGGTGGCGGCGGGCCTGCCGCTGGACATGGGCCCGTTCTTCTGGGCGCAGGCCCAGCCGGGACGCCCGGTGCCGACGCTGGCGGAGCTGGCGGCCGAGCGGGGGGTGCGGCCGGCGCCGGACGCGGGCTCGTACCTCGTCATGGGCAGCGACTTCGGCAAGGCGCTCTGTGTGCAGTACGGCACGGCGAACATCGTGGCCGTGCCGGTGGAGGCGGGCCTTGGCGGTACGTCGGTGCCGCCGCAGTTCGTGAACACCGGTCTGCCGGAGTTCGCGCGCTGCCTGGCCCTGCTCGGCCGGATGTGGCGGCTGCGCTACGGCCTGAACCAGGAGCAGGCGGGCCGCTGGACCGTCGACTTCCAGGCCCAGCTCGCCTCGCTCGACCCGGCGGCGCTCGGCTCGCCGGAGAGCTGGTGGTCGGTGCTGCTGGAGCAGATGTGGGACGGACTGCTGTGACCCGGTGAGCGTCCGGCGCAGGGAGGCCGGGCCCGGTCGAGTGACCGGGCCCGGCCTTTTTCTGTCCCCTCTTCTGCGCACCGTCGGCCGGATGTGCATCCGGAGTGTCGCGTTATGAACATTTCGTCCCTATAGCTGAGGATGTGCCCGCAGTCATCGTGTCGCATCCATTCGGCGGTGTCCGGCGGTGCACGACGGAGAGGGGTTCAGGATGGGCAGCACGGCGTCATCGGTCTCGCTCCACCGCTTCGCGGTCGTCCGGGGGCGCGGCTACCGGCCCGAACAGGTGGACGCCTGCGCGGCCGCGCTCTTCGCGGACCGGGACGCGGCCTGGGAGCGGGCCGCGCGGCTGACCGTGCTGGCCAAGAACATGGAGGCGGAGCTGGCGGCCCTGCGGGAGACCGTCGCGGCCCTCGGCGAGCAGACCTACGAGTCGCTGGGCGAGGGCGCGCGGCGGCTGTACGAGCAGGGGCGGCGGGAGGCGGGTGCGGTGCGCGAGCGGGCGCGCCAGGAGGCGCACGCGACGGTGGAGTCGGCCCGCGCGTACGCGGACCGACTGCTGCGCGACGCGCGGGCGTACGCGGACGCGGTGCGCGCCGAGGCCGACGAACGGGCCCGGCAGCGGCTCCTGGCGGCGCGCTCGGAGGCCGACGCGCTGCGGATCGCGGTCCGCAGCGAGGTGAAGGCGCGCCGCGGCGAGGCGCTGGCCGCGCTGCGCGAGGTGCGCCAGCGCACCTGCGGGATGCTCGCCGAGCAGTCCCGCGAGCACGCCGCCCGGCTGGGGGCGGCGGAGCGGGAGGAGCGGGCGCGGCTGGCCGCGCTGGAGGCGGACCACGCCCGGCGGCTGTCGGCCGCCGAGGGGGCGCTGGCCGCCGCGGAGCAGGCGCTCGCGCAGGCGCAGGAGGCGGCGCACCGGGCGCCGGAGGAGGCGCGGGCGTACGCCGCGGAGGTGCTGGCCGGGGCGCGGCTGCGGGCGGAGCGGATCGCCCGGGAGACGGAGCAGGTGCTGGTGGAGCACGGGGAACTCTGGGACGACGTACGGGCGCAGATGGACACCGTGCGGAGCGACATCACGGCGCTGACGGGGCGTGCGTCGGCGGAGTAGCCGCGGGCCGATGTCCCACTCCGGGCCCGCCCGCCCTCTTGTCCGTGGAGTCCGCCGCAGCCGCGCGGACCGGACAGGGCGGGGGAGACCCCTATGGACAGCGGCGGGCCCACGGAAGAGACGAACATCGCCGTCTTCGGCGCGAACAGCGCTAACGGTTCTAACGGCATGAACAGCGCGAACAGCGCCAACGCGATGAACGGCGCGAACGGTCCGACCGGGCGGCTGGTCGCCGCCCGGGCAACCGCGGCGGGGCACCGGGTCACCGCCGTCACACGGCACCCCGGGGCGCGGTGACCACCGGATCGGCACGGCCCGCCCGCCCGGCCGGTGCACGGCGCGCCCCGATCCGGCCGGGGAACTGCTGCGGCAGGCCGGCGAGGACCGCCACGCGGGCGCGTTCGTCGATGTGCGCACCACCGTGGGCACGCCCACCCTGGGCGTACTGCCGCGCAAGGAGGCGCTGGGCAGGCGGAACCGACGGCCGTCGGCTTGACCCTGACGCGGCGCGAGGGTGGAGGCTCCGTGGGCCGGTGGGTGGAGACAACCCTGAGACGGACTCCACCTGGCGGCGGACAGCCCCTAGGGGGAGGTCCGTACTTGAGGTCGGGGAGGGTTCGTACTGTCGGAGGACGAGACGGCCGCGCGCCGTCCTTAGTCTGGCTTTACGCCGCTGGGGGGCGGTGGACCGCACCGACGGGGGTGGGGTTTTCCCCAGCGGAAGACTGCGCTGAGCACCAGCGCGCCGGGGGGCACGCGCACAGCAGACTCGTCGTCGTGACGGGAGCACCGCTCCAGCACAGCGCACCCGCGGACACCCGCGGCGCGCGGACAACCCGCGGCACACGCTCCACACCGTGCGCCGCGCACGGCGGGGACCGCCCCCGCACCCGGCTCAACCGCCCACCGCCCCGCATCCCGCTCGAAGCATGACCGACATAGGAGACTTACCGTGACAACGGCTGTGACCATTCCCAGGCACGGGGGTACTGGAAATCCCACGGCCGTGGCCGCGCGGGCGCGGCAGGTCGTGAAGGCGTACGGATCCGGGGAGACCCGGGTCGTCGCCCTCGACCACGTCGACGTGGACATCGCCCGCGGCCAGTTCACCGCGATCATGGGCCCCTCGGGGTCCGGCAAGTCCACGCTGATGCACTGCCTCGCCGGACTCGACACCGTGACGGGCGGTCAGATCTACCTGGACGACACCGAGATCACCGGGCTGAAGGACAAGAAGCTCACGCAGCTGCGCCGGGACCGGATCGGCTTCATCTTCCAGGCGTTCAACCTGCTGCCGACGCTGAGCGCGATCGAGAACATCACCCTGCCCATGGACATCGCCGGCCGCAAGCCGGACCGTGCCTGGCTGGAGAGGGTGGTCGAGACGGTCGGTCTGGCCGGGCGGCTCAAGCACCGGCCCAACCAGCTCTCCGGCGGCCAGCAGCAGCGCGTCGCCGTGGCCCGCGCCCTGGCCGCCCGGCCGGAGATCATCTTCGGCGACGAGCCGACCGGCAACCTCGACTCGCGGGCCGGCGCCGAGGTGCTGGGCTTCCTGCGCCGCTCCGTGGACGAGCTGGGCCAGACCATCGTGATGGTGACGCACGACCCGGTGGCCGCCTCCTACGCCGACCGGGTGCTGTACCTCGCCGACGGCCGGATCGTCGACGAGATGTACCAGCCGACGGCCGACCAGGTCCTGGACCGCATGAAGGACTTCGACGCCCGGGGGCGTACGTCATGACCGTGCTGAGAACCTCCCTGCGCAACTTCTTCGCGCACAAGGGACGCATGGCGCTCTCCGCGGTCGCCGTGCTGCTGTCGGTGGCGTTCGTGTGCGGCACGCTGGTGTTCACCGACACCATGAACACGACGTTCGACAAGCTGTTCGCGGTGACGGCGGCCGACGTGACCGTCTCGCCGAAGGACGCGAAGAACGACGACAGCCCGCAGAGCGGTGTGCCCGAGACGCTGCCGGCCGCCACGCTGGACCGGGTCCGGCACGCCGAGGGCGTCAAGTCGGTCGAAGGCGGGGTCAGTTCGGCGAACGTGACGGTCGTCGACAGCCACAACAAGAACATGGGCTCCTCCAACGGCGCGCCGACGATCGCCGGCAACTGGGGCCCGGGTGAGCTGAAGTCGATGGAGATCACCTCCGGCCACGCTCCGCACGGGACGGGCGAGGTGATGGTCGACGCGGACACCGCCGACAAGCACGGCCTGAAGCTCGGCGACGAGCTGCGCACCATCGCGCAGGCCGGTGATCTCAGGGCCCGGATCGTCGGCATCGCCGCCTTCAAGGTGACCAACCCGGGCGCCTCCGTCGTCTACTTCGACACCGCCACCGCCCAGCGCGGCCTGCTCGGCGCGACCGGCCGGTTCACCCAGGTCGAGGTCACCGCGGCCCCCGGCGTGCCGGACGAGCAGCTGAAGCGGAACGTGGCGCGCACCCTGGACGGCGCCGGGACCCGGGCCACCGCGTACAAGATCCAGACGGCCGAGGAGAACGCCGACGAGAACCGCAAGAGCGTCGGCTCGTTCATGGACGTCATCAAGTACGCCATGCTCGGCTTCGCCGGGATCGCCTTCCTGGTCGGCATCTTCCTGATCATCAACACCTTCAGCATGCTGGTCGCCCAGCGCACCCGGGAGATCGGCCTGATGCGGGCGATCGGCTCCTCCCGCAAGCAGGTCAACCGGTCGGTGCTGGTCGAGGCGCTGCTGCTGGGCTTCGTCGGCTCCGTCCTCGGGGTCGGCGCGGGCGTCGGCATCGCGATCGGCCTGATGAAGCTGATGAGCGCGGCGGGCATGGACCTGTCCACCGACGACCTGACGATCAAGGCGACCACCCCGGTGGCCGGTCTGGTCCTCGGCGTCGTCGTCACCGTCCTGGCCGCCTACCTGCCGGCCCGCCGCGCCGGCAAGGTCTCCCCGATGGCCGCGCTGCGCGACGCCGGCACGCCGGCCGACGGCAGGGCGGGCTGGGTGCGCGCCCTGATCGGCCTG
This sequence comes from Streptomyces sp. NPDC006743, assembly GCF_040703815.1. Classification (NCBI taxonomy): domain Bacteria; kingdom Bacillati; phylum Actinomycetota; class Actinomycetes; order Kitasatosporales; family Streptomycetaceae; genus Streptomyces; species Streptomyces sp. NPDC006743. Next base: position 32,751 of record NZ_JBEYJA010000024.1, on the reverse strand, counting down.
GTCCTCACCGGTGCGGGCACGGCCGCCCTGTACGCGGCGGCCACCGCCGACAAGGCGAGCGACGGCTCGGCGGTCCTCGGCCTCGGCGTGGTGCTGACCCTGATCGGGTTCGTGGTGATCGGTCCGCTGCTGGCGGGCGGGGTGGTCCGGGTGATCAGCGCGGTGCTGCTGCGGGCCTTCGGTCCGGTGGGCCGGATGGCCGAGCGCAACGCGCTGCGCAACCCGCGCCGCACCGGCGCCACCGGCGCGGCCCTGATGATCGGCCTCGCCCTGGTCGCCTGTCTGTCGGTGGTCGGCTCCTCGATGGTGGCCTCGGCCACCGACGAGCTGGACAGGACGGTCGGCGCGGACTTCATCGTCCAGGGCAACCAGCGCATCGTCCCGCAGGCCGAGCAGGCCATGCGGCAGACGCCGGGCCTGGACCACACCACCCGCTACAAGGTGCTCGACGCGACCCTGACCTCCCCGGACGGCAAGCGCGTCGACGACAACGTCACCGCCGCCGACCCGTCCTACGCCGACGACGTGCGCCGCACGGTCACCGAGGGCTCGCTGAAGGACGCCTACGGCCCCGACGCGATGTCGGTGGGCGCCGACTACGCCAAGGAGCACGGCATCCACGCCGGCGACACCCTCACCGTCGCCTTCAAGGGCGGCAGGACGGCCCACCTGAAGGTCGCCGCCGTCACCAGCGACGACACGGCCATCGACAAGGGCGCCCGCTACCTGTCCATCACCACCATGGAGAAGTACGTCCCCCAGGACCGCGTCCCGCCGAACATGATCATGTTCGCCAAGGCCAAGGACGGTCAGGAGAAGCAGGCGTACGCGGCCCTGAAGAAGTCCCTGGAGCAGTACCCGCAGTACCAGGTGCGTGACCAGACCGACTACAAGCAGGAACTGAAGGACCAGGTCGGCCAGCTCCTGAACATGGTCTACGGCCTGCTCGCCCTCGCGATCATCGTGGCGGTGCTCGGTGTGGTGAACACGCTGGCCCTCTCGGTGGTCGAACGGACCCGGGAGATCGGCCTGATGCGGGCGATCGGCCTGTCCCGCCGGCAGCTGCGGCGCATGATCCGCATGGAGTCCGTGGTGATCGCCCTGTTCGGCGCGCTGCTCGGCCTCGGACTGGGCATGGGCTGGGGCGCCACCGCCCAGAAGCTCCTCGCGCTGGAGGGCCTGGGTGTCCTGGACATCCCGTGGCCGACGATCACCGCGGTCTTCGTCGGCTCGGCCTTCGTGGGCCTGTTCGCCGCGCTGGTCCCGGCCTTCCGCGCCGGCCGGATGAACGTACTGAACGCGATCGCGACGGACTAGCGACGCGAGGGACCCCTCGTGAACGGGGGTCACGGGGAAATCCGCCCGGGGGCGGGAGGCCATGGGGCTTCCCGCCCCCGGGTGCGTGTGTCCGGCCGGTCCGGGGCCTGCTGCCCCGGGGGAGAGTTCGAGGACGAAGGCCGGCCAAGCCAAGCGGGGGCCGGGGCACGGCAGCCCCCAGGACGGGAAGGGGCGGCGGGCACGCCCCCGGTCCAGCCCCCCCGGTCCAGCCACCCCCCGGGTTACCGGACACGCGTTCGATACCCGCGCGTTATCCACAGGCCCGACCGCTCCCGCCCCGGCGTCGTACGCTGAAGGAACCCCCGGCCCGCACTCCGAGCCGGGCCCTTCGCGTTGCCCACCTCCGGACGGAAGCCCCCTCCATGAGCCTGCACGGTCTGCTCGACGCCGTCGTCAAGGACCCCGCCCTCGCGGAAGCGATCACCGCGGCCACGGACGGCAATCGGATGCACGTCGACCTCGTCGGCCCGCCCGCCGCCCGCCCCTTCGCGATCGTCGCCCTGGCCCGCGAGGCCGCCCGCCCGGTGCTCGCGGTGACGGCGACCGGCCGCGAGGCCGAGGACCTGGCGGCCGCCCTGCGCTCGCTGCTGCCGCCGGAGGGCGTCGTGGAGTACCCCTCCTGGGAGACGCTCCCGCACGAGCGGCTCAGCCCGCGCAGCGACACCGTGGGCCGCCGCCTCGCCGTCCTGCGCCGCCTGGCCCACCCCAGGCCCGACGACCCGGAGACCGGCCCGGTCTCCGTCGTCGTCGCTCCCATCCGTTCGGTGCTCCAGCCGCAGGTCAAGGGCCTGGGCGACCTGGAGCCGGTCGCCCTGCGCACCGGGCAGACCGCCGACCTGAACGGCATCGTCGAAGCCCTCGCGGCCGCCGCCTACGCGCGCGTGGAGCTGGTGGAGAAGCGCGGCGAGTTCGCCGTGCGCGGCGGCATCCTCGACGTGTTCCCGCCCACCGAGGAACACCCCCTGCGCATCGAGTTCTGGGGCGACGACGTCGAGGAGATCCGCTACTTCAAGGTGGCCGACCAGCGCTCCCTGGAGGTCGCCGAGCACGGCCTGTGGGCCCCGCCCTGCCGCGAGCTGCTGCTCACCGAGGACGTCCGCACGCGCGCCCGTGCCCTGGCCGAGCAGCACCCGGAGCTGGGCGAACTGCTGGGCAAGATCGCCGAGGGCATCGCGGTGGAGGGCATGGAGTCCCTGGCCCCGGTCCTCGTCGACGACATGGAGCTGCTCCTCGACGTGCTGCCCAAGGGCGCGATGGCCGTGGTGTGCGACCCGGAGCGGGTGCGCACGCGCGCCTCCGACCTGGTGGCCACCTCCCAGGAGTTCCTCCAGGCGTCCTGGGCCGCGACCGCGGGCGGCGGCGAGGCGCCCATCGACGTCGGCGCGGCCTCCCTGTGGTCGATCGCGGACGTGCGGGAGCGGGCGCGCGAGCTGGACATGATGTGGTGGTCGGTGTCGCCGTTCGCCGCCGACGAGGCGGCCGAGGACACCGACACCCTCAAGCTGGGCATGCACGCCCCCGAGACGTACCGCGGCGACACCGCGAAGGCGCTCGCCGACACCAAGGGCTGGCTCGCCGACGGCTGGCGCACGGTCTACGTCACCGAGGGCCACGGCCCGGCCGCCCGCACCGTGGAGGTGCTGGGCGGCGAGGGCATCGCGGCCCGCCTGGACGCGGACCTCGGTGAGATCTCCCCGTCGGTGGTGCACGTGGCGTGCGGCTGCATCGACAACGGCTTCGTCGACGCGGCCCTGAAGCTGGCGGTCCTCACCGAGACCGACCTGTCCGGGCAGCGCACCGCGACCCGGGACGGCGCCCGCATGCCGGCCCGCCGCCGCAAGACCATCGACCCGCTCACCCTGGAGGCGGGTGACTACATCGTCCACGAGCAGCACGGCGTGGGCCGCTACATCGAGATGGTGCAGCGCACCGTGCAGGGCGCGACCCGCGAGTACCTGGTGGTGGAGTACGCCCCGGCCAAGCGCGGCCAGCCCGGCGACCGCCTGTACATCCCCACCGACCAGCTGGAGCAGATCACCAAGTACGTCGGCGGCGAGGCGCCCACCCTGCACCGCCTGGGCGGCGCCGACTGGACCAAGACCAAGGCGCGCGCGAAGAAGGCGGTCAAGGAGATCGCCGCCGACCTGATCAAGCTGTACTCGGCGCGGATGGCGGCCCCCGGGCACTCCTTCGGCGCCGACACGCCCTGGCAGCGTGAGCTGGAGGACGCGTTCCCCTACGCGGAGACCCCGGACCAGCTGACCACGATCGCCGAGGTCAAGGAGGACATGGAGAAGACGGTCCCGATGGACCGCCTGATCTGCGGCGACGTGGGGTACGGCAAGACGGAGATCGCGGTGCGCGCCGCCTTCAAGGCCGTCCAGGACGGCAAGCAGGTCGCGGTCCTGGTCCCGACGACCCTGCTGGTGCAGCAGCACTTCGGCACGTTCTCCGAGCGCTACGCCCAGTTCCCGGTGAAGGTGAAGGCGCTCTCCCGCTTCCAGACCGACACCGAGGCGAAGGCCGTCCTCGAAGGGCTGCGCGAGGGCTCGGTGGACGTCGTCATCGGCACCCACCGGCTGTTCTCCTCCGAGACCAAGTTCAAGGACCTGGGCCTGGTCATCGTCGACGAGGAGCAGCGCTTCGGCGTCGAGCACAAGGAGCAGCTGAAGAAGCTGCGCGCCAACGTCGACGTGCTGACGATGTCCGCGACCCCCATCCCGCGCACCCTGGAGATGGCCGTCACGGGCATCCGCGAGATGTCCACGATCACCACGCCGCCCGAGGAGCGCCACCCGGTGCTCACCTTCGTCGGGCCGTACGAGGAGAAGCAGATCGGCGCGGCGGTCCGCCGCGAGCTGCTGCGCGAGGGCCAGGTCTTCTACATCCACAACCGGGTGGAGTCCATCGACCGGGCGGCGGCCCGGCTGCGCGAGATCGTCCCCGAGGCGCGCATCGCCACCGCCCACGGCCAGATGTCCGAGCAGGCACTGGAGCAGGTCGTCGTGGACTTCTGGGAGAAGAAGTTCGACGTGCTGGTCTCCACGACGATCGTCGAGTCCGGCATCGACATCTCCAACGCCAACACCCTCATCGTGGAGCGCGGCGACAACTTCGGCCTCTCCCAGCTGCACCAGCTGCGCGGCCGGGTCGGCCGGGGCCGCGAGCGCGGCTACGCCTACTTCCTCTACCCGCCGGAGAAGCCGCTCACGGAGACGGCCCACGAGCGCCTGGCCACCATCGCCCAGCACACCGAGATGGGCGCGGGCATGTACGTGGCGATGAAGGACCTGGAGATCCGCGGCGCCGGAAACCTGCTGGGCGGCGAGCAGTCCGGCCACATCGCGGGCGTCGGTTTCGACCTGTACGTCCGCATGGTCGGCGAGGCGGTCGCGGACTACCGGCGGCAACTGGAGACCGGCGGGGCCGAGGAGGAGCCGCCGCTGGAGGTCAAGATCGAGCTGCCCGTCGACGCGCACGTCCCGCACGACTACGCGCCCGGCGAGCGGCTGCGCCTGCAGGCGTACCGCTCCATCGCCTCCGCCAACAGCGAGGAGGACATCAAGGCGGTCCGCGAGGAACTGACCGACCGTTACGGCAAGTTGCCCGAGCCGGTGGAGAACCTGCTGCTGGTGGCCGGGCTGCGCATGCTCGCCCGCGCCTGCGGGGTCGGTGAGATCGTGCTCCAGGGCACCAACATCCGCTTCGCCCCGGTGGAGCTGCGCGAGTCGCAGGAGCTGCGCCTCAAGCGCCTCTACCCGGGCTCGCTGCTCAAGCCGGCCACCCACCAGGTGCTCGTCCCCCGCCCGAAGACCGCGAAGGTCGGCGGCAAGCCGCTGGTCGGCCGCGAACTGCTCGGCTGGGTCGGCGAGTTCCTGGCCTCGGTGCTCGGGTCGTAACACTCGATACGCCCTTTTCGCTCCTTTTGCCTCTGTGCGCCCCCAAGTGGGGCGCACACCTTCCTGGTTACCGTGGGCACAGGTAAGACAGGCCCGCACGCACCAGGTGCGGGCCACGCACGGCAAGGCAAGGGGAGGGCTCATGGGCGTGGAGAGGTACCGGGAAGCCGGGGAGCGGGGGCCGGGGCGCGCGGTGCGGCGTCCGCTCGTGCGCGGTGGTGCGGCGGTGTGCGCCGTAGCGGCCCTCGCCCTCGTCGCGGGCTGCAAGGGCGACGAGGTCCACGGCGCGGGGCCCGCGACGCGCAGCGGCGCGCCGGCTCCGTCCTCCGACGGACACTCCGTCAGTCCGCTGGCCAACCCGGACGGGACGAAGCCGGGGCTGGCGCCGCTGACCGGCGAGTCGGACCGGGCGGCGGCCCGCAAGCTCATAGGCACGGTGGCGACGAAGGGCCGCGGCCCCAAGACGGGGTACAAGCGCGACCAGTTCGGCTACGCCTGGATGGACTCCGTGAACGGCGTGCCCTTCGCGCACAACGGCTGCGACACCCGCGACGACGTCCTCAAGCGCGACGGACAGGACGTCAGCTTCCGCAAGGGCTCGAACTGCGTGCTGGTGGCGATGACCCTGCACGACCCGTACACCGGCAAGACGATCCAGTGGACCAAGGCGCACGCGGCCACCGTGCAGATCGACCACGTGATGCCGCTGTCCTACGACTGGCAGATGGGCGCCGCGCACTGGCCCAAGGAGAAGCGCGAGCAGATCGCCAACGACCCCCTCAACCTGCTGCCGGTCGACGGCCCCGCCAACTCCTCCAAGAGCGATTCGGGACCGGCGACCTGGCTGCCGCCGAACAAGGGCATCCGGTGCGCGTACAGCGTGCGGTTCGCCCAGGTCTCGCTCAAGTACAAGCTGCCGGTGACGACGGCGGACAAGCAGGCGATGCTGAGGCAGTGCGGCGGCTGACCCCGCCGGCCCGGCTCAGCGCGCCGCCCGCTTGAGAGCGCCGAGGAAGGCGCCGAAGGCGGGGGCGGGGAAGGTGAGGGTGGCCCGGGCGGGGGCTTTCGAGTCGCGGACGGCAGTGTGGGTGGGGGAGGTTGCGATCTCCACGCACTCGTTGCCGTCCCCCTCTCCGGAGTACGACGACTTTCGCCAGTGGTCGGGGCTGGTTCCGGCGGGCCTCACGGCAAGTCCTGCGCTTTCAAGGTGGCGAGGAAGGCGCCGAAGGCGGGGGCGGGGAAGGTGAGGGTGGCCCGGGCGGGGGCTTTCGAGTCGCGGACGGCGGTGTGGGTGGGGGAGGTTGCGATCTCGACGCAGGCGTTGCCGTCGCCCTCGCCGGAGTACGACGACTTTCGCCAGTTGTCGTGAGCGGCCATGGGTGCCTCACAGCTCCTTCGTCAGCCCGTGGATGAAGTCGCGGGATCGCTCGGGGTCGAGTGATACATCCTTCACTTTACGGAAACGCTTTCGATAGGCGTCCAGTTGGGCTTCGGAGTCGATGAAAACCGAGCCGTGGGGAGCGTCGCGTACCACCGTGTCCAGCTTGGGCACCGGGCCACCTGCGTACGTCATGGTGCTTGAGGCCCTGGAGAAGCCGTCCAGATCGAAAGGGATGACCCGCAGGGTGACGTGGTCCGCTTGGGAGAGATCGAGGAGCCGGTTGAGCTGGGCCTTCGAAGTGGCACGGTCTCTTACTCTGATGCGCAGCGCGGCCTCATGGACGATCACCTCGTAGGGCGTGCCGATCGCCTGGCGCGCCATGCGGTAACGGACACGCAGCTCAAGTTCCTCGGGCGTGAGTTCCGGCACCCGGGAGGAGAAGACCGCGCGTGCGTAGTCCTCTGTCTGCAAGAGACCAGGCACGAACAGGATGGACACCTCGCGCAGAAACGAGCTGTAGTGATCCAGCTCGGAAAGGTCCAGGAACGCGGTGGGCAGCAGTCCCCGGTACTCCTCCCACCAGCCGCGTGTGCGGTCCGTGGCCATCGCCACCAGCGCGTCGATGAACTCGGTGTCCGTGCAGGCGTAGTGGGACGCCATGCGACGGATCCGCTGCTCGCTGACGCCCGCGAGCGCGGACTCGATGTGAGTGATCTGGGCGGGGGCCACCCCGAGCAGGGCGGCCGCTTGGCGGGCGTTGAGACCTGCCGCTTCGCGGAGCCTGCGCAGTTCGGTGGCCAGCCGCAACTGACGCGCTGTCGGCTCGCGCCTCTTCACCATGGACCGGCCCCTTCAACGTGCCTCGCGGCATGACTCGTTCGGGGGTCAGATTACGCGACCCGCTTGCAGCGTCCCTAGATTTAGACCTACCGTCGGTGACGCGACGCTCACCCTGCGAAACCCCGGGGCCCCGGAAGCGCACCGCTCCGTCCTGCCATGACGGCTGCGGCAAGGCCACCGCCCGGACACCGCAGCGGAATCCAGGAACCGCACCCCTCACTCGACGGACGGAGTCCCCCCATGCCCGAAAACAGCCATGCCCCCGCCGATCCCTGGGAGTACTGCCTCTACCTCCCCAACGACCTCCGCGCCGTCACCGTCAGCCGCCGCACCCTCCGCCTCATCCTCACCATGCACGGCCTCATCCGGCTGGTGGACGTGGCCGAGCTGCTGGCGACCGAGCTGGTCTCCAACGCCGTACGGCACACGAAGGGGCCGGCCGCCCTGCGGGTGCGCTGGGCGGCGGGCGTGCTGCGGATCGGTGCCTGGGACGCGGACCCCGTCCCGCCGGAGCCGCCGGTGCCGCTGGAGAAGGTCGCCGAGTCGGAGGAGGGGCGCGGGCTGGCGCTGGTCAAGGCCTGCGCGGACCTGTGGGGGTGGCAGCCGCTGGCCAGGGAGGGCAACCGCGGCAAGGTCGTCTGGTGCGAACTGAACGCGGCCTAACGTCCGTACGGATACCCGTACGGCCCCGGCGCCGCGGCCCGCGGGGGCCCGTACGCGGGCGGAGCCCCCTGCGGTGACCGCTTGTCGAACAGGGCGAACAGCAGCATCAGCGCGGCCACGAGCATGCAGCCGATGATGACGAAGCCGAACAGCAGGTCGTCCTGCCCCTCGTCGGGCATGAGGGCGATCCAGGTCACCGTCACGCACTCGTAGAGCAGGAACGAGGCGAAGGCCCCCCAGTCCGAGCCCCGCCCCCGGCGGATCGCCACGTACAGGAAGGGCACCCACATGAGCATGCCCAGCGAGCCCCAGGCGAGGACCACCCAGGCGATCCGCTGGAACCAGCCGGCTTCGAGGCGTTTCTCCACGTCGATCTCATCCCCCCCCACACGGTCCGCCCCGGTCGGGCGCGGACACAGCAGGGGGCAAGATTAAGCCACGGGGCGGGGGGCGTGGCCCCGTCCGCCCCTGCGGTCAGGAAGCCGTCTTCAGGGACGCGACGATCCGCCGCGCCAGCTTCTTCGCCGTGGCCGCGCCGTTGTCGTGGCCGTCGGTGGAGAGCACGGTGACGACGTTGGCGCCCTGGCGGGCGGCGATCAGGGTGGTGCCGTTCTCCCAGGCGCTGTCGGTCAGCGTGACGGTGTAGGCGCCGTCACCGAGTCCCGTGGTGGTGCTGCCCGCGGCCTTCACCGTGCTGTGGGTGCCGGAGTCGGTGAAGGACGTGCAGGAGGCGGCGGTCTTCCGGACGGCCTCCAGCACGCTCGCGGCGGTGGTGCCCCGGTAGGCGTCGATCTCCTGGGAGATCTCCTGGGACGTGTCCTTGTCGACGTAGTCGCCCTGCGCGAACGACACCCCGGTGATACCGGTGACGTCGACCCAGCCCGTGCCGTCCAGGTGCGCGCAGTCGGGCTTCGCCGGGCTCTTGGTGGCCGGCGGCGTGAACGTGTCTCCGGTGTCCCGCGTGCTCGACGGGTCGGAGCTGAAACCGGACGGGAAGAAGGACGCCGGGGCGAGGGCCTTCTTCAGCTGCGTGCCGGTGAGCAGTCCGGCGTCGGGGTCCTTGGCCGAGGACGCCGCAGAGGCGGCCGGCGTGTCCTGGGAGGACGACGTGGCCTTGGTGTCCCCGGAGGAGCCGCAGGCGGCCAGGACCAGGGGGAGCGCGGCCACCGTCAGAACGCGGGCGGCGCGGGAGGGGAGGTGCATCAAAGTCCTTCGGAACGAGCCATGGGGGTGGCCACCGGACCCTATGACGCCCCTGGGGCCAGGAGATCATGGACAGGTCAGAAGCGGGCCAACACTCGGTCAAGACCGGCGAGTCGGCTGGAGGCCCCCGCCCGCCGCACCGGCGACGCGGCCGATTTTGCCGTCGCTTGGAGAAAACGAGGGGTGCCGGAGGGGAACTGTTTCCCGTTCGCACAAGCTGCGTCGGCTACCGTGCGATCCGCTTCAGGCGCGAGAACGCGGCGGCGCACCGACCGTGCGCGCCACGCCGGGGAGACCTGAAGACACTTCCAGTGGACGTACGCCGTGTGACCGCCGCCGTACGCGCTCCAGCACACACGTGCGCCTGTAGTACACGCGCACGCACCGAAACATAGGGGTGGGGATGGCCGAACACCGGCAGTCCAAGAAGCGCAGGTACATCACCTGGGCGGTGGCAGGGGCCGCGGTCGTCGCGGGCGGCGGGATCGCCGCGCAGACCTCGATGGCCGCCACGTCCTGGCCCGCGCAGAAGACCTTCACCGGCCGTGCCTTCGACACCTGCACCGCGCCCTCGCTCAGCGCCATGAAGGCCTGGCGCGCCGATGGCTACTACGGCGGCGCCGCCGTCTACATCGGCGGCCGCAACCGCGGCTGCGCCCAGCCCAACCTCACCGCCTCCTGGGTGAAGTCGGTCAGCTCCCTCGGCTGGAAACTCGTCCCGCTCTACGTCGGCGCCCAGCCGCCCTGCCAGAAGAGTTCCAGCCCCGAGAAGCTCACCGCCGCGACCGCCGCGTCCCTGGGCAGCAGCGACGCCAAGGACGCCGTGGCCAAGGCGTCCGCGCTCGGCATGAAGGCCGGCAGCCCCGTCTACCTCGACATGGAGCCGTACGCCGTCACGGACAAGGCGTGCAACGACGCCGTACTGGCCTACGTCCGCGCCTTCGACAAGCAACTGCGCGCCAAGACCTACCGCGCGGGCTTCTACGGCTTCACCAGCTCCAGCGCCAAGGCCGTCGCCACCGCGAGCAACAGGACCGACCTGCCCGGCAACCTCTGGTACGCGCTGTGGGACAAGAAGGACACCACCACCACGGACTGGCCCTTCGGCCGGACCCAGTACACCGACCACAGCCGCGCCCACCAGTACCAGGTGAACAGCAAGGAGACGCGCCGCGGCTACACCCTCACCGTCGACCGTGACGCGTGGGACGCCCCGGTGGCGATCACCGGCTGACCCCGGCGGGGCGGCGAACGCGGTCCCGGGAGCCGCGGAGGGTGACGCGGCGGTGCCCGAAGCCGCGGCGAATCGTTGGTCCAATGGCTTGGCCGGAGCACGGCCGCTGCCTACCATCGATCACCGCAAGACTTTGTGCGCCCGCCCGTCGCCCGGCCACCGCCCCGGTGGGGGCGCCGCGCGCCGCACCTGTTGTTGCAATCTCCAACGGGAGGTTCCCTTGCACCGCCGCCGTCGCACCGCGCTCGTCCTGTCCGCCGCGATCGTCGCGGCGGCCCCCCTCCTCACCGCCTGCGGAAGCGAGGCGCACCCCGGCGCCGCGGCCGTCGTGGGCGGGGAGCGCATCACCGTCGCGCAAGTACAGAGCCGGGTCGACGAGGTGCGCCGGGCGCAGCGGGCGGCGGTGGCCGACGAGACGCAGTACGAGCAGGTCGTCGCCCGGACCGGCACGCTCAACCGGGACACCCTGCACCAGATGGTGCTCGACCGGGTGCTGGACCGGGCGGCCGGTGACGCGGGCGTCACCGTCACCCGCCGCGAGGTGCAGACGGCACGCTCCGGTCTCGAACAGCGGGCGGGCGGCGCCAAGGCGCTGGAGACGGGCTGGCTCCAGCAGTACGGGGTGGCGCCGCAGCGCCTGGACGACAGCCTCCGCCTCCAGATCGAGGCGCAGAAGCTCGCGGCGAAGCTGAACACGGACACCAGCAGGCCGGCCTTCTGGAACGCCCTCTCCGCCGCGTCCGGCGCGCTCCACGTCGACCTGAACCCGCGTTACGGGAGCTGGGACGTGCAGAAGGGCGGGGTCGCGGCGAAGACGCCGTGGCTGCGGGACGTCTCGGCGCCCGCCACCCAGCAGGCCGCCTGACGCCCGGGGGCGTGACACCAGACGGCCTTGATGCCCGGGGGCGTGACACCAGACGGCCTGAACCCCCGGGGGCCTGACGCCCGACGGCTGGGGCGGCCCGGCCGGGACGGACAGCCCCCCGGCAGCCCTTCGCCGTGGGGTCGGCCGGGCGGCCCTTCGCCGTCGGGTCGGCCCGGACGGCCCGGTCGTCGACCGGCCCCAGCGGCCCGCTCGTCGTCGTACCGCGCCCCGTCGGACCGGCCCCGGCGGCCCCTGCGGGAGCGGGTGCGCGGTGGCGCAGGTCCGGGATCTCCCCGGCCTGTGGACAACTCCTCGGCGCGTCCGTGGCGTGCGTTACGTTCGAAGGGTGAACACGACCTCCGCCCGCACCGCCGAGACGGCCCCCGCCGGCCGCATCGTCCTGCTCACCACCAGCCACCGGGTCGCCCCCGGCCTGCTGTCCTGGCCCGCCTGGCAGGCGCTGCGCACGGCCGACCGGGTGCTGTGCGCGGACGGGACGCATCCGCAACTGCCGTACCTGCGCGAGGCGGGCGTCACCGTGACCGAGGCGTCCCCGACCGCGGAGGACCTGGTCGGTGCCTGCGCCGGCGGCCGCACGGTCGTGGTCGTGGCCACGGGCGAGGGCGAACCGGCCCTCACCGACGGCCTCGCCCGGCTCGCCGGCTCCGGCCGCCTCGCCATGCCGGAGCTGGAGCTGCTCCCCGCCTCCTACGACCTGCCCGGCGCCCGCCTGCTCGACCTGGTGCAGGTGATGGACCGCATCCGCGCCGAATGTCCCTGGTCGTCCCGGCAGACCCACCAGGGCCTGGCGAAGTACGGCATCGAGGAGGCCTACGAGCTGGTCGAGGCGATCGAGGACGGTGACCGGCACGAGCTGCGCGAGGAACTGGGGGACGTGCTGCTCCAGGTCGTCTTCCACTCCCGTATCGCCGAGGAGGACCCCGAGGAGCCCTTCTCGGTCGACGACGTCGCGGGCGGCATCGTCGCCAAGCTGATCCACCGCCACCCGCACGTCTTCGGTGAGGAGAGCGCCGAGACCCCCGAGGACGTCAAGGAGCACTGGCTGCGCACCAAGGCGGAGGAGAAGCGGCGCGCCTCCGTCACGGACGGCGTCCCCGTCCACCAGCCCGGCCTCGCCCTCGCGGCGAAACTCGCCTCGCGGGCACGCACGGCGGGCCTCCAGGTGCCCCTGCCCCGGGGCGAGGGCATCGGCTACGAACTCCTGGCCCTGGCCGCCCGCGCCGAGACCGATGGGGTCGACCCGGAGGCGGCACTGCGGGCGGCGGCCCGCGCGTACAGGGACGCGATCAGGAAGACGGAGGGCGCCTGAGAGCGCCGGGAGAAGGGGGGCGCGGACCCGAGGCGTCCGCCCGCCCCGCCCGGCCGCCCTCCGCCCAGGCGGCTACTGTCGCCCCATGCACGACCAGCCGGACACCCCCTCCTCCGTCCCCGCCCCGCCCCCGCTGTTCACCTGGGAATTCGCCAGCGACCCCTACCCGGCGTACGCCTGGCTGCGCGAGCACGCCCCCGTGCACCGCACCCGGCTGCCCAGCGGTGTGGAGGCCTGGCTGGTCACCCGGTACGCCGACGCCCGGCAGGCCCTCGCCGACTCCCGGCTGTCCAAGAACCCGGCCCACCACGACGAGCCCGCGCACGCCCGGGGCAGGACCGGCATCCCCGGCGAGCGCAAGGCCGACCTGATGACGCATCTGCTGAACATCGACCCGCCGGACCACACCCGGCTGCGCCGGCTGGTCAGCAAGGCGTTCACGCCCCGCCGGGTCGCCGAGTTCGCGCCGCGCGTGCAGGAACTGGCCGACGGCCTCATCGCCTCCTTCGCCGCGCGCGGCACCGCCGACCTCATCCACGAGTTCGCCTTCCCGCTGCCCATCTACGCCATCTGCGACCTGCTCGGCGTCCCCCGCGAGGACCAGGACGACTTCCGGGACTGGGCGGGCATGATGATCCGGCACGGCAAGGGCCCCCGGGGCGGTGTGGCCCGTTCGGTGAAGAAGATGCGCGGCTACCTGGCCGAGCTGATCCACCGCAAGCGCGAGGCGCTGCCCGCCGAACCCACCCCGGGCGAGGACCTCATCTCCGGTCTCATCCGCGCCTCCGACCACGGCGAGCACCTCACCGAGAACGAGGCCGCCGCGATGGCCTTCATCCTCCTGTTCGCCGGTTTCGAGACGACCGTCAACCTCATCGGCAACGGCATGTACGCCCTGCTCACCCACCCCGGCGAGCGGGAACGGCTGCAGCGTTCCCTCGCCGGCGGCGACCGGGGACTGCTGGAGACCGGGGTGGAGGAACTGCTGCGTTTCGACGGGCCGGTGGAGCTGGCGACCTGGCGGTTCGCCACCCGGCCGCTCACCCTGGGCGGGCAGGACATCGCCGCCGGCGACCCGGTCCTGGTCGTCCTCGCCGCAGCCGACCGCGACCCGGAGCGGTTCGCCCACCCCGACACCCTCGACCTCGGCCGCCGCGACAACCAGCACCTGGGGTACGGGCACGGCATCCACTACTGCCTGGGCGCCCCCCTCGCGCGCCTGGAGGGACAGACCGCGCTGGCCACCCTCCTCACCAGGCTGCCCGACCTGCGGCTCGACGCCGACCCGGCGGACCTGCGCTGGCGCGGCGGCCTCATCATGCGCGGGCTGCGGACCCTGCCCGTGCGCTTCGGGGCCGTACACCCCGGCACTGACGGCCACGAAGGTGACACGCGCTCAACTATGTGATCGTCACGTGATCTGTGCGGCATTAACTTGTGACAAGTGATCGTCACCGGCTACTTTCACCCATCAGTGTGACGCCGGGGCCTTCCAGCCTCCCGCCACGCCGGTCACTGTTGTCGTGCGAAAGGTCTCCGCATGCTCTCCGGGAACGGTCGTCACCGTCGCCCCCGTCAGGCTCCGGCCCTCATCGTCGCCGCCGGAGTGACCGGATCGGCCATCGCCATCCCCCTGGTCGCCGCCTCCGGCGCGAGCGCGGCCGACGGCACCACCTGGGACAAGGTGGCACAGTGCGAGACCGGCGGCTCCTGGAGCGCCGACAACGGCAACGGCTACTACGGCGGCCTGCTGCTGACCCAGGACGACTGGGAGAAGTACGGCGGCCTGTCCTACGCGGCCAGCGCCGACCAGGCCAGCCGCTCCCAGCAGATAGCCGTGGCCGAGAAGATCCTCGCCGACCGCGGTCCCGGCGCCTGGCACACCTGCGGGCTGCTCTCCGGGCTCACCAGGAGTTCCGGCGCGGCGGACGTCGACACGGGCGTGGGCGGCGACTCGTCGTCCTCGAAGTCCGGCTCGGACGGGACCACTGCGGGCTCCTCCGGCTCGACCGGGTCCTCGGGCACCTCTGGCTCCTCCGGTTCCTCCGGATCGTCCGGTTCAGCCGACGGCGCCGACGACTCCGAGGGGCGCGGCGGGGCGGACGGTTCGGGGCCGTCCGGCGTGAACGACCCGGGTCTGCCTGACGGCACGCAGAGCGGTACGGGCGACTCGTCCGGTTCGTCCGGCTCTTCGGCGCAGACCCCCAAGGGAGTCGGCTCCGCCCACGGGAGCGGCGCACCGGGCGACTCCGCCACGAAGCCCTCCACTTCGCCCTCTTCGCCCACCAAGACGGGCAACCCGCCCAAGTCCGGCACCTCCCACGGCCCGGACGCGTCCGACACCACCCCGTGGCCGGACGGCTCCGGCGGCGGGGACGAGTCCGGCTCCCCGGACAACTACGGGCAGAGCGTCGGCTCTTCGGCCCTCGTCGACACCGGTGCGCTCGGAGGCGGCCGCCACCGCGGCGGCAGTGCCGACGAAGGGGCCGCCGAGGGCCGTACGGGCGCGACGGGCGGCCGGCACGCCTCGCGCGAGGGCGGCGCCGCCCACGCCTCGTCCGCCGCCTCCTACACCGTCCGCACCGGCGACTCCCTCACGTCCATCGCCGACTCCCTTGACCTCCACGGCGGATGGCACGCGCTCTACGACGCGAACAAGGGCTCCATCGGCGCCGACCCCGACCACATCGTCGCCGGTCAGAGCCTGGATGTCCCCGCTGAAAACGCCCGAAAGTAGGCGGAGTTCACGTCACGCTTCGCGTCGAATGTCCCATTCGGTGAAAGTGTGGGATGAGTCTCAGAAGCCCTGATCGTCTTTGAAATCCGGCCGATCACCTGTCTACGGTCATGACCGCTCGCCACCGCGAGCCCCGGCTGCCGCAACGCCGAATCCTGCCAGCGGCCGTACGGGAACAGTCGTCGCTTCGAGCGCCGAAGGCAGGAGCGGGGGACCCAAGGTAAGTTGCCGCGCCGGTCGGACGACCGGAGCGGCTGGGGGTGAAGCCGTGCCTCCCCAAGGGCACGGCCGGGCAACTCAACCGGCCCGAACCCGACAGCTCACCTCGCAGGCGTCGGTGAGGGGATCCTTCCATGCTGTTTTCCGGCAAGGGCAAGCATCGTCGTCCGTCCAAGGCCACCCGCGCCATCGCACTCGCCGGTGTCGCCGGTGTCGCCGTCGCCGGCCCGCTGATGGCGGCCGGCAACGCCTCCGCCGCCACCACCTCCGAGTGGGACGCGGTCGCCCAGTGCGAGTCCGGTGGCAACTGGTCCATCAACACCGGCAACGGCTTCTACGGCGGCCTGCAGTTCACCAACTCCACCTGGGCCGCGTACGGCGGCACCGCCTACGCCTCGCGCGCCGACCTGGCGAGCAAGTCGCAGCAGATAGCCGTCGCCGAGAAGGTGCTCGCGGGCCAGGGCAAGGGTGCCTGGCCGGTCTGCGGCAAGGGCCTGTCCGGCGCCTCCTCCAGCGGCGGCAGCAGCTCCTCGTCGTCCTCCTCCTCCTCCTCTTCTTCCTCCTCCTCGTCGTCCTCGTCGAGCAGCAGCTCCAGCAGCTCCAAGAGCAGCACCTCGACCCGTTCGACCGAGCAGCGGGCGGCCGACCGCTCCGCGACGCGTCCGGCCCCGAAGAAGACCGTCACCACCCCGACCGGCAAGAAGGTCAAGAAGGGTGACGGCGAGTACAAGGTGACCGCCGGCGACACCCTCAGCTCCATCGCCACCGAGCACGGCGTGCGCGGCGGCTGGGAGAAGCTGTTCCAGCTGAACAAGGACATCGTCGACGACGCCGACCTCATCTACCCGGGCCAGCAGCTCCACCTGAAGTGACAGCGAGCCGCTAGCCGTACCCCAGGCCCTCCCCAGGCGCGGCCTCCACGATGGAGGCCGCGTGGGGCCGCCCCCGTCCCCACGGGCTCCCCGCCCCGGTGCGTGTTCCCCCGTACGCACCGGGGCGGGGCTTTTTCACTTCCCGTTCGCGTCCCCGCCCCTCCGCCCTTTGTTCCGTGCTGGAACAATGTGTACCGTCACCCTGTCCACGGGACGGTCGGTCGGTCGGTCGGCGGCCCGGGACGGTTAGGCTCTAGTCGCAAGGCACAGCCGCAAGGCAGACCGCCCCGCACTTTCAGCGTCACATCCACGAAGGAGATGCTCGTGCCGTCCATCGACGTCGTCGTAGCCCGGGAAATCCTGGACTCCCGAGGCAACCCCACGGTCGAGGTCGAGGTCGGCCTCGACGACGGCAGCACGGGTCGTGCCGCCGTTCCGTCCGGCGCCTCCACCGGCGCCTTCGAGGCCATCGAGCTGCGCGACGGCGACCCGAACCGCTACCAGGGCAAGGGCGTCGAGAAGGCCGTCCTGGCCGTCATCGAGCAGATCGGCCCGGAGCTGGTCGGCTACGACGCCACCGAGCAGCGCCTGATCGACCAGGCCATGTTCGACCTGGACGCCACCGACAACAAGGGCTCGCTCGGCGCCAACGCCATCCTCGGCGTCTCCCTCGCCGTCGCCCACGCCGCCTCCGAGGCCAGCGACCTCCCGCTCTTCCGCTACCTGGGCGGCCCGAACGCGCACCTGCTGCCGGTGCCGATGATGAACATCCTGAACGGCGGCTCGCACGCCGACTCCAACGTGGACATCCAGGAGTTCATGATCGCCCCGATCGGCGCGGAGTCCTTCTCCGAGGCCCTGCGCTGGGGCACCGAGGTCTACCACACCCTCAAGAAGGTCCTGAAGGGCAAGGGTCTGGCCACCGGCCTCGGCGACGAGGGCGGCTTCGCCCCGAACCTCGGCTCCAACCGCGAGGCCCTCGACCTCATCCTCGAGGCCATCAAGGAAGCCGGTTACACCCCGGGCGAGCAGATCGCCCTGGCCCTCGACGTCGCCGCCTCCGAGTTCTACAAGGACGGCGCGTACCTCTTCGAGGGCAAGGAGCGCTCCGCCGCCGAGATGACGGAGTACTACGAGGAGCTGGTCGCGGCCTACCCGCTGGTCTCCATCGAGGACCCGCTGTTCGAGGACGACTGGGCCGGCTGGAAGATCATCACCGACAAGCTCGGCGAGAAGGTCCAGCTCGTCGGTGACGACCTGTTCGTCACCAACCCCGAGCGCCTGGCCCGCGGCATCGAGGAGGGCGCCGCCAACGCCCTGCTGGTGAAGGTGAACCAGATCGGTTCGCTCACCGAGACCCTGGACGCCGTCGAGCTGGCCCAGCGCAGCGGCTTCAAGTGCATGATGTCGCACCGCTCCGGCGAGACCGAGGACGTCACCATCGCCGACCTCGCCGTCGCCACCAACTGCGGTCAGATCAAGACCGGCGCCCCGGCCCGCTCCGAGCGCGTCGCCAAGTACAACCAGCTGCTGCGCATCGAGGAGATCCTCGACGACGCCGCGGTCTACGCCGGCCGCAGCGCCTTCCCTCGCTTCAAGGGCTGAGCAGCGGCTCAAGGGCTGAACAGCCGCTTCGAGGGCTGAACCGCACCACGGCCGAGCCGGGCCGCGAAGAGTGAGGCTCAGCCAGTCGCCCGTACGTCCCCGTACCCGGTCCCGTACCGTGTCCGGGGACGTACGCGCGTGTGCGGCGCGTACGAGACGACCGACGGGAGGCGGGACGATGGCCGTGAAGGACCGGGACCGGTTCTCCACCGCGACCAGGCTCAGGCTGCTCGGCGAGCAGACCGCGGCCCGTGTCTACCGCTCCCAGACCCGGCGCCAGGCCCGCCGCTCCCGGCTCACCGGGCGCGCCGCGCTGCTCGCGCTCGTCGTGTGCTCGATGGTGGTCGCCCTCGCCTACCCGATGCGGCAGTACGTCGCCCAGCGCGCCGACATCGCCGACCTCGAGCGGCAGAAGGCGCAGGCGCAGCAGCGGGTCGAGCAGTTGCGCGACCTGAAGGCGCGCTGGCAGGACGACGCCTACGCCCAGCAGCAGATCCGGCGCAGGCTGCACTACGTGCTGCCCGGCGAGACCGGTTACACCGTGGTCGACCCGGGGCCGGTCAAGCAGTCCCGCGCCGAGCAGGGGACGGCCCGCCGCCCCTGGTACACCAACGTCTGGTACGGCGTCGACAAGTCCGACGCCGCCCGCCAGTGAACCGACAGAGAGACATCCCGACAGGCATGGAAACGCCCCCGCCGCCCACCCCGCGCACCGCACCGACCGACGCGGACGTCGAGGCTTTCAAGCAGCAGCTCGGCCGCCCGCCGCGCGGGCTGCGCGCGATCGCGCACCGCTGCCCGTGCGGGCAGCCGGACGTCGTGGAGACGGCCCCGCGGCTGCCCGACGGCACACCCTTCCCGACGTTGTACTACCTGACGTGCCCGCGGGCCTCCTCCGCGATCGGCACGCTGGAGGCCGACGGCGTGATGAAGGAGATGACCGAGCGGCTGGCCACCGACCCGGAACTGGCGGCGGCCTACCGGGCCGCGCACGAGGACTACATCCGGCGCCGGGACGAGATCGAGGAACTGACGGGCTTTCCGAGCGCGGGCGGCATGCCGGACCGGGTCAAGTGCCTGCACGTCCTGGTGGCGCACTCGCTGGCCGCCGGCCCGGGGGTGAACCCGCTGGGCGACGAGGCCATCGCGATGCTGCCCGAGTGGTGGCGCAAGGGCCCGTGCGTGACGGTGCCCGAGGACCATGAGGAGGGTGACCGGTGACGCGGGTCGCGGCCATCGACTGCGGTACGAACTCCATCCGTCTGCTCGTCGCGGACGCGAATCCGGAAACGGGCGAACTGGTCGACCTCGACCGGCGCATGACGATCGTGCGGCTCGGTCAGGACGTCGACCGCACCGGCCGGCTCGCACCCGAGGCGCTGGAGCGCACGTTCGCGGCCTGCCGCGAGTACGCGCAGGTCATCAAGGAGTACGGCGCCGAGCGGCTGCGCTTCGTGGCGACCTCCGCCTCCCGGGACGCGGAGAACCGGGACGAGTTCGTGCGCGGCGTGGTGGACATCCTCGGAGTCGAGCCGGAGGTGATCTCGGGCGACCAGGAGGCCGAGTTCTCCTTCACGGGTGCGACGAAGGAACTGACGGGGCGTGACGACCTCGCCAAGCCGTTCCTGGTGGTGGACATCGGCGGCGGCTCCACGGAGTTCGTGGTGGGCGAGGAGCACGTGCGGGCGGCGCGCTCGGTGGACGTGGGCTGCGTCCGGATGACCGAGCGTCACCTGGTCCGCGAGGGCGCGGTGAGCGACCCGCCCACCGAGGAGCAGATCGCGGCGATGAGGGCCGACATCGAGGCGGCCCTCGACCTCGCCGAGGAGACGGTCCCGCTGCGCGAGGCGCACACGCTGGTGGGTCTGGCCGGGTCGGTGACGACGGTGTCGGCCATCGCGCAGGAGCTGCCCGAGTACGACTCGACGCGCATCCACCACTCCCGCGTCTCCCGTGACCGGGTCCGCGAGATCACCACGTCCCTGCTGCACTCCACGCACGCCGAGCGCGCGACGATCCCGTCGATGCACCCCGGCCGGGTCGACGTCATCGGCGCGGGCGCCCTGGTGCTGCTCGCCGTGATGGAACGTGTCGGAGCGCGGGAGGTCGTCGTCAGCGAGCACGACATCCTGGACGGGATCGCTCATTACGCGGCGAGCGAGGTGCGTTGAGGGCCGGTGCCCGACGGTCTCGGTGCCGGGCGGGGCGTCACAGGTCGCGGTAGACGTCCCGCCGGTCGCCCACCTTGACGACCAGGATGACGAGTTCACCGTCGTTGATCTGGTAGGCGATCCGGTAGCTTCCGACCCGGAGCCGGTAGAGGCCCGACGGGCCGGTGAGCTTCTTGACGTCGGCGTCCTGGCGGTACGGGTCGTCACCGAGTGCGGTCAGCGCGGTCAGGATACGCATGGCGTCGGGCCGGCTGATGGCCCGGAACTGCCGCTGCGCCGCCGTGGTGAACCGGAAGGCGTACTTCACGCCGCCTCGCCGTCTCGCTCGGTGAACAGGTCCGCCAGCAGTTCCGCCATGGTCACGGTGCTGCCTCCCTCGGCCAGCACCGCTTCGGCCTCGCGCGCCAGCATCACGTCGGCCGCTTCCTCCAGCGCTTCGAAGTCCGAGACCGGCACCACGGCCGCCACCGGGGTGCCGTTGCGCGTGATGACAGTCGGGACGCCTTCCTCAGCCCGCTTGATGTGGTCGGCGAGATGCGCGCGGGCTTCCCGCACGGTCACGGTGTTCTCAGTGTTCTCAGTCATGAGGTCAGTGTACGCGTGCACGTGTACACGCGGCATCTGTCGGGAGTCGCGTTCGTGAGCGATCCTCGACGGGATCGCCCGGTCGGTGGCGTGACCGGCCGGTGGCGCGAGCCCTCGCACAAGGGCCGGCGCCGCCGGCCCTTGTGCGGCCGGAGCCACGAGCCCCCGAGCGGCCGGTGGCGGAGCCCCTCGCCCGCCCCCGCCCGCACCCCCTTCGCCCGCCTTCCGGCGGCGCCGGCTGAGCAGGCCGGACGGCGTACGAGCGGCGGGGAAGGGCCCGGCGGGGCCCGCGGTGACACCCTGTCGGAAAACTTCGTGAAGTTCTTCACAAGGAATTGCCCCACGCACCCTCACCGGAGGGGTGCGGTCGGCCCCCACGGGGGCTCAGCGGGGAGGTGAGGGTGCTCAGGGGAGCACTCCGGGGGAGGTGTGGACCGCCAGTGGGAGGCTGCTTCACCGGGGCGCCGTCGGGCCGGAGCGGCAGCTCACGCGCCCTTGACAACGGTTCGAACCGGATCCTGGTTCCCTCGCGTCACCATGATCTCGGTCACGCGGGCCGCGCAGTTTAGCACAGGCACTTGCGAACCTTGTGAAGGGGCGCACGAGGTACCCCCCGCCGACGGGTGGATACTCGATGCCATGAGCACCACGGAGCGTCCCAGGATCCTCGTAGTAGGCGGTGGGTACGTAGGCCTGTACGCAGCTCGGCGCATTCTCAAGAAGATGCGCTACGGAGAGGCGACCGTCACGGTCGTCGACCCCCGGTCGTACATGACCTACCAGCCCTTCCTCCCCGAAGCCGCCGCCGGCAGCATCTCCCCGCGTCACGTCGTCGTCCCGCTGCGGCGCGTGCTCCCCAAGGCGGAGGTCCTCACCGGTCGGGTCACCACCATCGACCAGGACCGCAAGGTCGCCACGATCGCCCCGCTGGTCGGCGAGGCGTACGAGCTGCCCTTCGACTACCTGGTCATCGCCATGGGCGCGGTCTCCCGCACTTTCCCGATCCCCGGCCTCGCCGAGCAGGGCATCGGCATGAAGGGCATCGAGGAGTCCATCGGCCTGCGCAACCACGTCCTCGAGCAGCTCGACAAGGCCGACTCGACCACCGACGAGGAGATCCGCCGCAAGGCGCTCACCTTCGTCTTCGTCGGCGGTGGCTTCGCCGGTGCGGAGACCATCGGTGAGGTCGAGGACATGGCCCGGGACGCGGCCAAGTACTACACCAACGTGTCCCGCGAGGACATGCGCTTCATCCTGGTCGACGCCGCCGACAAGATCCTCCCCGAGGTCGGCCCCAAGCTCGGCCAGTACGGCAAGGAGCACCTGGAGAGCCGCGGTGTGGAGATCTACCTCTCCACGTCCATGGACTCCTGCGTCGACGGCCACGTCGTGCTGAAGAACGGCCTGGAGGTCGACTCCAACACCATCGTGTGGACGGCCGGCGTCAAGCCCAACCCGGTGCTCTCCCGCTTCGGCCTGCCCCTCGGCCCCCGCGGTCACGTCGACTGCGCGCCCACCCTCCAGGTGCAGGGCACCGACTACATCTGGGCCGCGGGCGACAACGCCCAGGTCCCGGACCTCGTCGGCCGCAAGGCGGGCAACGAGAACGCCTGGTGCCCGCCCAACGCCCAGCACGCGCTGCGCCAGGCCAGGGTCCTCGGCGACAACGTGGTCTCCGGCATGCGGGGCTTCCCGCAGAAGGACTACAGCCACGCGAACAAGGGCGCGGTCGCGGGTCTCGGCCTGCACAAGGGCGTCGCGATGATCGTCATGGGCAAGATGAAGATCAAGCTCAAGGGCCGTCTCGCCTGGTACATGCACCGCGGCTACCACGGCATGGCCATGCCGACCTGGAACCGCAAGATCCGCGTCTTCGCGGACTGGACCCTCGGCATGTTCCTCAAGCGCGAGGTCGTCTCGCTGGGCGCCATGGAGAACCCCCGCGAGGAGTTCTACGAGGCCGCCAAGCCCGCCCCGGTCGCCGCCGCGCCGAAGACCGAGGAGAAGGCCAAGGCGTCCTGACGCCGGGCCGACGCAGTCCCTTGAGCCGTCCTCGCCGAGCCGCCCGTCCCGGGTGCCGAGTCCCACCTCGTACCCCCGGGTCCCGCTCCTGAGCCGCGCTCCCCGAAGGGGCCGCCCGCCATCCGTGGTGCGGGCGGCCCCTTCGGCGTTCCCGGACACGCCCGGCCCGGCCGCGCGCGTCCGGATGCGGTGCGGGGAAAGCCGTGCCCGGCGTCTCGCGCGCGTGCGCCGCACTCCGGATGCCGGACTCGGCACACCGAAATACGTGGCCGCTGCATCTACTTTGCCCAGTCGTAACCCGCTTGCGGGACTGCGCGGTGGCCCTCGTGGTGTTTACGTGGTGGATGACATCCGGCGTTCGCCGTCACGGAGGTGTGCACCATGCCCGACGCCGCGCTGCGGCTCACGAGACTGCTCGAACAGGTGCTGGGAACACCGCTCCCGGTGCGCATCCGCGCCTGGGACGGTACGGAGGCGGGGCCACCCGCAGCGCCCGTTCTCGTCGTACGCAACCGGCGCGCCCTGCGCCGGCTGCTCTTCAAGCCCGGGGAGTTGGGCCTGGCCCGCGCCTGGGTCTCCGGCGACCTGACCGTGGAGGGAGACCTCTACACCGCCCTCGGCCTGCTCTCCGGTCTCATCTGGGAGCGCGGTGAGGACGCCCGCGGCCTCACCCAGGCGCTGCGCGACCCGTCGGTGCGCTCCGCGGTGGCGGGCCTGGTGAGGATGGCCGGTCTCCCGCTGCCGCCCGCCCCGCCCGCCGAGGAGGTCCGCCGGCCCGGCCACCTGCACACCAGGCGCAGCGACAAGCAGGCCATCAGCCACCACTACGACGTCGGCAACGACTTCTACGAGATCGTCCTCGGCCCGTCCATGGTGTACTCCTGCGCCTACTGGCCGGCCCCCGAGCCCGGCGCCACCCTGGAGGAGGCGCAGCGCGACAAGCTCGAACTCGTCAGCCGCAAGCTGGACCTGAAGCCCGGTCAGCGCCTGCTGGACGTGGGCTGCGGCTGGGGCTCCATGGCCATCCACGCGGCCCGCGAGCACGGCGTGAGCGTCGTCGGCGTCACCCTCTCCCAGGAGCAGGCGGCGTACGCCAGGAAGCGGGTGGCCGACGAGGGTCTGACCGACCGGGTGGAGATCCGCGTCCAGGACTACCGGGACGTGTCCGACGGGCCGTACGACGCCATCTCCTCCATCGGGATGGCCGAGCACGTCGGCGCCGCCCGCTACCTGGAGTACACCACCGACCTGTACGCCCTCCTCAAGCCCGGCGGGCGGCTTTTGAACCACCAGATCGGCCGCCGCCCCCAGCGCGACGAGTCGGCCTACCGGGTGGACGAGTTCATCGACGCCTACGTCTTCCCGGACGGCGAACTCGCCCCGATCGGCACCACGGTCACCCAGTTGGAGCGCGCCGGTTTCGAGGTGCGCGACGTCGAGGCGATCCGCGAGCACTACGCGCTCACCCTGCGCCGCTGGGTCGCCAACCTGGAGGCGGACTGGGACCGCGCCGTACGGCTCACCAGCCCCGGCCGCGCCCGCGTCTGGCGGCTGTACATGGCGGCCTCCGCGCTCGCCTTCGAACGCAACCGCATCGGCGTCAACCAGGTGCTCGTGGTGAAGACCCCCGAATCCGGTGACTCGGGGATGCCGCTGCGGGCCCGCACGTGGGGGGCGCCGGACACGCCGTAGCCGCCGCGGCACGCCGAGGGGCCCGTTCCACCGGCGGTTTCCAGCGGTCGTTGCAACACGTGGTCGTGTTGATCAGGCCGTGAGCAGTTTATGCAGGCGCTCGGCTGGGGTTTCCCAGCCGAGCGTTTTGCGTGGGCGGCGGTTGAGCTGGTCGGCGACGGCGGCCAGGTGCTCGGGGGTGTGGACGGACAGGTCGGTGCCCTTGGGGAAGTACTGCCTCAGCAGGCCGTTCGTGTTCTCGTTGGAGCCGCGCTGCCAGGGGCTGGCGGGGTCGCAGAAGTAGACCGGGATGTCGGTGGCGAGGGTGAACTCGCCGTGCCGGGCCATCTCGCTGCCCTGGTCCCAGGTCAGGGACCGCATCAGCTGGGCGGGCAGGGTCTGGACGGTGGCTGTCAGAGCGGCAAGGACGGCCTCGGCGCTGTGCTCGCCGGGCAGGTGCAGGAGCATGACGTAGCGGGTGGCGCGTTCGACCAGGGTGCCGATCGCGGACCTGCCGTCTTTGCCGATGATCAGGTCGCCTTCCCAGTGGCCGGGCACGGCCCGGTCAACGGCCTCGGCCGGGCGTTCACTGATCATCACCATCGGTGTGGTGAAGCGTGTCTGGCGGCAGTTGGCCTGTCGCTGGGGCCTGCGCCGGGCGCGGCCGGATCGCAGGGCGCCGGCGATCTCACGCCGCAGCTGCCCCCTGCCCTGGATGTAGAGCGCCTGATAGACGGTCTCGTGGACCACGTGCATCTCCGGCCGGTCGGGAAACTTCTGCCGCAGAGCCTGGCATATCTGCTCCGGACTCCACTTCTCGTCCAGCATCGCCTGGACGGCCTCACGCAGCTCAGGGTTCTGGAGGATCTTGCGGGGCTTGGGGCGGGGCCGGCGGGCATCGGCGCGGGCCTGGGCGGCGTGTGGGCGGTAGGCCCCGCTCGCGGGGTGGCGGTTGCGGCGGATCTCACGGCTGACCGTGGACGGGCTGCGGCCCAGCTCCGCGGCGATCGCCCGCACGGTGGCCTTCTCCCGCAGCCGGTCGGCGATGTGGATCCGCTCGTCCTCGCTCAGGTACCGGGAAGGGCCGGAAGCCGGTACCACCAGATTGATCGGTGGTACCGGCTTCCGGTTCCGCTCCCAGCGGCCGTTACGCCACTTGTTGCCCGTCCTGCGGTCAACGCCGACGATCCGGCACGCTTCGGTGTTGCTGTAGCCCTGCTGCACGAGCCGGGAGTATGCCTCCCGCTCACGTGACAGCTTCCTGGGACCCTGCGGAGTCCGGTCCCCTCGAACCTCGAAGTCCATCGCACCCCTTGAACTGGGGTGTTGCAACGAACACTAGAACCCAAGACCCGGAACGGGCCCCTCGGCGTGTGTGCGCGCCGGATCACTCCGACTTGATGGCCTGCAGCATGTTCAGACGGGCCGCGCGGCGGGCCGGCCACAGGGCCGCGAGGACGCCGACCGCCGCCGCCAGCAGCAGGAAGACGGCCATCCGCCCCCAGGGCAGGATCAGTTCGTACGTCGCCATCTTGCTGCCGATCAGCTCACCGGCCGCCCAGCCGAAGAAGACGCCCAGGCCGATCCCGAGGACCCCGCCGAACAGGGCGATCACCAGGGACTCCAGGCGGACCATCCGCTTGATGCCCCTGCGGTCCAGGCCGATCGCGCGGAGCATCCCGATCTCCTGCGAGCGTTCGAAGACCGACATCGCCAGGGTGTTGATGACGCCGAGGACCGCCACGATCACCGCCATCGCGAGCAGGCCGTAGAGCATGTTCAGCATCAGCGTGAAGGACTTGGCGATGTCGTTGGAGATGTCCTTCTTGCTCTGGACCTGGATCGCCGGGTTGGAGCCGAGCGCCTCGACCAGCTTGTCCTTGGCGGCGTCGGAGGCGCCGTCGGCGGTCTTGACCATGACCTGCATGTCGGTCGCGTCGCTCTGGTGCGGGGCGAGCACGGCGTTGTCGAGCATGATGCCCTGGATCATGTCGTTGCCCTCGTAGACCCCGGCGACCGTGAGCTTCTGCTGCTTGCCGTCCTCGTAGTGGACGGTGAAGCCGGAGCCCGCCGTCCAGCGGTGGGCCTTCGCGGTCTTGTCGTCGACCACGACCCGGCTGCCGCCGACCGTGAAGGAACCGTCCCGCACCTTCAGCTCGGTCAGCTTGCCGATGGCGGCGCCGTTGACACCGGTCAGGTACTCGGTCTCGCCGCCGATGCGGGAGGGCGCTTCGCGCAGCGGGCTGGTGGCGATGACGCCCGGCGTGCCGCTCAGCTTCTTGTCGACGTCCGGGGAGAGGCCGTTGCCGTTGGCCATCGACACCACGTAGTCGGCGCGGATCGCGGACGACGCCATCTTGTCGATCGCCTGCTGGAGACTGCCCGCCATCACCGTCATACCGGTGATCAGGGTCAGCCCGATCATCAGCGCGGACGCGGTGGCCGCCGTGCGGCGCGGGTTGCGCACCGAGTTCTGCCGGGCCAGCTTGCCGGAGACACCGAAGACGCGCAGCACGGGCGCCGCGGCGGCGATCAGCGGACGGGACAGCAGCGGCGTCAGGATGAACACGCCGATGATCAGCAGCACGGCGCCGAGCCCCATGGGGGCCTGGGCCGAGTCGGAGTCCATCGTGGTCGCCCCGAGGACCACCGCGACGCCGGCCGCGGTGAACAGGGCACCCAGGGTGTTGCGCAGCACCAGCGACTTGGTGGTGGCCTGGGCGTGCAGGCTGCTCATCGCCGCCACCGGCGGGATCTTCGCGGCGCGGCGGCCGGGCAGCCACGCGGCCAGCATGGTCACGAGGACGCCGACGGCGAGGGCCGCGACGACCGTGCCGGGCGTGATGACCAGCGGTCCGTCGGGCACGGTCGCGCCGAACGACCCCAGCAGCGACTTCAGCCCGGCGCCGATGCCGATACCGGCCAGCAGACCGGTCACGGCGGCCACCGCGCCCACCACGAACGCCTCGATCAGCACGGACCGGGTGACCTGGCGGCGGGAGGCGCCCACCGCGCGCAGCAGCGCCAGCTCCTTGGTGCGCTGGGCGACCAGCATGGTGAAGGTGTTGGCGATGATGAAGGTGCCGACGAAGAGCGCGATGCCGGCGAAGACCAGCAGGCCCTGCTTCATGCTGCTCATCGACGAGGAGATCATCGACGCCTGGTCGTCGGCGAGCTTGCGGCCGGTGGTGGTCTCCGTCCTGCCCTTGGGCAGCGCCGCGTCCAGCTGGGCCTTCAGCGCCGTCTGGCTGACGCCCTGCTTCGCCTTCACGTCGATCTCGTCGTACGTGCCCGGCTTGCCGAACAGCTTCTGGGCGGTGGCCGTGTCGAACAGGGCGAGGCTGCCGCCCGCGGTGACGTTGCCGTCGTCGGTGGTGAAGACGCCGGCGACGGTGGGGGTCAGGACGGGGCCGTCGACGGAGATGCGCACGGTGTCACCGACCTTGTAGCCGGCCCGGCGGGCGGTCTCGGAGTCGATGAGCACCTGGTCCTTGCCGTGCGGGGCGGTGCCGGAGGCCAGCGGGTACCGGGGGTCCTCCGTGCCCCAGTAGTTGCCCCCCTCGGACTGGAAGCCGCTGCCGATCAGCTTGCCGTCCTTGCCGGCGATCGCGGTGAAGCCCTTGACCACGCCGAGCGCCGAGGCCGCGCCGGGCACCCGGGCGCTCTTCTCCAGCACGGCCTGGGTGAGGTCGGGCGTCGTGCCGACCCGGTCGCCCCTGCTGTCCTGGTGCTTGGCCTCGACGGCCACGTCGACGTGGTCGAAGCCCTTGGCGGAGCTGTTCTGGAAGGCGTCGGAGATGGTGTTGGTGAAGACCAGGGTCCCCGACACGAAGGCGACGCCGAGCATCACGGCGAGCACGGTCATGAGGAGCCGGGCCTTGTGCGCGAGAACGTTGCGCAAGGCGGTGCGGAACATGGGTTGTCTCAGTCCAGGTGTACGAGGTGGGGGGTGCGGCGGGGGCGGTCGGCGCCGGGCGCCGTGTCAGCTGGTGCGGCCCTTGGCGTCGAACTGCTTCATGCGGTCCAGGACGGCGTCCGCCGTCGGCCCGTACACCTCGTCCACGATCCTGCCGTCCGCGAGGAACACCACCCGGTCCGCGTACGCCGCCGCCACCGGGTCGTGGGTCACCATCACCACGGTCTGGCCCAGTTGGCGCACCGAGTTGCGCAGGAAGCCCAGCACCTCGGCGCCCGAGCGCGAGTCGAGGTTCCCGGTGGGCTCGTCACCGAAGATGATGTCCGGCTTGGAGGCCAGCGCCCGCGCGACGGCGACCCGCTGCTGCTGGCCGCCGGACAGCTGCGAGGGCCGGTGGCCCAGGCGCCCGGACAGCCCCACCATGTCGATGACCGAGTCCAGCCACTGCTTGTCCGGCCTGCGGCCCGCGATGTCCATCGGCAGCGTGATGTTCTCCAGGGCCGTCAGCGTCGGCAGCAGGTTGAACGCCTGGAAGATGAACCCGATCTTGTCCCGGCGCAACTTGGTGAGCTGCTTGTCCTTCAGGGAGCCCAGTTCGGTGTCGCCGATGCGCACCGAGCCGGAGGAGAAGGTGTCCAGGCCCGCCACGCAGTGCATCAGCGTGGACTTGCCGGACCCGGAGGGGCCCATGATCGCGGTGAACTCGGCCTGCGCGAAGTCGACGGAGACCCGGTCGAGGGCGACCACCTGGGTCTCGCCCTGTCCGTAGATCTTCGACAGATCCGTGGCGCGCGCGGCCACGGCGGTGGCGCGTCCGGCGATGGAAGAGGTGGTCACGGGCGGGTGCTCCTGTCGGGACGACGGTGTTCTCGGGACGTTCTCCATCGTCCCCGGCGATCCCGTCCGTGAAGTCAGCCGCTGTTCCGGTTCCGGGGGGCGACTGCGGTCGGACCGCGGGCGTCCGTGTCATACCTGGGGATGACTCCGGACCCTGAGAACGCCGCGGACGCTCCCACCCGCGAAGAGGGAGGTCAGGAACAGGTGGAGCGTCCTTGTTCGTACGGTGAAATTCCGTCATTCCGCATACAAGGCCGCCCGTCGGCCGCAAGGCTGTTGGCAAGTGCCGATGGCGCCTTCCGAGTGCTGATGCACCCTCAGACGTCAATAAAATAAGACAACATCGGTCCGCCTGTCCGGTGTCCGAAGGACGCCTCCCGATAGGCTCGGGATCTCAGCGCGGAGCCCATGGCCTGCCCGGATGGTGGAATGCAGACACGGCGAGCTTAAACCTCGCTGCCCCTCGCGGGCGTACCGGTTCAAGTCCGGTTCCGGGCACAACCTCCTCGATGGCTCCTTTGCACACGTGATGTCTCGAAGGTGCCGTTCTCTCCGCGCCGGCTCCTTCGATTCCGCCGGCTCCGTCCGAAGCGGGGGGCCCGGACTCTCGCGGAGATGCCGGCTCCGGCCGACGCCCCGGCTTCGAGGGACGCCCCAGCTTCGAAGGACGCCCCGGCTCCGGCGCGCGGGAACGCGTCCGCGCCCCCGGCTCTCCCCTTCACCCCTCTTCCTTCCCCTTCCTCCTCCCCCTTCCTTCCTCTCAGGGGGCCGTGCCCTTGCCGCCCGATCGCGTCCGCGGTCATTGACATCGGGTGGGTCCGGGCGGAGACTCAGGCAACTTCGTGAAGGAAAGTTCACCTCACGAACAAGCCGAGAGGAACGCCCGATGCGCACCACTGTCGGCATCATCGGAGCCGGCCCGGCCGGCCTGCTCCTGGCCCGGCTGCTCCACGGCGCCGGGATCGACTCGGTCGTCCTGGAGAGCCGTGACCGCGCCTACGTCGAGCAGCGCCAGCGCGCCGGGATCCTCGAGCAGGGCACCGCGGACGTGCTGCGCGCGGCCGGTGCGGGGGAGCGGATGGACCGGGAGGGGCTGCGGCACGACGGCATCGAGCTGCGGTTCGCCGGGCGCCGCCACCGCGTCGACTTCCCCGGCCTGACCGGCGGGCGGTCGGTGACGGTGTACGCCCAGACGGAGGTCTGCAAGGACCTCATAGCCCTCCAGCTCGCCGAGGGCGGCCCGCTGCTGTTCGAGGCGGAGGCGCTGGCCGTGGAGGGCGCGCAGAGCGACCGTCCCGCGGTCCGCTTCCGGCACGAGGGACGCGAGGACGTCCTGGAGTGCGACTACGTCGTCGGCTGCGACGGCCACTGGGGGGTGGCGCGCAAGGCCGTGCCCGCCGCGCTCTCCCAGGTGTTCGAGCGGACGTACCCCTTCGGCTGGCTCGGCATCCTCGCCGACGTCGCCCCCTCCCACGACGAACTCGTCTACGCCCGCCACGAACGCGGTTTCGCCCTGCTGTCCATGCGGTCCCCCTCCGTCTCCCGCCTCTACCTCCAGGTGCCCGCCGGCACCGACCCGCAGGTCTGGGCGGACGAGGCGATCTGGGACGAGCTGGAGCGCCGGTTCGAGACCGGTGACGGCTGGCGGCTGGCCCGCGGACCGGTCACCCAGAAGTCGGTGACCCCCATGCGGTCCTACGTCCACGAGCCCATGCGCCACGGCCGGCTCTTCCTCGCCGGGGACGCCGCCCACATCGTCCCGCCGACCGGCGCGAAGGGGCTGAACCTCGCCGTCGGCGACGTCGTCACCTTCGCGCGGGCACTGATCCACGAGCGGGAGACCGGCTCCGCCGAGCTGCTGGACGCCTACTCGCGGACCTGTCTGCGGCGGGTCTGGCAGGCCGAACGGTTCAGCTGTGACATGACGGCCATGCTGCACCGCTCGCCGGAGGCCACCGCCTTCGAGGAGCGCCTGCAACTGGCGCGGCTGGAGCGGATCGCCTCCTGCCGGGCGGCCGGGACGGACCTCGCCGAGGGCTACACCGGCTTCCCCCTCGGCTGACGTCGGCCGCCGCAGGGTCCGCCGTCCGGGCCCGGTGATCTCAGGCTGGTTCCGGACAGGTCGCGGGCCGGTCATGAATGGTCCCGGCCGTCGCCGGGAATCACCCGCCCGCGTAGCGTGTTCCGCAGCAGGACGAGGGAAAGATCCTTCCCAGGTAGTAGGGTCGATCCTTTGCCGTTCCATTACTCTTGAGCCAAGGCCGCGACGTGCGGCCATGGAGGAGTGAGATGAGGAGCAGAAACCCGGTCTTCTCGCGACGGGGGTTCAGCCGCGACAACGGCTACGCGGGCTTCAACACCGCGCCGCAGGCCGGGGGCCCCGCAGTCGGCACGCAGGGCGGCCCGTACCCGCAGGGCGATCCGTACGCCCCGCAGAGCGGCAACCCCTACGCGCAGAACCCTTACGCTCAGAACCCCTACGCCCAGCAGGACGTGCAGTACGGCGCGCCGCCGCAGGCCCCGTCCGCCGCCGGCCGCATGACGATGGACGACGTCGTCACCCGTACGGCGTCCACCCTCGGCGTGCTGGTCGTCACGGCCGCGCTCGCCTGGGCGCTGCTGCCGGTCGACGACGCGCACATCAGCCGTTCCTACGGCCTCGGGGTCGGCGCCGCGCTGATCGCGATGGTGCTGGGCTTCGTCCAGTCCTTCAAGCGCAAGGCCTCGCCCGCGCTGATCCTGAGCTACGCGGCCTTCGAGGGCGTGTTCCTCGGCGTGGTCTCCAGCGTCGTCGACAACCGCATCGCCAGCGGCGCCGCCATGCAGGCCGTGATCGGCACGATGGCGGTCTTCGCCGCCGTCCTGGTCGCCTACAAGGCGGGCTGGATCCGCGTCAACCGCCGGTTCTACGGCTTCGTGATGGCCGCCGCGCTCGGCTTCGTGCTGCTGATGGTGGTCAACACCCTGTTCGCCGTGTTCGGCGGCGGTGACGGCCTCGGCTTCCGCAGCGGAGCCCTCGGTGTCGTCTTCGGCGTCATCGGCGTCCTGCTCGGCGCCTGCTTCCTCGCCCTGGACTTCAAGCAGGTCGAGGACGGCGTCGCCTACGGCGCCCCGCGCGAGGAGGCCTGGCTCGCGGCCTTCGGCCTCACGCTGACGCTGGTGTGGATCTACATGGAGTTCCTGCGGCTCATCGCGATCCTCAACAGCAACGACTAGCCCCTCACCCGCCGCGCCGCGGGGAGACGGTACGCGCAAGGGCCCCGGCTTCCTTGGGTTCAAGGGGTCGTCGCAACACCACTCGGTTTTAGGTGGTGAGTAGATCACGAAGACGCTCGGCTGGGGTATCCCAGCCGAGCGTCTTGC